>CAINXK010000277.1 GCA_903854805.1 uncultured Anaerolineae bacterium
GGCCGCATCCGAACTCTACGACGAAGAAACCAAAACATATAATCTCCGCAAGGAAGGCAAGAAGCTTTCAGGTCCAGAAATGGTTGAATTTTGGGCCAAGTGGATCAAGGACTACCCGATTGTTTCTCTCGAGGATGGCCTTGCTCAGGATGACTGGGAAAGTTGGAAACTTGCTGTAAAAACATTTGGTGATAAGTGCCAGATCGTCGGTGACGACTTGCTTGTTACCAACCCCGAACGTGTCCGCCGCGGAATAAAAGAAAATGCCGCGAATGCCTTGTTAGTCAAATTAAATCAAATCGGTTCATTAACCGAAACAATCGAAGCCGTGGAAGCGTGTCACCGCAATGGCTGGCGAGCCGTAACTTCGCATCGTTCTGGCGAAACCGAAGATTCTACAATAGCCGACCTTGCAGTCGCACTTAATATGGGCCAGATCAAGACCGGCGCCCCTGCCCGATCTGACAGAGTAGCTAAATACAACCAGCTGCTTCGTATTGAAGCAGAATTAGGGGATTCCGCCCACTATGCTGGCTGGGAAGCTTTGCGCGGAGCATAAATATCCGATTTTAGAAAAAATTCCCAAAAGACCATTCTGATCTTTTGGGAATTTTTCTATTAACAAATTATTTACCCAGAATAATCGCAGTTTCAGCCCAAATTAGGTACATATTGTATAATATTGCCCATCAAGACATAAAACACGTATGCAGATACACAACCCAACAACGTATATAGTTAGTTAACTTGACAAACTCTATTTAATCATGTTATTATAGGTAAGGTAATATTTATCCATATGTTAATAATTCTGGATTTATTCAAAAATAATGGCAAATTTATCCCAATTCACGTGGGCTCCACCAAACCAATTAGTAAAAAAAATTAACAAATTCACTGTTCTGGATTTGATTCGATTCACTCCAGGTGGGATTTCACGCGCCGAATTGGCACAACGTATGGACCTCAGTCGCGCAGCGATGACTCTCATTGTTAATGACTTACTTGACTCGAAGGTCATTCACGAAACAGAACTTCGCACTAAAAAAAATGGTCGCCCCCCCATTATTCTGGAAGTAAACTCAACTCGTGGACTTGTTATGGGTATTGACATGGGCGCATCCCATATCTCCATCATCCTGACAGATTTTGGCGCGCAAGTTATCGACGAGATAGAAGTCCCTTTTAGCATCGCGGACGGCCCAGAATTATGTATCAGGCAGGCCGACACTTTAGTAAGTAATTTATTAAAAAAGAATAACGCTACCCTCCAGGACATTTATGCAATCGGTTTGGGTGTACCCGGACCGATTGATAGTCAGGCGGGCATGGTTTATGCGCCACCGCTTATGCCCGGCTGGGACGGTTACCCTATTCAGCAATACTTGCAAGAAAAATGGGGCCTACCCGTGTCATTAAATAATGATTCGGAATTAGGGGCATTAGGCGAGTGGGCTTATGGAGTTGGGCGGGGAGAAAACCACCTCGCCTATATTAAAGTCGGCAGTGGGGTAGGCTCCGGGTTATTACTTAATGGCCAAATTTACCACGGCGCCACCGGTTCAGCGGGCGAAATAGGGCATCTTACTATTGTTGAAAACGGCCCCCTTTGCGACTGTGGAAACTCAGGCTGTCTAGAAACCCTTGCAGGCGGTAAAGCAATCGCACGCCAGGCCCGAGAAGCGATCCTCAGTGGTCAACGCACTCTTCTAACTGGGATGGGCCCAATCGAATTGCTCACAGCGCGTGATGTCACATCTGCCGCAAGGCGAGGCGACTTGGTTTCTCAGAATATCATCGCCAGTGCAGGGCACTACCTCGGAATTGCGATTGCGGGATTGGTAAACTTGTTCAATCCGCAAACAATTGTAGTAGGTGGCGGGGTTGCCCAGGTTGGGGATCTTTTACTTCAACCAATTCGCGATACCGTCACTCAACGCAGCTTAAAGGCATCAGCTCGAACTGTTAAAATAAATACAGCCGTGCTCCGTCGTCATTCTTCGGGCATGGGTGCGATCGTCCAGGCACTGTCAATTGCATTGCACCAAGTCGCAGATGAAAGGAGGTGAGCTAATTACCACGTGACTTTCACGAGTCTGGTTAACTAGAATCAATTTCCACGAGTTGTAGAGAAGCGAAAGGCTTCTCCAACGAAATACAACACATTCACAAGGAGTAAGAGAAATGAAAAAGTCTTTGCTGGCCATCGTCAGCATCCTGCTCGTCGCTGCTTTTGTACTTGCAGCCTGCGGCACCCCCGCTGAAGTAACAGAAGAAGCAAAAGCTACCGTCGCCCCAGCTCAAATTGAAGTCACATTCTGGCACGCTTACGGCACCGGTTCCGCTGAAGAAGCCGCGCTCGCCAAAGTTTTGGCCGCGGCTGCAGTTGATATGCCCCAGTACAAAATCAACGTACTCCAGATCCCATTTGCTGATATCTATAATAAGTATCGCACCGATGTTGCCGCCGGTGGCGGCCCAGACATGTTCGTCGCCCCCAATGATTCGCTGGGTGATGATGCACGCGCCAGCCTGATCGCCGATATCACTGATCTCGCCAAGGGCAAGCTCGGTGGTATTAGCCAGTTAGGCATCGATGGCATGTCCCTCGATGGCAAACTTTATGGTGTGCCCGAATCGCTTAAGGCTGTTACCCTGTGGTACAACAAGTCCCTACTGCCCGAAGCTCCCAAGACCACCGACGAAGTAAAGAAACTCATGGATGCCGGCACCGCAATTTCCCTAAACTATGGTTGTTATCATATGTTTGGTTATTACAGCGCTTTCGGCGGATCAATCTTCGATCCTAGCTGGAAAGTCATTGCTGACCAGGGAACTGGCGTTGTAGATGCCTTCACCTTCCTGAATTCCACTTACCAGGTCCAGAAGAAAAATGGCTGGGCTATGACTGACAGCGATGGCCTTGCACCCTTCAGCGAAGGCAAACTTGCCGCGATCATGAATGGTAACTGGGCCATGGCCGATTACAAGAAAGCCCTGGGCGATAAGTTGGGCGTTGCTCCGCTGCCCGCTGGCCCTGCCGGCCCCGCCAAGCCTATGGTCGGCGTTGATGGTTATTACATTAACCCGAACAGCGCCAATCAGGCAGCTGCCCTGGATGTTGCTCTCTACCTGAGCAACGCCAAGTCTCAGACAACTATGATGAACGAAGCTG
This sequence comes from uncultured Anaerolineae bacterium, assembly GCA_903854805.1. The sequence continues at coordinate 3,176 of CAINXK010000277.1, forward strand.
GGCATGTTCCGGTTCGCACAGATGTCACAATTACTGACCCGTTGATCAAGGGCCTCGTAGATGCCTTCAACGTCGGCGCAACCATCCGCCCTCAGGTTAAAGAACTTGGTAAATACTGGTCCAACTTCTGTGGTAACGATGCCATTTATGAAAAAGGTATCGCACCCGGAAAATTTGTCACCGATGCAACTGTTGGTGCCAACAAGTAAAGCTTTTCCAAATATAAAAAGCGAACAGGGTTTCCCCTGTTCGCTTTTTACTAAAAATATCCATAAGTACTGGACACATCTTACCCAACTAGTTAAAATGCAGGTAATCAGGTCATAAGGAGCCATGAGATGGCAACCGTAACTCAAAAAATGGATACCCGCAAAAAAAATAATCTCAGCAAGGCATTGCTTCCATATATGTATCTGCTGCCTGCCTTTATCGTAATGGGAGTAATTACTTTTTACCCGTTGATCTATCAAGTAATTGTCTCCTTCACAGATTTTCAAACCAAGGATCTCAGGCTTGGACTTAATTCTCCAGTATTAAATTTTATCGGTTTTAAAAACTATATCAACATATTCACCGGCGGCCTGCCTGTTCAGAATTTCGAATTTTTCCGAGTATTAATTTACAATTTTTGGTGGGCAATCACTAACGTGCTAGTCCATGTGCCTGCCGGGGTGCTGATTGCTGTTTTATTAAACTCGGAAGGATTATGGCTTAAAAAGATATATCGCGCTGTCTACATTCTTCCCGTTGTTGTCCCGCCCCTGGTGGTAGCAACAGTCTGGCGCAACATCTTCGATGAACAATATGGCGCAATGAACCAACTGCTTACAACAATCATGCATTTTCTCGGATCAACCGATATTGTTCGCTTGCGCTGGATGACTGAATATGCGGCTCCCATCCCCTGGCTGCTGCCTGGCGGCCCACTGCCATTGGCTTATTATGCCATGATGATCGCCAATTTTTGGCTAGGATGGCCTTTTATGACGGTAGTGGCCACTGGCGCGCTTCAAAGTATCCCAAAGGACCTTTATGAAGCAGCAGAAATTGATGGCGCATCAGGTCCTCAAAAATTCTGGACCATTACTGTGCCGCTTCTCCGTCCGGCAATGATCCCCGCAGCCGTCTACGGCTTCACACTCTCATTCAATCTTTTTGCTTTTGTATTCTTCATGTCTAGTGGCGGCCCTGCGCGTTCCACTGAGATACTGGTGACTTTTGCCTATGACCTGGTTCGCAATTTGCGGCTTTTTGGTGCCGCAGCTGCCTTCTCGGTTATTATCTTTTTTGTAGGAACAGTGGTATTTCTAATTACCAATCGAATCACGCATGCTACCGAAAACTATTCGGAAGGTTAATATGAATACAAATACCAATCCCGGAAATAAAAACATCTTCATGCGTATTCTAACCATGAATACGTCCAACCAGAAAAGCGGGCGCAGCTTACCATTATGGAAACAGCTTCTGCTGCAGTTGCTAACCCTGGCAATTGGTTTTGAAGTAATGTTTCCCATTATGTACATCATCGCGCTGTCGTTTAGCTCCAAGACTGAGCGACCGTCAACTCTTCAGCTCATTCCAACCGAAATCTCCACAGTAGCATACATGCAAGTACTCACCCGGCCGACTGCCAATCCAGTTTCCTTTCTGGAGCTATTAAGGAATAGCTTCCTATTATCAGTCGGCGTTGGTCTGGTTGCCCTGCTCGTCGCTGTCACAGCTGCCTACGCTTTTTCACGCTTCCAATTCAAAATGCGCCAGGTGCTCATGGTTTTGGTTTTTATTCCGCTGCTGATGCCTGCGGTTGGCCTCTCCACACCCCTTTACCTTTTGATGAACAGCGTGCGTATCACCGATTGCGGCAAGGGAATTACAGCTATCGCGCCATTTATGACTTGCGCCGCAGGAGTAACGGGCAAACTCGTCTTCAACTTGCGAGATTCTCTGTTGGGAGTTGGCATAGCCATGATTTCCGGTGCGCTTCCCTTCGCAGTCTGGAATCTAAAAGGCTATCTCGACACTATTCCACATGAACTGGAAGAAGCTGCGGCAATTGACGGTGCGGATTCTAATCAGGTGTTTTTCTTGATTGTCCTACCGCTGGCCATCCCCCAGCTAGCTGTAACCTTCTTCTTGGGTTTCATCGGTCACTGGCAGGAATTCGCGCTACCGTGGCTATTTCTGACCAAACCAGAAAATTACACTCTATCAATGACACTTTATAATATGACCGGCCAGTATGCCAGCAGTATTCCATGGAATCGCTTTGCAGCCATGGCAGTCATTGTGGCACTACCCGTAGCAGTCATTTATATTGCACTCCAAAAATACATCACAGGTGGCCTGACTACCGGCGCCGTCAAAGGGTAACTCACTGCCAGGGCGGCCATATGGCCGCCCTTTTTATTTCCGGAATATATGAAACGATTTCTTTCCTTATCCCTGTTTGTGTATTTGATTGTCGCTTGTACTCCATCCAGAGCAACAACCTTACCCAATCCAATAACACCAACAGTCATACCAACCCTTATCCCCCGCCAGCCCCTGTCCGAACGGATTTGGTGGCGAGATGCTGTTTTCTATGAGATTTTTGTGCGCTCTTTTTCCGATTCAAATAGCGACGGTATTGGGGATTTCAACGGCATCACTCAAAAATTAGATTACCTGAAATCACTCGGGATAACTGCCATTTGGCTGATGCCAATTCACCCATCCCCGTCTTATCATGGTTATGACGTCGTCAATTATTACGCGGTAAACCCACAATACGGATCGATGGATGACTTCAAACACTTGGTCGACGAGGCGCACGCCAGGAATATACATATCATCATTGACTTGGTGCTTAATCATACGTCAATCCAACACCCCTGGTTCGCAGATGCCTTATCCAATCCAAAAACAAAATATAGAGATTGGTATGTATGGGCTCCGTCAAGCTCAGGAAACAAATGGTATCAATCAGCAGTTGGTTTTTATTATGCTTATTTTTGGGAAGGTATGCCGGATTTAAATTATCTTAACCCAGAAGTAACTAACCAAATGGAAAAAATGAGTTCGTTTTGGCTGACATCGGTTGGTATAGATGGTTTCAGAATTGATGCTGCCAAACACCTGATCGAAGAAGGCAAAATAGTAGAAAATTCTGCTTCGACCCACACCTGGCTAAAAAATTATTACGCCTTCTACAAGACCACAAAACCAGAAGCCTACGTAGTCGGGGAAGTCGGAGGTGCTGGCGGGCGAATTGCTGAGACTTATTCGGGCCAGATGGATCAAATTTTCAATTTCGAGCTCGCAGGAGCAATTGTAAGTAGCGCAGCCGGAGGGGCAAATTCAAGTATCACCAGCGCTTATAAATTTGCGCTAAAAGAAAGACCGGATGGCAATTACGCTACCTTTATAACCAATCATGACCAAAACCGCGTGATGAGCCAGATGAGCACAAATGTTGGCAAAGCCAAAGTTGCAGCATCCTTATTACTGACTGCCCCCGGCACACCTTATATATATTACGGAGAGGAGGTTGGTCTGCTAGGAAAAAAACCCGATGAAAACATCCGGCTGCCCATGCAATGGACAAGCGAATTGGGAACTGCAGGTTTCACTAATGGCATTCCCTGGCAACTACCGGGTAAAAATCTTGCAGATATGAACGTAGAAACAGAAGATAAAGATCCCGATTCACTTCTCACTCACTACCGTACTCTGATCGGAATCCGCAACCGATACCATGCACTGCAAACTGGATCTCTTACCCTGCTGGAAACTGAGAATCCGGCAGTATTTGCCAGCTTACGATATGAAAACCAGGAAACTATCCTTGTGCTCATTAATCTTGGTGCCAAGCCCGTTTTTGATTATAAATTATCTCTTTCAACGCCATTGTTAACTGATGGAATTTACCCAGGTGAGCTATTATTCGGAAATGGAAGCCTAACTCCGTTAAAAGTGAATGGGGAAACGTTTATGGATTACCGACCCATCTCTGAATTATCTCCCTATTCAACAACCATTTTTTTGATTAAATAGGATATTTTTTCAATCATTTTCGATGAAATCAACCCGAAATTTTCCCACCCCCTATGGTAGATGGTTTGGATAAATTTGATTAAACGGACCCTGCTTTCTCACCCAGAATGCAGGGTTTTGCTGTAAAATTCAAATGTGAAATTCAAACTGTAAAATCGAGAATTTATGACAACTCCTTATTGGTTACAAGATGCCATCTTTTATCAGATTTTTCCTGACCGCTTCTCAAACGGGGATCCATCCAACGACCCTGCTAACGTAGAAAAATGGGGCAGCGCACCTAATTTTTGGGGATTTCAGGGAGGTGACCTGCGCGGTATTATTCAGCGCTTTGATTATTTACTCGAATTGGGCATCAATGCCATTTACCTTAATCCCATCTTCCTTTCTCCAGCTAACCACAGATATCACACCACAGATTATTATAAAATTGACCCGCGACTGGGTAGCATGCTTGACTTCCACGCGCTTATCGATCTTTCGCACCGCAACAACATCCGAATAATTCTGGATGGTGTTTTTAATCATTGTTCACGTGGCTTTTATGCATTTAATGACTTACTTGAAAATAACGAAAAATCACAATATCAAGATTGGTTCAACGTTCATCGCTTTCCGTTGGATGCATATGGACCGGGTGAAGCCATCAACTATGACGCCTGGTGGAATTTCAAAGCTATTCCAAAATTTAATACCCGCAATCCGGAAGTCCGAAATTACATCATGGGAGTAGCACGTTATTGGATAGAACGAGGCATCGACGGTTGGCGTCTGGATGTCCCCAATGAAATTAATGATGATTCCTTTTGGGCTGAATTTCGCAATGTAGTCAAATCTGCGAATCGCGATGCCTGCTTGATAGGTGAGATATGGTCTGCTGATCCCCGTTGGGCCAACGATACGCATTTCGATGGTCTTATGCATTATCCTATCAGAGATGCCCTGCTTTCTTGTTTAACCGGGAAAACGCTTATATCCAATTTCGCCGAATCTGTCGAAGGAATTTTCAACGTTTATCCTCGCGAAAATATTTATTCGATGTACGTCACAATCGGGACACACGATACCGAACGTGCCTTAACTGCGTTGGACGGAAATCTGCGGAAATTGAAGCTAGCATTCCAATTCATTTTTGCCTACCCAGGCGCCCCAGCCATTTACTACGGTGATGAAATTGGGATTGAAGGTGGTAAGGACCCCGACTCGCGCCGGGCATTCCCCTGGAATCCAGCGGATTGGAAGGCCGACCTACACCCATGGGTGCAAAATCTCATCAGCATTCGTAAAGACCGTGTTTCCTTGCGCAGGGGCAATTACACACAGATTGCAGTTGACAATAAGACCGGGCTATATGCTTTTAGTCGTTCTCTGGGAAGCGAAAAAACCCTGATTGCGATGAATGCATCAGATACAAGAATAGATGTCGAAATTCCCGCAGATGGACTTTGGCCGGAAGGGAAAACCCTACGAAATTTACTGGATAATCAACCATATATAGTTTTCAACGATAGCATTCACGTCAGCCTGCCTGCGTGGAGTGGTATTTATATCGGCTAATCTACAATTCACTCACAGAATGTTTTTTCAAATCCTTAGCCCATTTCCAAGCACCGTCTATCGCTCGAATTTTCTCCTTGACAATTCTGCCCTCCGGCATATAATACAGCCCAATACAATAAAAACGTAGACGAGGACGAGTAAATATCAAGGCGATTTCCAGAGAACCAGGCAACCATGGTGCAAGCTTGGCAGATGCGCAGATACTGAATGGACCTCCGAGTTGTGATGGCAAAATATTTTCTTGTAGATGCTGGTATTTTCTGGCAAAACAGAAACGAGTAGCCTGAACCGGAAACTGCAACCGTTACCAAGGCAGGATCACTTAGCAATAGTCATATTAAAATATGGCAGGTTAGTTGATCAAACAAAGTGAGCTGGCTCCTAACCCTGTTGCATCACAACAGGGTTTTGTTTTAGAGTCGCTAAGCTGGGTGGTACCACGGGAGTCCCCTCTCGTCCCAACGGACGGAGAGGCTTTTTATTTTAATTACTCAATATATTACTGAGACAAAAAGGAAACAAATCGATGCTTCCAGAGACTCAAATCACTACAGTTACAACTCAGGGAATCAAAACAATCGTCCGCGAACTTCCTGCCGATTTAGAAACCCCCATCAGCGTTTATCTCAAACTTCGAGATAGGAATCCATCCTTTTTACTTGAATCTGTGGAAGGTGGCGAAAGAATAGCCCGATACTCGTTTATTGGCATCCAACCAAGAGCCCAATATATTCTACGCGGCAACCGAATCCAGGTAATTGAAGGTACGTCCACTTACTCGATAGATATAGAACCTGGCACTGACCCAACCAATTTCTTGCAATCTGAAATGGCGCGCTACCATTCCCTTCCCCAGCCCGGGTTGCCCCGGTTTATTGGAGGGCTGGTGGGTTACATGAGCTACGAAACCGTCCGGTTCTTTGAGCCGTCATTAAGCTCACATACTCATCTCCATGATTTACCTGATGCCTTTTATCTGCTTGCCGATATCATTATTGCCTTTGACCACGCCCGTCGCAGTCTATTCCTGATTGCAAATATCCTGGACGGGAATGATGCCGCCGCCAATAAAAAACTCGACGAGATTACAACTCTTATACGCTCACCCTTACAAGATGTAGCAAAAAATGCGCAGACAGCATCAGTTACAACATCAAACATGAGTAAAGAAGATTTCGAGAATAAAGTATCGATTGCCAAAGAACATATTGCGGCAGGTGATATTTTCCAGGTCGTACTTTCGCAACGTTTTGACCGCAAAACATCGGTGGATGCATTTGATGTATATCGGGCAGTACGCCGTCTAAACCCTTCTCCTTACATGTTTTTCTTCGATTTCGGGATATTCGAAAACGAACCTTTTTATGTAGTAGGAGCATCACCAGAAATGTTTGTCCGCCTTGAAAACCGGCGCGCAGCCCTCCACCCCATCGCCGGGACTCGCCACAGAGGCAGCGATGCAGCTGCTGATAGCGCCCTGGCAGAAGAGCTGCTTGCCGATCCTAAGGAAAGAGCCGAACATGTCATGCTTGTAGACCTGGGTCGAAATGACCTGGGACGCGTGTGCGAATACGGAAGTATTGTCGTATCAGAATTCTCCACCATCGAACGTTACTCGCATGTCATGCACATTGTCTCCCACGTTGAAGGCAATATTCGCCCCAATTTAACAGCCTTCGACCTTGTCCGAGCAGCCTTCCCTGCAGGTACAGTCTCGGGCGCCCCCAAAGTTCGTGCAATGGAAATCATTTCAACCTTGGAATCTGAGGGACGTGGCCCATATGCAGGTATGATCGGCTACTTCGGTTTTGACGGAACCATGGATACCTGTCTTGCAATTCGCACGATGGTCGGGCGTGGCAATACTTTCAGTGTTCAAGCCGGCGCTGGAATTGTAGCTGATTCAGATCCGGCCTCAGAATATCTAGAAACTGTCAATAAAGCCAGCGCAATGTTACGCGCAATTGATATAGCCGAATCAAATTCATAAATCATTTATCAGGAGGATCTATGATCTTAAATTCAAACAAACCTCGCCTACTTACAGGTGACCGCCCTACTGGACGGCTGCATCTGGGGCATTATGTTGGATCGCTCGCAAACCGCGTCCGGCTCCAACACCAATACGACTCTTTTTTCATTATCGCCGATTTACATACACTTACAACGCGGCCAGAACCAGGTTATATCAAAGACATTCCGTTATATATTCGCGAAATTGTGCTTGACTACTTGGCCGTTGGTATCGACCCGCAAAATAGCACAATTTATATTCAATCCGCAATTCAGGAAACCTACCAACTGAATTTAATTCTGGAAATGCTGGTCAGTGTCACCCGCTTGAGGCGGATACCAACGCTCAAAGACATGGCTCGTGACGCTCACCTCGATTCGATGTCCTTCGGATTATTAGGCTATCCAGTATTGCAGGCTGTCGATATTCTCCTCCCTCGTGCCCAGGTCGTTCCGGTAGGAAAAGATAATCAAGCGCACGTCGAACTCGCTCGTGAAATGGCACACCGCTTCAATAATCTTTATGGGGATACTTTTCCTGAACCGGAGGCGCTGATAGGCAATGTTCCAACCCTGGTCGGCACGGATGGACATAATAAAATGAGCAAATCAGTCGGTAACGCAATTTATCTTTCCGACGACGCACAAACCGTTGAAACGAAAGTCAAAGGGATGTACACCGATCCAAAACGTTTACACTCCACAGACCCCGGTACGGTCGAAGGTAATCCGGTTTTTGAATACCATGACGCGTTCAATCCAGACAAAAACGAGATTAGCGAACTGAAAGAGAGATATCGTGCTGGAAAAGTTGGAGACGTGGAGGTGAAAACCAGGCTGGCTCGAGCAATAAATGCATTTCTCGACCCATTCCGCGAACGCCGTGCATATTACATGGCTCATCCAAAAATCGCACAAGATGTGCTTTCGCAAGGCATACACCGCATGCAATATGAAGCTGGCGAAACCATGGGAATTGTTCGGGCAGTAACCGGGTTATCATACTCAAACGAAATGTTTGCAGACGAAATCGATCTTTTCGGCGAATATGATGGCTAAGCCCATGCTCGCACTCATAGACAACTATGACTCCTTCACCTACAATCTTGTCCAATATTTTGGCGAACTTGGTGCGGAGATCAAGGTATTTCGAAATAATAGCATCTCGATCGAGGCTCTGGAAGCACTCAAGCCATCCCATCTGGTTATATCACCTGGTCCCGGCGACCCTCTCAAAGATGGTGGAATTTCTCCAGAAGCCATGCTTTCCTTTAATGGAAAAATACCTATTCTTGGCGTATGCCTTGGACACCAATGCCTTGGAGCAATTTATGGAGGTCGCGTCGATCGTGCCCCAAAGCTGATGCACGGAAAAACTTCTGCAGTCATTCACAATGGAAAAGGAATATTTATGGGCATTCCTTCACCATTTGAAGCCATGCGTTATCACTCCCTGGTTGTTTATCCTCCCGTCCCAGCTGAACTTGAAATAACAGCTACTACTCCAGATGGTGAGATCATGGGTCTAAAACACAAAGACTATCCAACTTATGGGGTTCAATTCCATCCCGAATCAATTTTGACCGAATATGGAAAACTGCTCTTAAATAATTTCTTAAATCTTTAGCCACAATCCATTTTGATGATCAAAGCCTGATTTTTTTAATATCACAAATAAATCGGTCGACATAATCATCAAGGTATTGGGTTAAATTGCCCTGGAGGTACTAATGCTGAAACCTTACATCGCCAAAGCCATTAACACTCAAAATCTTACGGCCGAAGAGGCCGAATCTGCCATGACAATTATCATGACCGGTCAGGCTACACCGGCCCAGGTTGGGGCATTTCTAGTAGCGTTGCGCATGAAAGGCGAAACGATTGAAGAAATTACCGGTTCGGTTCGCGCGATGCGTGCTGTTGCGGTAAAAGTAACCGTTTCGGACCGATCCACCCCAGTTTACGATATTGTCGGCACGGGTGGCGATGGCGCACACACCTTCAACATTTCTACAGCGGCAGCTTTTGTTGTTGCTGGCTGCGGACATAGAATAGCCAAACATGGAAACCGCGCTGCTTCATCACAATGCGGAAGCGCCGATGTATTAGCAGCCTTAGGCTTAAATTTAGACTTAACCCCAGAACAGGTCGGCAAAGCTATTGATGAAATTGGCATCGGATTTATGTTTGCTCCCAAGTTCCACCCAGCCATGAAACATGCCATTGGCCCGAGAAAAGAAATTGGTCAACGTACTATATTTAACTTGCTCGGACCTCTCACCAATCCCGCCAACGCAGATATTCAGCTTACAGGAGTTTACGCCCCTACTCTCACTGAACCAATAGCCTATGTTCTCGCCTCTCTGGGAAGCCGAGCCGCTCTGGTCATTCATGGCGCAGGTGGTACTGATGAACTCAATCCCTGTGGTATCAACCGCATCAGCCACCTGCAGAATGGTGTTGTTCGCAATTACGAGCTTGACCCAAGAAGTTATGGGATGGCCCCAGCGACAATCGCGGATTTGCGAGGTGGTACACCGGATGAATCCGCGCAACAAATGCGCGACATATTAGGCAACAAGCTGAAAGATGCCCGCAGGGATGCTGTGCTCCTTAACGCTGCCGCTGTACTTTCCGCTGAAACAAATGATTTCGAAACTGCACTTTCAGAAACACGACATTCGATCGAAAGCGGTGCAGCCTTTGCCAAGCTCAAATATTTAATCGAATACAGTCAATCATACGTTCAAGCACCCATCGAATGAACAACATACTCGATAAAATAATCGAACAGAAAAAAAAAGAAGTTGCAATGCTGAACACCACCAAATTGAGGGGTGCGGCAGAACATAGTCCCACTCCCCGCAACTTTATTTCGGCTATCAGAATGTCTGCAAAAGGGCAGCCGCCCCATTTGATCGCCGAACTCAAACGAGCTTCACCCTCGAAAGGGATATTGGCACCCAATCTCGATTTATTCCAAATCGCAGATATCTACACGAAAAACGGCGCGGCAGCAATCAGTGTCCTGACAGACGAAAAATTTTTCTCAGGCAAATTAGAAATCTTACGCGAACTTCGTTTTACACATCAAATACCCATACCGCTGTTAAGAAAAGATTTTATTATTGACCAGTCGCAGATATTCGAAGCTCGCGCAAACGGTGCGGATGCAATATTACTGATCGTCGCGGCTTTGAAAGATGACACCCATCTTGCCAGCTTACATGCCTGCGCGCTAGACCTCGGTTTGGCCATTTTGGTGGAAGTGCACAGTGAAGCTGAAATCGTGCGGGCGTTAAGCTTGGACGGAATTCAGCTAATTGGCATCAACAATCGCAACCTCTCCACTTTCGAAGTCTCGCTAACCATGACAGAACATTTGCGCCCCATGATCCCATCCGAGATTACTGTAGTAGCTGAATCGGGAATATTCAGCTACAAAGACGTGGAGCGAGTCGCAAAAACGAATATTGATGCGATCCTGGTGGGCGAGGCACTGATTACTGCTACCGATATTGCTGCCAAAGTTAGGGAGCTAACCGGAATCATAGGTATGGAATGACTCACATCAAAATCTGCGGAATTACAGAATTGCATGATGCGATCGCTGCCATTGAAGCGGGAGCAGATATGCTTGGTTTTAATTTTTATCCGCCTTCGCCACGCTCAGTTTCAGCCAAACAATGTGCACAAATCTCAGCGGTGCTAAATAAAGAATTCCCGCACATTACCCTGGTAGGTGTATTTGTTAATTTTCCCAATCATGAGGCAGAACAAATATTAAGTGATTGCGGCTTGCATCTCGCACAATTGCATGGTGATGAGACTCCTGAAACGTTGGCAACCTTTCAAGGCAAGGCATACAAAGCTTTCCGGGGAATTCCCGAGCAACAAGATTACACCGAATACGTGCGAGCCACGCCCCATGTATTTCCGGCTTTTTTATTGGATGCTTCGGTTAAAGGACTCTTTGGAGGAAGTGGCAAAACCACCGATTGGTCAGCGGCAGAGAGTCTAGCCAAAATATTCCCGATCCTACTTGCCGGTGGTTTGACAGCTGAAAACGTCGCAGCTGCAATCTCTCATGTTCGTCCGTGGGGCGTGGATACCGCTTCTGGTGTAGAGCATTTGCCAGGGAAAAAAGATATCGGCAAAATGAAAGCTTTTGTCGAGGCAGTAAGATCAGCAGATTAGATTTTAAATAATATTAATCCTAAAGAGCTAATCCCAATTAGATATTCATCATCAAAGCATCATATTCATTTCATTGAGTAGGACACGGAATTATGAAAACGAAATTACCTGCGAAGTTTGGGCCTTACGGTGGACAGTTCGTACCTGAAACGTTGATACCTGCGTTAATCGAGCTAGAGACTGCTTTTGTCGATTCACTGACAGATGCAACCTTCCAGCAAGAATATGATTATTTGATGGCATCCTACGTTGGAAGACCCACACCGATAACCTACGCGCGCAGACTATCGAAACAGCTCGGCGGGGCTCAAATATATCTAAAGCGAGAAGATCTGGCCCACACTGGGGCACATAAGATCAATAACGCACTTGGCCAGGCTCTACTAGTCAAACGCATGGGCAAACAAAGGGTGGTGGCAGAAACCGGCGCCGGACAGCATGGCGTAGCAACCGCCACGGTAGCTGCCTTACTCGGCCTCGATTGTGTGGTTTATATGGGAGCGGTTGACATTGCGCGCCAGGAACCTAATGTTTTTCGAATGAAGTTATTGGGTGCAGAGGTTCGACCAGTCACGAGCGGAACACGGACTTTAAAAGATGCAATTAACGAGGCCATTCGCGATTGGGTAACAAACGTACGCGATACGCATTATTTACTCGGATCTGCTCTTGGACCTCATCCATACCCAACCATGGTCCGTACTTTCCAATCTGTGATCGGAAGAGAGGCCAGGGCACAAATGCTAACAGAGATTGGTTGTCTACCAGATACTGTAATAGCTTGCGTCGGTGGTGGCTCAAATGCAATCGGAATTTTTAGCGGATTTTTGGAAGACACCAAGGTGGAATTAATAGGCGTGGAAGCCGGTGGGAAAGGAATTTCGTCAGGGAAGCACGCTGCTCGTTTCGGTGATCCTTCCAAAGGCCGAATTGGTGTGATTCATGGAACGCGAACCTACGTATTACAAACTGAAGATGGTCAGATTGCCGAAACTCATTCTGTCTCGGCTGGATTAGATTATGCGGCTGTTGGGCCAGAACATGCCCTATTACGTGATCGCGAACGAGCTTTTTACACGTCGGCAACCGACCGTGAAGCGCTGGATGCTTTTTCAGTCTTGTGTAAAATCGAAGGTATCATTCCCGCACTGGAATCTTCACATGCGCTCGCCGAGGCTATTAAACGCGCTCCCTCGATGCGAAAAGATCAGATTATTTTAATCAATCTATCCGGGCGGGGCGATAAGGATTTAAATACCGTCATCAATATTACGGGAGAAAAATAATGGACCGTTTATCGCATGCTTTCGACCGCAAACCAGTTTTCATGCCGTACTACCCTGTCGGCTACCCGGACTTGGAAACTTCAATAAATGTGATCGAAGCGCTGGCAAAACACGGTGCTGACATTATCGAAGTCGGGTTTTCCTTTTCCGATCCGTTGGCCGACGGCCCAATTATCCAAAAGGCCACCCAGACCGCACTGGAAAAAGGTATTACCTCCAAGAAAGTCCTTGCAGCAGTCGCTGAATTACGTAATCGAGGGGTACCCATTCCGCTCATCTTGATGGGTTATTACAATCCAATGCTTGCATATGGATTGGAAAATTTTATCCTTGACGCGCATCATGCTGGAGCAGATGGTTTTATCATCCCGGACCTTCCCCCTGAGGAGGCCGGCGAATTGTCTAGCAAGTTGGGCGATTTACCTCAAATTTGCATGCTTGCGCCAACCACATCCGATGATCGTATGGAGGAGATTGCACGCAAAGCAAAAGGGTTCATTTACCTGGTCAGTGTAACAGGGGTGACAGGGTCGCGTGCATCTTTACCAGATGACATAGCACCCTTGATTGAACGAGTTCGCAAGCATACAAACATTCCCGTTTGTGTCGGTTTCGGAATCGGTACACCTGAACAAGCACAGACAGTTGGCACCTTTGCGGATGGTGTTATAGTTGGCTCAGCCTGCGTACGCACAATTGGTGAAAGTCAGGACCCGGTAAAAGCTGCAGGCGAATTTGCATCTCTTTTTGCCGCTGCACTCGGACGGGAAAAAAAGACCAGTATTGAAAATGAACCAAATATTTAGCATCGACCATTTCTAAACTTTTTTGTTAAATTATTCTTATGCTCTACCAAAATTGCGATATGTTAGAATCATCAAGATGAAGAAATATTTCGGGCTAATATTGGTTTTTTACCTATTCGCCTGCCAACCTCAAAACGAAAGCATCCATGCAACCATCCTGGATGGGGATGGTGTCATTAGCCTGCAAACCGAATCTTTAACACCAAAATTGATTCTCGCACAGGCAGGTATCATCCTGGGTTTGGCGGATAAGATTCAATTTCACGGGGCTGACCTACCCGATGATTTTTCTTTACCTGCTGGCGGAACATATGTACTGCAAGTTCGCCGGGCACACACTCTGACATTAATTACCCCGGACGAAAAATTAATATATGAAACCGCGAGCGCAACCGTTGGTCGGGCACTGGCACAAATAGGATTACAGCTTTTTACTTCCGATTATGTAGCTCCACCCTTGGAAGCACCAATAACAAGCAATATAACAATTGTATATCGCCCAGCTAGATCTTTATCAGTCGATGCGAATGGCAAAATAATTTCCATAAAATCATCCAGACAAACTGTTGGTTTGGCTCTCGCCTCGGCTGGAATCCCACTACTTGGGTTGGATAAAAGTCAGCCAGACGAATCGGAAGCACTTCCAGCGGATGGCCAAATAAAAATTTATCGGGTCAGAGAAACTGTAACCATCTTGGAAACCAAGATACCATATTCCACCGAATATGAGTATTCAGCGGAACAACAACCTGGCGAACAAACAGTTGTTCAGCCCGGCGAATTGGGCTTAACTATCAGCCGCATTCGTACTCGCTATGAAAATGGTAATGAAATTGCAAAGATAACCGATGCCCAAACTATCGTTCGCCAACCGAGACATAGCATTATCAGATTAAGTACTCAAACCCAAATTCAAACGATCGATACACCGGATGGGCAGTTCCAATACTGGCGCGCAGTCCAGATGTACACTACGTCTTATTCGCCCTGCCGGTCTGGAACGAGCCAATGTTCTTACGGTACAGCCAGTGGTCTACCTGTAAAACAAGGAACTGTCGCGCTAATTCCTTCCTTGTTTAATCAGTTATCGGGCACGAAAGTTTATATTCCCGGATACGGCGTTGGCATAGTTGCTGATGTCGGCGGGGGATTTCCAGATGGACGGCTCTGGATCGACCTTGGTTTCAGCGATGAGGACTATCAATCCTGGTCGGGAATGCATACTGTCTATTTTCTAGCCCCAGCTCCTCCAAGCATTCCAGCGGGTCTTAATTAAGGCAACATGTCTCGTTTTGAGAAATTAATTTTCGGCATACTGGTTGTCATCGCCTTGATATTGTGGACAAATTTGGGTTGGAGCATCTTAAAAGAAAATTGGCAGACTCCACTCGGCCCAGAAATGGGTTTACCCAAGCAAACCGCCAAGCCTGACAATGGAACAAATCAACAGATTCCGCCATCCATCCCCCAGGAATTTTTATTCGAACAAATTCCCACAACCGCCCATTCAGCAAATACAGCAAAATTACCAAAATGTAATGGCCCCGAATCGATGACTGTGCTTGCGATCGGCTCCGATACACGTGCGCAAACCTATTTGTACGGATTGGCTGATGTAATCCGATATGTTCGTGTAGACTTCATTACCCCAAGCATCAGCGTGTTGGAATTTCCGCGCGACTTATGGGTCGCGATACCGGAGATCGAAGAACATTATGGCATCACCCATGGAAAACTTAACCAAGCATATTTTTATGGAAATCCCGGAATGGGTTATTATCAAGGCACTGGGCAGGGTCCGGGGCTGCTTGCGCGTACTTTAGATTTGAATTTCAGCGCACATCCTGATCATTATATTGCTGCAAACATGCACACTTTCGTCCGCCTGGTTGATGCCGTTGGTGGAATTGATATTACCCTGCCCTTTTCAGTCGATGCGCGCAAACCTGATCAGGAGAAACGCGAAGACCTGTATTTTGCCCCAGGTGAGCATCACCTCACAGGAGAACAGGCACTCATGCTGGGACGTATTCGCGAATATAGCGTTTTTGCCCGTGCAGATCAACAAAATCGAATTATGTGCGCCTTACGTAATACCTTTATTAGCCCTTCTATTCTCCCCAAAATACCGGCAATTATTGATAGCTTTTCAAATGCCATCCAGACCGATCTTAGCCCCCAGCAACTAAGCCAGCTAGCCTGCCTGGTACCACAAATAAAACCCGGCAACATTAGCTTTACTACTTTCCCACGTGAATTACTCACAGAAGCACGCACCTACGATATTGGTGTTAAAAAAGACGTATACATATTCAAGGCCGATTTCGAAACCCTGAAATATTTTGTCAAAGCCTTTGATATGGGCGCCTGGCCCGAGCATAACTCAGCACCATTAACCCCCTCCATACCCCGCCCTCGCGGAGAAGGTTTGTATAATTGCCCATGAAACTACCTGAATTAAATGCATCAACCCTGTTAAGAGAACACGGCCTCCGAGCAGACAAAGGCCTTGGCCAAAATTTTCTCCACGATCCGGTCCAGCTGGAACTGATCGCCGACGCTGCAGAAATTCAACCAAAAGATGTCGTTCTCGAGATCGGCCCAGGTCTGGGCAGCCTGACTCGATATTTAGCCCTTTCCGCCCAGTCGGTGATTAGTGTAGAGCTCGATCATGATCTCATCCCAGTTTTAAAATCTGTTCTGGCACCTTATCCAAATATCCGAATAATAGAAGGGGACATATTGAATATTTCGCCTTCTGCAATCATGGGTACCAATGACTACATCGTTGTCGCCAATGTGCCCTACTATATTACATCAGCGATATTCCGTCACCTGCTTGGCGCAACACCACGCCCAAGGCGAATAGTACTTACTGTCCAAAAAGAGGTGGCAGAACGCATTTGTGCTAAACCAGGCGACATGAGTCTGCTAGCGCTGAGCGTTCAAATCTATGGGACGCCGCGGATTACTCATTTTATCCCATCCGAAGCATTCTACCCGGTGCCCAAGGTTGACTCTGCAGTCCTTCGAGTTGACTTGAACCCAACACCATTGATCCCTGAAGATCAAATAGGAACCTTTTTCCTGGTTGCAAAAGCAGGCTTCAGTCAGAAACGCAAAACCCTCCGAAATTCCATGTCGGGGGGTTTGAGGATTTCTACTGACGATGCTGGCCAAATTCTCGAAAAAAGTGAAATAGACCCAATGCGGCGTGCCGAAACCTTGACTATGAAAGAATGGTTCACCCTGACCAGACAATATTTGCTGGACCGCTCATAAACCGTTGCGACCGATTTAGATCGTTTTGGCGATCCGGCCTTTTACCCCTTGTTTTCTCAAATCGCTGAAATTAGCCTTTACCTGCCAGACTCGCGCAGCAGCCTCAACCTGGATCCGTAGGGACATTTTTGATTTTCCCCATCTTCGATCTGCAAAATGGATCGGCACTTGGGCAAATCTGTACTCCAAAGAATAAGCCATGTAAGCCATCTCGACCAGAAAAATATACCCATTCGATTGGATACGATCTAAAGGCATACCCAGGATTGCTTCAC
Organism: uncultured Anaerolineae bacterium; assembly: GCA_903854805.1. Next base: position 20,630 of record CAINXK010000277.1, read on the forward strand.
GGCGCCATAACCGATATCCGGTCGTAATATCCCGTAATGGCATTCTCAATATTGTCCGGGCGTATAAGTTTCCAAATGCGGAAAGCCATTTTCGCCAAATTGGCCACTGATCATCCACACTTCCACCTTCAACATACCTGGATCCCAAAACGACATCAGCTGATTCCAAAGCAGCGACTAACTCGACCAGCTTCTTTGGATCATGCGAAAAATCTGCATCCATTTGGGCAACAGCTTCGGCTCCAGCGGCAATCGCCTTGGTAAAACCCTCCAAGTAGGCTGTTCTTAATCCTGATTTTGCCTTTCGATGCAACACCGAAACCCGACCAGGGTATGTTTTCACCATTTCATCGGCAATCTGACCTGTGCCATCCGGGCTATTATCATCAACCACCAGGACAGACAATTCACTTAATGGAAGTGAAAATAAAGCGGAGAACAGTGGTGGCAAGTTCTCCGCTTCGTTATACGTCGGAATAATAACTGTTATTCGCAAAATACCTCCTATTTTTTCCTGTGCAAAAGTTCGGCTTTTACTTCTTCAACCGAACCAAATTTCCCATCATCGGAAGCGAGACAAGCCGTACAAACCACCAGCCGGTTAGCCTGTTCGCTAAGCCTGCTACGATCAGCGATTGGGTAAAAGTAATCCAATGCCTGGGCCAACCTGGTAATAACACGTTCTTCCAAGGAATGAATAATACCAGAATCAGCCGATAACAATAAATCAGTTAAAGAAAGATGTCCGATAAAAATTACACGGGAACCAGATTCTCGCAAAGTATTGCTCACCATCAAACTGACGGCCCTGACAACATCATCGGATGCCACAAAGCCATATTTTTCTCGAAATACATCCATGTTCTGGAGTGAAACCATTAGCAAAGACCAGGTATCTTTTTTTAGACAATCACTGACGTACTCTAGAACAATCTCGCCATCTGGTAGACCAGTAACCGGGTTTGTTAAAGAATCCTGACTGGCACGCCGAATAGCATTCCGGACGCGCAAGCGCAGCTCCTGAACATCAAATGGCTTGGTAATATAATCATCAGCTCCAATTTCAAGCCCCTGCAACCGATCAGCCCTATCACGTTTTTCTGTCAAGAAAATGATCGGAATAGATTTTGTCTTACGATCTGCGCGCAAACGACGGGCAACCTCGTACCCGTCGATATCAGGCAGACGTATATCCAGGATCACCAAGTTGGGACGAGCATTTGCGACTGCCCGAACGCCATCTTCTCCCCAATTGCTCGTCATTACTTCATAACCCTGAACGCGAAAATATGCGTTGAGCATATCCGCAACATCAAGATCGTCTTCAATTATGAGGATTTTTGATTTTTCTGTTTCCAATCTCTGCCTCGCCTTCAGGATCCCCAATTATCCGATTGGTTCCTTTTGAATGATAAATTCACAAATTTCATCGCCAAGCGCATGGCACTTAGATTCATTTACTCGGAATTCGTTACCGCCAGAAACCCACTTTAACGACTCTTGGAGCAATCCTACTGCAATAAAACAGACTGGTTTGTCAACTTCAGAACGGCCCCAGCAGACCGGACACTTGTGAATGGTCCAGACAAACTCATTTTCGCGCTCTTCGACGGTACTATATTGATCGCTCACCTGGGTAAATATTTTCGCAAATGCAGGTAAACCTATGCGGAGCTTGGTTTGGAGAGGCAAAACCTTAAAAGCCAGGTCCCCAACACCTGCCAATGCGCCAAAACTCTTGAGGCCATCAGCAAAAGTAGCGCGCCCAGCACGTAAAGCCAGTCCTCGCCCGCCACGCGGACCGTACATATCTTCCAAAGCAATGTTAATGGATGATACATCCGCGAAATCAAATGATTTTTCCAGATTTTCGGCTGGATAATTATCAGTATAATCACTAAGTCCGGCCAGATTTAATATTGCATTGATCCCTCTTTTCCCCATAACATCTTCAAGTGCCTTGATCATGAGCAAGCCAAACTTACTCGGGTAATACAAACCAGCTTTTGGAATTGGGCTCATAACGATCTCCAAATCAAATAAGTTTTCGTAGATCTTCAGTGGCACGGCGCATATCAAGAAATATCAGGCCAAGCTTGGCTTGTTCGCGTGCAAGGGCAGTCAAAACTGCTTCTTCGCCCACGGACATCAAAACTACAAAACCTTTTTCACCTTTGACATAAACCTGCTCAACCGAACCACGCCCAAGCTCAGATGAAATGCGCTCTCCTAGAGAAAGCATCGCTGCTGACATAGCCGAAACACGGTCTTCTTCAACACCCTGCGGCAAAGCAGATGCAATACTCAGGCCGTCCACACTAACAATCGCTGACGCTTCAATATCTGGTGATGATGCCTGCAGGGCACGCAGGCGATCCACCATTTGTTGGGTTCGAGACTTGGACAAAACGGCTCTCCTGAAAAGGACAAACAAACGTATCCGAATATTAATTAATTTATCAGGTTTACTTTAACATGGCAAAATGACTGTGTCAAGCAAGAAAGCACAATAATTATAGCATGAGACTTACAATGAGTTTGCATTTGATGATTACAATCCATGTATAATACAATTTCTAAAGGTAAAGAGTAATGAGAACACAAATAATACGTATAATTTTCTTCCTAACCGTTATTACACTGGTATTTTCTGTTCTGCCTGCTTCTGGTTCTGTCGCCCAAGCGGCGCCTCTACCTGAAAATAATTCCGGCGCAGTGCTCTGTCCGCCAGCTGCTTACCCAGAAGTACCCGAGGATTGCTCACCGTTGGGTCCATCCCAACTGCTGACAGATATGGCACAACTTGGCATGGAAATTCCTCCCCATCCTTTACTCATATCACACCCTGACCCAGCACTCAGCAACCTGCCTTATCATTATTATAAAGTCAATAACTCGGGAACTGCTTTTTATCCATCCCTGGATGCTGCGATCGCGAAAAGCGGTGCCGGTTTCATACTTCCACCAGGTGCATTTTTCTATGTAGTATATGCCGAACGGCTCGACACCAAAAAGGGAACCTACTTCCAGCTTCCATCCGGGGCTTTTATGCCGGGCGATGGTTCTACTGTGACCTTATCAAATCCATTTCCGGGTATCGAAGTCCACTCAACCCCGCGAAATGCCTTTGGGTGGGTATTCAACCAGACAACCATCCGACGTGAACCAAATGAATTAGGCTACAACATTCCAATTGGCCAATTAAATTTGAATGAAATCATTCAGGTTTATGAAACCTATAACATCGAAGGCAGCATCTGGCATCTCATCGGCCCAGATGAATGGGTACTTGGGCGAGACGTAGCTGTAGTTACGCCAAGCACAACTGCCCCGGATGGTGTCACCAATGGTCGTTGGATCGATGTAAATCTGGAGGAACAGACCCTTGCTGTTTATGATCAGAGCCAAATGGTCTATGCTACAGTCATTGCGACCGGTTTAGAGCCATTATTTACCCGTCCCGGTTTGTTTCCGATTTATAAGAAAAAAGAATTGGAGACAATGCAAGGTGAGAGAAATACAAGCAATTTTTATTATCTTGAAAATGTACCCTGGACAATGTATTTTGACAAAGCGCGCGCGCTTCATGGCGCATATTGGCGAGCAAGGATGGGTTACCCGCAATCGCATGGATGTGTAAATTTAACCCCTGGCGACGCACACTGGCTGTTCGATTGGGCGAAGATTGGCGACTGGGTTTACGTACATGACCCATCGGGGCAAACGCCGACTGATCCTTCGTTTTATGGAAACGGTGGAGCGTAATGTCAAAACTGGCTAAAGGTAAAACCTTTTGGCCAGTTTTTTTTGGAAATGGATAAATCATTGCCAATCCAGCAGCCTGGCAAGATTTGTTCTATCCTTCCATCGTATTAACTTACGGACGAGCCACCCTGAGCAGTTCTGTCTCCTAAAAAAGAAAAAGATGGTTTTTGTGGATGCTTGGAGCGTGCTTTCCATTCCGTCCATCCAATTCCGAGTACGTAAATACAAGAATTCGATACGCACTGGATATTCGGCACTAATTTGATCTGAGGCTTTCACTCTCCTTTGGCTCGTCCCCACTACAAGAGACTCATTGCGCCCGTTAGGTCAGCTTCGACTCTAATATCAGCTTTTTAAGTTGAAGCTGATATTTTGCGAGATTGAGCCATCGTTTCGATCAAAAATAGACAAACACCACCAAAGAATACTCCTGGCTAAAAATAACAAGCTCTTTTCGATTGCTATGCGAATTTATTTATCGGAGAGGAATTAATTAAGGTAGCTGTCAGGTAAATATTTATGATATTTATCTATTATATTGACAAAGAAAAACGAGACTGATATACTCCGATTACACTCTTCAACATTAGATATCATTCTTTTCTCCGTAAAATTATTTATAGCAGGTTTATGAAAAGCACACGTGATCGAATTCTACAAACACTCTTACGCCGACCCCGTTTAACAACAATCGAGTTAGCAGAATCTGTGGGGATTAACCCCATATCTGTACGCCACCACATTTCCAACTTGCTAATTGAATCCTTGATTGCCGCTGATGAAGAGCGGCATGGGGTTGGACGCCCTCGGATGGTTTATTACCTCACCGAGGATGGCCTCGAAAAATTTCCGACACGCTATTTGCGTTTGACAACCCGCATTTTAACTCAGATGAAGGATAAATTTTCTCAGCCACTGGTAAGCGAAATGTTCAAAGAATTAGCTACCGCAATGGCAAGTGAATATGCCGACGATCTCAAAAACCTCAATGTTGAAGATCGCCTAAATATGATGAAGGACATCCTGGCAAATGAAGGTTTTGTCGTCGAATGGGAAAAACAAGGAACCCGTTACCTGATCCACGAGATTTCATGCCCTTATTTACAGGTCGGTCAAAGTCATCCTGAAATCTGCACAGTAGACCAGACATTGATATCCACCATGTTAGCTGTCCCCGCAAATAAAATTCAATGCATATTAAGCGGTGCAAATAAATGTACGTATGCTGTCCAAAACTTACCGTAAAATATTAAATTCAAAATACTACTATACCAATACTTCAGTAGTATTTTGCCCCAACCTACGCAAAAATAGCACCCACGAAGAGGAAAAATGACAGACGAAAGTCAAAATATAGTTATTTGGAGTATCCACGAAACCCACCCGGAAATTGTAGAGCGAGTGCGGGCCAGCCTTTCAGAAGTCGTTGACCCTGAAATCGGCCTCAATATTGTCCAGCTTGGGTTGATACGCAACGTAACAATTGATGGTGAAATTGCCCGGGTAAAAATGATCTTGACGACACCATTCTGCCCCTATGGGCCAGCAATGGTGGACATGACACGTCAAAAAGCCATTGAAGGCTTAAAGATGCCCGTTACGGTTGAAATGGGTATGGATCCCTGGGATTTCTCCATGATGGAAGATCCATCTGCACTGGATTGGGGCCTCTACTCTTAATTTTTTCAGCTTACAGAACCAGAGAAAATAATTTCCAATTCTTTAGTAAATAAAAAATCCCCGCAGAGTTAACTCTGCGGGGATTTTTGTAAATTCCTTAAAATACGCTCAACACATCAGCAACTGCATCGAGTACATCACTAGCCATTACAGATGCTTCAGCGCCAATTTTTTCCGCAGCATAAAGACCAGCCTGGGCGTGGATCCAGGCGCCAGCCACGGCCGCCTCATAAGAATTCACGCCTTGTGCTCGTAAGCCTACGATCAAACCCGCCAGGACATCACCTGTACCGGCGCGCGCCAGTGCTGAGGTTGCCACCGGGATGAGTGTAGCACGCCCGTTCGGCGCCGCAACAACGGTGAAAGCGCCTTTGAGCACGACCACATGTCCCCACTCTGAGGCAAACTTCAGAGCAACTCCCAGACGATCGGCCTGAATAGCTTCCTTATCAAGCCCGGTTAGTGATGCCATTTCGCCAGGATGCGGAGTAAGGATCGAATCATTCGGCAACAATTTCGGCCAACCTTCAATTTTCGATAGCAAGCGTAACCCATCGGCATCCACCACCATTGGCGGTAAAGGAATGTTTTTGTCAGACGTCTTTTCAAATTCAGATTGCGTAAACCCAATTCGACCAGTTGTCTTTTTGGAACCGACCTTGCCATTTAACATATTTTCAATAAAAGTCTTGGTTGTGTCTTCGATACCAAAACCTGGTCCAATCAAAATAGCGGTAGCGCGATCGATGTTTTTTACAAGCACATCAGCGCCAGCATCCGAGATTACTCCTAATTCCTGCGGAAGAACTATCCAGGTTGCTTCTGGAAATTGCCCTGCTATTGCTAGTTGAACCTGGCCAGGTACCGCCAATTGAACTAGACCAACACCAATCCGGTAAGCAGCCTTACCAGCCAATAATGGCGCACCAATATAGTTAATTGAGCCAGCGACAACCATTGCTGTCCCAAACGTCCCTTTATGGGAATCTGAAGGTCGAAGAGGTAAATAATCTTCAACAATTTCATCATCAGCAACAAAGTTTTTGACATTCAACCAGGAAATAACCTGATCACCCAGACCTATATCTGCTACACGCAGCTCTCCCGCCAGGTCAAAAGCAGGAAATCTAAGTAAACCGACCTTCACTGCCGCCATACATACAGTCAAACTGGCTGGAATAACCTCATCAGCTGCCTCACCAGTATCGCAATTCACCCCGGATGGACAATCTACTGCCACTACATAAGGCGGCCATGAAACTGAACCAATGGCTTTGTTGACAGCATTCAATACTTTAACAATATCATCCCTGAGTGGAAGCTGGACCCCAGTACCAAGAATACCGTCGACAATCACATCAGCTGTACTCACAAAGGCTGATAGATTATCAAATTGCGAATCCGTCTCTTCCAGGATAATTTCGCCGCCTTCTTTCCGAAGTCGCTCAACCAGCACATCGTTTTCAATTTTACGGTGAACTACATAAGCACGTGTAAGCCAACCATTCGCAGCCAAATGAGCCAAAGCGATGAGTGTATCACCACCATTGTTCCCTGGACCAACCAGACCAAGCACTTCACGCTCGGTATCCTCGGTATGTGCCAATAAAGCTATCTCATCAGCCAGGCCATGACCGGCATTTTCCATCATCATTTCGAAATCTAGGCCTTTAGTGCTGGCTTCCAGTTCGATTTCGCGCATCTCGCTTACAGTTACAAGTTTCATCAGGGTACCTCTTAGGAATTCAAAGGATAATAATTCATTCTAACCCATTGCATGCGTAAGGGCGCAGCAATGCTGCGCCCTTACAAACAAAACTCATATACTTATTAAACGACCCACCCTGCCGTCGCACGAGGGCTGCCGCAGGGGGTGTGGCTCTTCGCGTGTGTCACGAGCAGGGTAGGAAATACTAACAAAACAAATGAGGGGCAAGTGCGCCCCTCAGCATTAATATTATATACTAACTATCCTTCTTTGCCAACCCATTTAACCCTAATTCGTCAAGCTTTTTCGAATTTGGCACACCCGTCTCTGGATTCCAATCACGAGCTTCGTAATAAGCCAGCATCATATCGTCAAAAGGAATAATGTAACCAGCAGAGCCACCGTCCGAATATGCCCGCAGAAGCGGCTTTGGAAGAATATCATTCGAACGTGTAAGCCCTAACCGAATATTGATCATCCGTTTCAAATTCCAAGATCGCTCACCGCATAGCATTAGATCATCCAGAGTCCAGGCATAGCCGCAAGCAGAATTTACAAGGTTTAGCATCGTCTCTGCTGGGACATTCGCGAACATACATAAAACCAGGGAATTATTTACTGTACGAAAATCCTGGTGCCTGGCGACATTGAATGCTTTTTCGGCTCCCGCATGGCGATCAAAAAATTTGAGACCGAGGCTCGCATCTACCTGGCCAATATCAGCTAAAAAGTAATCGGATTGATTATGACAGGCGCCTCTTGGCGATGTGGCATACACAATTGCCATGCCCGATGCTCCGCGCGGATCATGGTAAGCAATTTCGAGGCCATTTACATGAATAGCTTCATCAGCAGCGCCAAAATGCTCAGCAAACCCTCTGGCGCCAAGCGCAAGGAACTTGCCAAAACCCTCGCGTTTGACCGTCAGGTGAATACATTGCGCGGCAGCTTCAGCATTACCCCAAACCAGATCAAGATTGCCAGTTTCTGGAAGACCAATAATACCAAGCTCAAATAATCGAAATGCTAATCCAATAGTTCCGCTCATCGAAATAACATCGACACCATAACGGTCACATAGCTCACCCAGGCGCGTAGCAATTGCAGGGTCGGTCAAACCAAGATTTGGGCCAAATCCAATCAGAGTCTCATATTCAGGACCTTTGCGTTTCTGTCCATCTACAAGTCGTACAACTCGACCACAAGCGATTACGCAGCCATGGCAGGCGCTTTTGCCCACAAGGATTGTTTCGGCCAAACTGGCACCTGAATTATTATCAGCACCTTCCAAGAACCCCGCGCTGAAGTATTTCTTTGGCTGTTCTCCCAAATAATTGAAGTAATCCGCTGCGCCGGCTGAACCAAGCGAACTTAGCACATTGGTCATAGGGTCAGCTTTTAGATCATGATTAGCATTAGACCGGTGAACAGCATACGCTGAAGTATCAAATACAGGTACCTTGCCAGTCCCATTTACAACGAGAGCTTTAAGGTTCTTGCTCCCCATAACGGCACCCAGTCCAGTTCGCCCCGCCACGCGGCCATGATCGCACAACAAAATCGAATAAGGGATCAAGGACTCGCCCGCCAACCCAATCCCAAGAACTTTCGAACCGGAGACACCGGTCAAAATTTTCAGGGATTCCTGTATCTCGTATGTATCCTGCCCCCACAGATTTGCTGCATCCCGGATCTCGACATAATTATCATTGATCCACAAATAAACGTGACCTTCACTCCTGCCTGAAAGCCAGACTCCATCGAAGCCTGCCTTTCGCAATTCTGGTCCCCAAAAGCCACCGCAGTTCGATTCTGCCCACAAACCAGTCAATGGCGACTTGCCACAAACCACAAAACGCCCAACGGTTGGACCAGCTGTCCCAGAAAGCGGGCCATTTAATATTAAAAGAGGTGATTCGGGAGAAAGAGGGTCAAGTTCCTGAGTAAGAACGTCAAAAAGAATGCGAGCACCAAGCGAAGCCCCCCCCAGATAATCGCATTCCCATTCAGCAGGAATCAGATAAGTTCCAATTACTTTGGTTGTAAGATTGACCGTCAAGATCGGTTGCATGGCTAAATTATACCCTCCATCAGGTAGCAATTTATTATTGGAATCTTTGCCTCTACCGATTTACCGCACAAAAACACGCATCAGCAACACGCTATCTACCGAAATCTCGCCAGCGGTTGCGCTGGCGAGATTTCGGCAACTTGCATCAAACTCACGAATAAGCTCTCTGATCGGAAAATCGGTTGAGAATTGTTCAGCGTGACAATTTATGCTTATTTGGTCAGCAGCAGCTCTAACAAGGCTTTTGCGGCCAGCCCAGGACCTATCCGGTCCATACCAGTAACCCCAAGCTGTGTGCGCAATTGAGCTACCATGATTTTTTGGTCAAAAATAGTTTTAAAAAACCGCTCAGCGATGGTGTCGTGAATCTCCGAATACTGCATTGGTCCAAAAACATTGACAAAATAAGTATGCACCAATCCGGTTGATGTCGTCGTCCCCTTACTCATGGCAGTACCTTCTTTAAAAACTGTCAGTGCAGATTCAAAATTATCAAAGGCTTCGACCACGGGATGCTGATCATCAACAGGTTGATAATTATTAGCATACAGGAGCATATCTACAGGCACGCCTTTGATAATATTTTCCAATGTTGTTACAGGCAAAACAACCCGAGCATTTGTCTGGCTTGGATTCATAATAATCGAACGATCAAGCTGACTGAAAGCATAACCAGGCTGCAGATCATCCAATCGGATGAATGCACCGATTTCTGTCCCATACCCCAGAATTCGCCCATCAGGAGCAATTTCAAAAGAACCCATGTCATCGGCAATAATCGTAATCTCTCGAATTTTTTGGCCTGCCAAAGAACGGAATGCTTCTAATGTTTCCGATTTTCCAGTTCCTGTGTCACCAATGATCACAATATTTGCACTTCGCCCACCCTTTAAATGCAGTTGAAGCATTGCACCGTGAAATGGCAAGTTACCTTGTTTCATGACCTTGATATTATGCAAAGTTAAGATCATTTTCTTCAGATAGCCAAAATAACCAAACTCGTCGCGTCGCGGTATTGCGCCGATCAAGATGTCGCCATCATCATAAAAAACCGTCGGTAGGGCAGCCAGATGGTCAAGTGCATGCTCTGGAGTTCCAAAAAGGAAAATGGCATCTGGCTTGCAATTCAGAGCTTCGTCATCGGCCAGCTCAAAAAGATTACTCATCGTAAAGCCTAATTCGAAAAATTTTTCATGGAAATAAACCAGTATCAGCATTTTTCCGACCCTGGCAGGATAACACAACCATTCATTTTTATTTACCGCAGCCAATTCGATCGGATTGACGCTAATTCGCTCAAAACTGCCAGTTCGTTTATTCATTGGAGGATTAAGTAACATCGGAGGGTAGAGACAGACCTGGCGAATGACCGGAACATCCCCCAATTCACTACGGTACTTTCCCAACCCGGGAATTTCTTTTGGTAAAGCAATCGTTGCAACTTCTGCACCAGCACTCACCTGTCTGTAAATGCGCGGATGTCGTCCACTGAGATTTTCCAGAACATCCCGATATGTTCCTCGCACAAGGTTCATCAAAGTTTCCACCGTCGAATTAAAGGTACGGTACGGACGCTGGTCAAATTTATCTCCAGCCGAATCGCAAACTAAGAAGCGTTCAAATTTTCGCCAATAATCATATAAACCTTCCACAAATTCATGCAAAATAGCTGGCTTGTCGATAAACCTGTGATCGTTAACCAGCTTGAAGACCCAATCCAATTGAACTCTGGCCACGAGCCTAACTGTCTGGCTCAAAGATTCTATGTCTGATTCTTCAATCAAGACGGGATCTTTGGCGAACATCACCAAAACTGGGGAATCCTGCCGAATTAATGCATGAACATATCGCCCAATTACCTCTCGAAATAAAGAACTGGCCAGTAATTCATCTGCTGACTCGCAAACCCGATCTCGAATTCGGATAATAATTTTATTGTCCACAAATCTATATGCTGTCTCGCTCAGGGTAGCATTCATTATTTTCCTATCCTTTTAATAATCATAATTCAGGAAACCCCTGAACATGTCTTTGGTTGTGCTTTTTCGCACAAACATCCGGGGCAAATTAAAACCCGGGCAAAAGATGCCCGGGCTGCAGATAGTAATTCATAAGAATTACAAAATTTCCTTCGTCATTTCCCGGGCACATCGCACGAAATCTAACACTGTTGGAACATTCCGCATCATTACAGCCATGCTACCTTTTACATCCAACTTGCGCGTTAGCATGGCTTGCATGGGATCCAAGTCTCCAGTCAAGACTTTTGCAAAATTCCCATAATCTGCTTTTAACGTGAATGCCGGATAATGACTGGATATTTCACTAACAACCTCGGTTCCACGACATTTGCCATGCCAAAGATCAAGGTACATTACAAATTGAGCCTTTAAATTCCCTTCAGGTTCAATAATAAAATACATATCGCCTTCCCAGTTTTTGGCAATCTGAGCATAACGTTCATCCGAATTTATCTTATTTTCAAACTCTTTGAGCCATTCGGCTGATGGAAACATAGTAGACATGATAATCTCCTCAGAACTACAATAAAAAATATTTTACCACCTTGGAAACAAACAAAGCCAAAATCCAATTACATTTTTGATTCTTCTTATGATTGACATAATTGATTAATAAATGCTAGAATGGTTTATCATATAGGGTATCTTTTTCAAACCTAACTCAAAAACCTTGTAGCATAATTTTAATGGTTAATAAATTGGAAACGTCCTCTTTTACATCGTTTTCTCAAACCATATCACGTTACACAAGGAGAGAAACAAATGAGTAAGGATTCACGATCGCGTACCAAAATGTTAGGGCTCGCTTTGGTTTTCCTTTTGCTGCTGACCAGCCTTCTCACAGGCTGTTCTCAGGAAAAGGTTCTCAAAATCGGGTACATCACCGAACAGACCGGTGTAGATGCTTATGTAGGAACGGCATCTGTGCCCGCCTTGGAAGATTACATCGCCAAGATAAATGATGCCGGTGGGATAGGTGGTTATAAACTTCAACTGGTTGTTTATGACACTCGTTCCGAGGTTCCGGATGCCGTAACAGTCATCAAACGCCTATTTGACCAAGACAAAGCAGTCGCCGTTATCGGACCATCTTGGTCAGCTGCCGGAGTTCCGATCGCTGATATTGCAGATGCTGCCAAAGTACCTGTGATCGCAACAACTGCATCGAACGTAAATGTGACAGTCTCCGAGAGCGGTCAATTACACCCATACATGTTCCGGGTATGCTTCATTGATCCATACCAGGGATATGCCCAATCTGATTTCGCCTACAACAAGTTGGGCCTACGTAAAGCTGCTCTTCTAACCGATATTGCTTCACCATATACCGTCGGTCTTCACCAATTTTTCGAGAAACATTTCCTTGAGCTGGGTGGTCAGATTGTCGCAAAAGAAGGTTATACGCAAGGCGATTCTGAATTCCGCGCCCAGTTAGCCAAGATTAAAGATTCGGGTGCCGATTTGCTGGTTGTCGACGCTTACACCTACAAAGATGTCGGCCTGGTCGCTCAACAAGCAGAAGCACTCGGGTTAAAAATCCAGATCATGGCAGGCGACGGAGTATTTGTGCCAGACTTGTTGGATATGGCCGGACCACAACTCGAAGGCGCCTACGTTACCACGGGTGTATCTGAAAGTTCTCCTGAGTTCGCTACCTTCAACGCCGATTTTGAGAAAAAACATTCGATCAAGGCAAACATCTATACATACTATGGTCTGGATGCTCTCATGGCGATCGAATACGGAATTCGAGAGGCTGTCAAAAAAGGCGATCCCACTCCTACCGCAATCCGCGATGCTATCGAAACCATGAAAGATGTTCCTCTATTCACGAGCACAGTTACCATGGAATCAGACACGCACAATCCTCACAACAAACCCTTGCTCATCATGTCGATCACGGGTGGACAATGGAAACTTGTTGAAACATTCACGCCAAAATAGATATTAAACCACCCAAGGGGTGTTTGCTGAGACTCAGCAAACACCCCTTTTGGTTCATGTTTATATCTAAAAACTCAACGAAGCGTAATGGGAAGGAAGTCATCAATGGAATTATTTTTCCAACAACTTGTTAGCGGCATTTCGATTGGCGCGATCTACGCTTTGTTGGCAGTAGGGTATGCATTGGTGTATAGCGTTTACAACTTCACCAACTGGGCCTTCGACGCTTTTATGGCCTTCGGGGCCTTCATGGCCTTCATGGCGATCACAACGTATGCATTTCCTTTCTGGCTGGCAATGATTTTTTCAATCATCTTGACGGTGGTTCTCTCTGTGGGGGCAGAAAAACTTGCATACCGCCCACTCCGTCAACGCAAAGCCCCACGCCTGTTCATGATGATTTCCGCAATGGGCGTAAATCTGGCCATTGTGAACCTTATCAATAAATATTTTGGGGGCACTTTCCGAAAATTTCCAATTCAAAGCGCTCAGCCAATATTCTTTGGTGGTGTATCCATCGGAAGAATGGATCTTCTAGCTGGCTTAATTTCATTTGGCGTTCTGGGATTGCTCTGGTTGTTTCTTTATCGTACAAAGTGGGGATTGGGAATTCGAGCCAGCGCAATCGATATCCAGACCGCCTCACTTATGGGAATCAACAATGACGCTGTAGCCATGATTATTTTTATCATCACTGGCGTACTCTCTGCTATAGCAGGTGTTTTTTACGGCATCAAATACGCAGTCTTTCCCACGATGGGTATTGTCACGATCAAAGCAATGATCGCCAGCATCGTCGGCGGACTCGGCAGTTTACCGGCGGCTATCGTAGGAAGTATGATCCTCGGTATATTAGAAACGCTGGTGTCGGGCTATATTTCATCAAGCTACCGCGACCTGTTTTCTTTTTTGTTCCTGATCATCATCCTGCTATTCTTTCCCAATGGACTCATGGGCAAGAGTGGCGATGAGAAATTGTAAAGAAAGGACAGCCAACCAATGAGCTATCTCACAGCAATCGTCATACTGAGTGGAATAAACATTATTGCAGCTATTGGAGTAGCCATCCTGACAGGTTATACAGGCCTTTTTTCCATCGGGCATGCCGGGTTCATGGCCTTGGGTGGATATGCAAGTGCGGTATTGGTCAAAGAATTTAATATTCCATTCGTTATCGCACTACTCGCAGGCGGCACATTTGCTGGCCTATGCAGCTTTATCATCGGTTATCCTGCTTTCCGCAGCCGGCTGCGCGGTGACTACTTCGCAATTGCAACACTTGGGTTTTCTGAAGCTATCCGATTATTATTAAATAACACCAAAACACTTGGGGCTATCAAGCTTGGGGGCGCGTTTGGATATATGAACATCCCCAATCACTCGAATGTCTACGTGGTTCTGATCGCAATGATCCTGGCGGTATTTTTTGCCCATATGTTTGTAACCTCGCAATATGGGAAAAATTGTATAGCAGTTGGGCAAGATGAAGTTGCCGCCCAAATGATGGGCGTTGATTTGCTGAAGACCAAGCTGATGGCGCTTTTCATTAGTGCTTTTTATGCCGGCGTAGCGGGAGGACTACTAGGTTTTTATTTCGCTTACCTGAGTCCATCCTTTTTTACCATCACAAAATCATCCGACCTCCTGGCAGCCGTCGTATTCGGCGGTATTCAATCCCTGATCGGCCCGGTTATAACCGCTTTTGTCTTAATTGCTGTCCCCGAATTGTTACGATCGCTGGCTGAATGGCGTTTGATAATATATGGTTTCTTGTTTGTAGCTGTGATGATCTTCAGACCTCAGGGCTTGTTGGGTTATGTGGAAATGAACTTGAATTTTGTGAGAGTCTTATGGAATAAATTACGCCATACACAAATCGATGCAGCGAAAGGCTAGGGAACTCAGATGAGCACAGACAATAATCCATCAGGTGAAATCATCGCCATTAATAACCTGACTGTGGACTTTGGCGGCGTCAGGGCCGTTAATGATGTCTCTCTATCCTTAAAGGCTGGCGAGATGGTTGCTCTCATTGGTCCAAACGGCGCAGGAAAGACAACAGTTTTCAACTTAATCACAAATGCCATCAAGCCAACTTCTGGTCAGATTCTACTGAACGGAAAAAGTATTCTTGGGGTGTCCCCGGACAAGATTTGCCGAATGGGAATTAGCCGTACATTTCAAAACATTCGTCTCTTTCCCCAAATGACAGCTTACGAGAACGTCGAACTGGGTTTGCATAGTAAGCCGTTATATACATTCGCAGAAGCGTTTTTCCGAACACCTAGAGCGCACCAGGCAGAGTTAAATACTCGCAAAAAAGCGCTTGAATTGCTTGAAATGGTCAATTTGAAGGATCATGCCCACGCAAGAGCATCCAGCCTGCCTTATGGCTTACAGCGGCGTCTGGAGATAGCTCGTGCCATGGCCACCTCTCCACAGCTGCTGCTGCTCGACGAACCGGCTGCTGGCATGAATGAAGATGAGTGTAATGATTTAATAGAACTGATCCGGCAAATCCATAAAGCCATGAACTATACAATTATCATCATCGAACACCATATGGCTGTAGTCATGGATCTTTGTCGTGGATCGCGCATCTATGTACTTAGCCTGGGTTCTCTCCTCGCAGTAGGCAGCCCGGACCAAATCCAGAATAACCCGCAAGTCATCAAAGCTTACCTGGGAGAAAGAAAAAATGCAAGAGAAAACTCCAATGCTTGATGTCCGCGATCTTTCTGTTTATTATGGCGGCATTTGCGCTATAAATAAGGTGAACCTACACGTTGACCAGGGCGAGATCGTCGCTGTGATTGGCGCCAATGGCGCTGGAAAATCCACTCTGATGAAGACAATCGCAGCGATTAAACCACAAGTTTCGGGTTCCATCTTTTTCAAAGGCAAACCTTTGGTAAAAGAACCCCACAACGTGGTGACCAGTGGAATTACATTAGTACCTGAAGGTCGCCGAATTTTCTCACCATTATCTGTGCGAGAAAACTTGATGGTTGGAGCGTACACTCGATCAAATCGTGATGAAATTGAAAAGATGATGGAAGAAGTCTTTCAGCTTTTCCCTCGCTTGAAAGAGCGCATTAACCAACGGGGCGGAACACTATCCGGCGGAGAACAGCAGATGCTTGCAGTTGGACGCGCGCTAATGTCACAGCCACAGATGCTGATGCTGGACGAGCCATCCCTGGGTTTGGCGCCAATCATCATTGACTCGATGTTCGAAACAATTGTTCGGCTAAACCGTGAATTAGGATTGACCATTCTACTCGTCGAACAAAACGCATCACTTGCTTTGGAAATGTGTAATCGTGCCTATGTGTTAAAGACAGGTCAAATCACAATGGAAGGCACGGGCCGGGAACTGCTTGATGATCCTCGCGTTCGCGCCAACTACCTGGGTGTGAAGTAGCTTCTCCAAATAAAAAGAGCTGTCCGTGAATAAGCGGCAGCTCCTTTTTATTTCCAATCAGAAAGACCATTAGATGCCCCGTGCGGACAACCTACTTTCCCCCCAATCCGCCCTGGTTTCAGGCACAGATAAAATCTCCCACTCTGGGCGGCGCACCAAACCCAACGCATCATTCTCGCAGGTCAACACACACACTCCGCATCCAACACATCTAACCGCGTCAACTTCAACTCCATTTTTCATTATTAGAGCATTAAACATGCAAGCATCCACGCATAAGCCACAGGCACTGCACAAAATCGAATCCACTTTATTCACAAATGCAGAACGGGCCACCACGTTTGCAATTCCAAGATTAGCCATACCACGCAAAATACCGCAAGAACAGGTGCAACAATTGCAGATATAGTGAACTCCTTCAAGGTTGTTGCTGACTGAGTGGACCAGACCTGCTTCGGCCGCGCGCCGCAATGTTTCCAGGGCTTGATCTCGATTAACAGCCCTGATGTTTTGGTTATTGTCGAATGCACCCTGGCGTTGATCGAGAATCATGCATACATCGACCGGATGTTCACAAGCCTCACCAATCAATGACTTTTGCTTTCGGCAAATACAGTCCAGAACGCCCCAGGCCTGGGCGCCATTTACCAGGTCTGATGCACTTTCAAAAGGATGTACTTCCATACTATTTCGAACGCTTTTCCCAATCGGGATTACGCGATGAAATTGTGGTTGAACACGTAGAACTTCACCAAACGCATCATCAAAGTACGCTTCAAAGAGGTTAGCCAGTTCCACATCCATATTATTGACTTGCATTTCATATATTCCAACAACAAATGGCATGATGCGATAACCCAAACCAGCCTCACCCCTCCCAACGTCAATCAAACCTCGGCGAGCCATGCTTTTTAACGTCTGGCGCAGTTGGCTTGCATCGACACATTGGCGCGTGGCAATAGCTTCAACACTTTCTAAACAGTTGGATAAGCTGGCAGCCAATTCAGCTTCTTCAACTGTGAATAATTTTTCTAAAATACGAAGTTCAACACCATTCTTCGATTGTGGGAATCCATTCGGCAAAGCATCCAAACTTTTTGCAAGGTATTTATATGCATTGTCTGTCATCGCAATCATCCTTCAATACAAGTATTTTTCCAGTATACTCACTTGCTAAGTTTGGAATAGTGTCAAATGTCTTAAATTATTAAATGACCCACTGAATTTATAAAAAAATAATGACCATCAGCAAATAACGCTAATAGTCATTATTAATGGTGCGCTGAGAGGGACTTGAACCCTCACGCCTTGCGGCACATGGCCCTCAACCATGCCTGTCTGCCAATTCCAGCACCAGCGCAAGCAAGGACGTATTATAATCACCTTCGTTCGTCTGTCAAGCTAATCCAGCAAACCGATTTTAACCGGGATAAAATGCAACTAAAGACCAAACCTATCATTCTTTCATTGATCGTCATTTTTGGCATCACGATACTTGCTTTTCTGGTTACTTCGTCCGTACGGTATACATCGCCAACAGCAGTATTCCAATACATAAAAACCCATCCAAGGGATGTCGCCATTGTTTGTCTTGATCCATCTAAACCACAACTTGGATATTTCCTGAATGCGGATGAACCATTTCCGCTGGCTTCTACATACAAATTGGTGTTGTTATCTGCTTACGCAAACGAAGTTGCGCTTGGAGGATTGGATCCAAAAGAAACATTGCCAATTTCCGAGTTGGAAAAATACTATTTACCTGGCACCGATGGAGGCGCTCATCTTGAGTTCATCAAATCGCTAAGAACTTCACGCACAAGCGTGAACATCGATGAAGTCGTTGACGCCATGTCTACCTTTGGTTCAAACGCCGCAACTGACTATCTGATATCCCGCCTGAAAAAAACAGATTTTCCCAATCTTTTCAAACGCCTTGGACTGACACAAACCAGTCAGCCGACCTCATTTCTTGGTCTTTATCTTTTTATCAATAACCACGAAACTGGGTTGTATGCCGAAGAACAGCTTTCACCAGAAGAAATCAGGGCAGAACAATCTCGGCTTGCAGATTTATTCGTGAACGATCCTGATTGGCGAAAAACAGAAATTGAGTTTATAACCAAACCAACCAATGCCGCACCACTTTTTGTGCAAAAACAGGTGGTAAGCTCCTTTGGCGTGAATGGCTCAGCCAACGATATTTCACGAATTTTGCTGGCGGTTTATGGCAATTCCAGCGTTTTTAGTTCTCAAGAACAAACCATTATGCGTAATCATCTGGAATGGCCAATGCGCCATAATCCAGAAAAAACAAAAGACTTTAAAGTTCTAGCATCTGCAAGCGGTGCCTGGCCAGCGGTGCTAACATCTGCCTGGTTTGCCCAAACTCAAAATGCAAATGCGCAAGTGTTGGTTGTTCTATATCGAAACGTCCCGGATGATTTCTGGAACACTTGGATTTCAACATTTTCGCATCAACAGTTTGAAAATCAGGTATTATCCAGCTCAGATTGTTCTCTTTTTCATCAAGTTCAATAATTCCAAGCATAACCGGAGCATTATTATGATCAGAATCGTTCTTGACGCCATGGGCAGTGACAGCCACCCCACTCCTGATGTTATCGGTGCTGTCCTGGCTGCCCGTGAGTACGGCGTGGAAATAATCCTGGTGGGTGATGAGGCCCGTATCAAACCTATCCTGGAAGCGCAAAATCCGGGCAACCTTCCCATTCGCATTGTGCATGCCCCAGAAATGCTTACGATGGAAGACAAAGGCGAAGCACTTGCCTTTAAGGCCCGCCACAAAGACTCGAAAAACTCGATGGCAATCGGTATCGATTTAATAAAAAAAGGTGAGGCAGATGCCTTTGTTACTGCGGGAAACACTGGCGCGGCCTGGCTGACGGCATTATTCCGCCTAGGCCGAATTCGCGGCGTTGAAAAGCCCGCCCTGGCAGCCGTTTTCCCGACCGCCAAAGGTTCCTGCGTGGTATTGGATATTGGCGCAAACCCTGATTGCGAACCGCAAAACATTCTCCAATTTGCAATTATGGGAAGTATTTATGCAGAAAAAGTTCGAGGAATCCAAAATCCAACTATTGGCTTACTCTCCAACGGCGAAGAGGAAGGCAAAGGCAACCACCTTGTAAAAGAGGCGACACCATTATTGAAAAACGCCGGCTTAAATTTCTTTGGAAATGTAGAGGGAAAAGAAGTGATCGGTGGATCAGTCGACGTTGCGGTCACGGATGGTTTCACCGGAAACATTATGCTTAAATCTTCCGAAGCGGTTGCAAAATTAATCGTTGATAATATCAAGGTTGCCATTAAAAATGGCGGTCCACTCGCTATGCTGGGTGGTTTGCTGATCAAACCTGCGCTCGGAAAAATTAAAAAATTGCTTGACCCCAGTGAAGAAGGCGCAGCGCCCCTATTGGGTGTCAATGGTCTGGTGTTCATTGGGCATGGGCGATCTGATGAAGTTGCAATCAAGAATGCCATCCGCGTAGCCAGAAACGCAGTCGAATCTGGCGTATTGGAAGCCATGAAAACCAGTCTGCAAGATCGCATTCAAACTGCACGGGGAGAGTAAATAACAAATTTTTCCAAGCAATATTTTGAATGGCATCATATCCCTGCATTTCCCCCCGAACAGGCAATATCCGCCATTCGCGCCAATATCACGAGCCCTTCTAAATAGAGACCATCATCTAGAACGGCTCTCCGCAATTATCTTTTGGTTTTCTGTGCCCTGTTTTTTTTAAACCATTCATAATTGACTTACCCAATATCACCCGAGGAATTCATGAAAATACTGACTCAAGAAAAAACTATTCGGCGTAACGCCAAGATTGGACAATACACCAGTCTGGCATCCCTGGTTATCCTTGCGGGCGGCATGTATGTCTCCTTTGTTTACCCTACCCAGCTTTACATTTCTTTCCTGGCGCTCTTCGTTGGGTTTATCCTTTCGCAGGTTGGCATCTACTTCGGCAATCGTTGGGGCCGCCGCCCTCGCATCGACGAACGGCTGACAGCCGCCCTCAAAGGGCTGACAAAAGACTACACCCTGTATCATTTTCTCTCACCTGTTAACCACCTTTTGGTGGGCCCGGCTGGCATTTGGATCATTGAGCCTTATTATCAACGCGGTACGATTGTTTTTGAACGCGGAAAATGGAAACAGAAAGGCGGCGGGTTTATGCTTGCTTACCTGAAAATCTTTGCCCAGGAAGGCTTGGGACGCCCGGATATCGAAACAAAAGCCGATCTAGATGGGCTAACTATTGCCTTGAAGAAAACACTTGGTGAAGATCAGCCAATTCCGCCAATCAACATCGTCATGGTTTTTACGGATGACCGGGTGGTGTTACAGCCGGAAAATTCCCCCATCCCAGCCATGAAGATCGAAATGCTTAAAGAATATTTGCGTAAATATGCCAAACAAACTCCATTCTCAACTGCGGAGAGCAAGCGCATAACAGACGTCCTGCCATCTGAGAACGTCGAGTAGCTAAATCCATTCGGCTATCAACCAAGATGGCCCTGGTCTATTTGCCAGGGCCATCTTTCATTCAAAATGATGCTAGAACCCGCTAACACATCACGAAATATCTTCCCTTTCCCGGTGAGTTCGCTCGGGCAACCCGCGCACGGAGTCTAAAATTACTTTTTATTTCGAACGCCTGTTTCATGGTAAACTAAAATTCACCACTTCAAGCAAAATTAATTATTAAAAATAGAGATTCTTATGACTTCCATCGTATCCATTGATATTGAAACCACTGGCCTTGACAACTCCAAGGACACAATCATTGAAATAGGGGCGATCCGCTTTAATGGCCACCGGATCGAAGACGAATGGTCAACCCTGGTCAACCCAAACCGTCATATTCCGGAAAACATCACAACACTGACAGGAATCGACGACGGCATGGTACGCCAGGCACCGCGTTTACAAGACGTTATCCCCAATTTGGCTGAATTTGTTGGCGATGCGCCTGTACTCGGTCAAAACGTACGCTTTGATCTTGGATTTCTACAAAAACAGCGCATTCTGACCCTTAATAAGGTTCTCGATACCTATGAGCTAGCTTCAGTACTAATGCCAGGCGCCAGTCGATATAACCTGGCTTCACTCGGCAAACTTTTAGGCATCCCCCTGCCAAACTCGCACAGAGCACTTGATGATGCCCGCTTGACTCATGCTGTTTATGTACGCTTATACGAAATGGCGATTGAACTACCGCTTGAACTGCTGGCAGAGATCGTGCGCAACGGAGA
>CAINXK010000278.1 GCA_903854805.1 uncultured Anaerolineae bacterium
CCACATGCTGAACTGGCCCTGCGCATGGGCCTGAGTATCCGCGACAGCCAGATCACCAGTCTGCACCTCAGTCCGTTGGAAGAGAAACACGCCCGCACCGATGCGCCTTTCCGTGGTCTACAGCGGGTGCTCTCGCAGCTGCCTGAAGTCGAAAAGCAATCCATGGTCACGGGCCAACCGGCCCAGGCGATCTTAGAAAAGGCCTCCGGGTTTAACCTGATCATCATGGGCGCCACAGCCCAGCCGCTGACCAGCCCCGTCTCGCTGGGCCTGGTGGCCGACCAGGTCATGAAGAATACCAATCTGCCTGTCCTGGCTGTCAAGAGTCGCCGGCCCATGCCTCAGACTGTGCCCGACGAAACCAGCGGCGCCCAGGCCATCTCCATCCTGGTGGACAAGTGGTTTGCCGAGAATACCTTCCACGCCGACGAATTTTCTGATCTGAAGCAGTTGATGGCGCTCAAGGAAAAAAGCGGGCAAACCATCAGCCTGGCATTACCAGCTTTAAATGAAGAAGAGACGGTCGCCAGAGTGATCCAGACCATCAAGCGCAGCCTGATGGATGAAGTGCCGCTTTTGGATGAGATCGTGCTGGTAGACTCAAATTCCAGCGATCGTACGCGTGAGATTGCCCGGGATCTGGGCATCCCGGTCTATATTCACCAGGAAATCCTGCCAGATCTGGGGCCACGCCCTGGGAAGGGTGAAGCCCTCTGGAAAAGCCTGCTGGTAACCCGCGGCGACATCATCGCCTGGATTGATACTGATATTGTTAATATCCATCCGCGTTTTGTCTACGGCATCCTGGGGCCGCTGCTGCTTTCGCCTCGAATTCAGTTCGTCAAGGGCTTTTACCGGCGCCCACTCAAAACCGGCTCGACCCTGGAAGCCGGAGCTGGAGGCCGTGTGACCGAACTGACCGCGCGCCCGTTGTTGAATTTGTTTTACCCTGAGCTTTCAGGTGTGGTCCAGCCGTTAGCGGGGGAATATGCCTCGCGGCGCAGTTTTCTTGAACAGACGCCCTTCTTTTCCACCTATGGGGTCGAGACCGGGCTGTTGATCGATGTTTTTGAAGCGCATGGGCTCGCAGCCATTGCCCAGGTGGATCTGCTCGAACGCATTCATCACAACCAGAGCCTGGAAGCGCTCAGCAAGATGTCATTCGTGATCATCCAGGCTTTTTTACGCAAACTAGAGAAGCGATACGGACAGCAGATGGTCGAGGATGTCAACAAGTCTATGAAGCTGATCCGGCATACAGCCAGTGGCTACTCATTGGAGGTGGCCGAGATCATCGAGCATGAACGCCCGCCCATGCTGGATGTGGCGGTTTACCGCGAATGGTTGGAACAGATCAGCGCGAAAATATTGGCGATCTAAATGGTCAGCTGCGGGCCGGCTGCGGGGTTGCTTTTTTATATCTTTATCACCAACGTGGTTTCCAAGCTTTTAGCGCTAAGCCCGCTGGGAACCCCAATTGGACGCGGATTTTCGCGGATGTACGCGGAAAAACCAAAAGATTTATGCTTTTTCCGCGCTTGTCGGCGCTCGTCCGCGTCCCAAAAGAATTTGAATAAGCAAGTTACGCTCCACTGCGAAAATATGATTTTGTCAAGTTAGCTACAAAAAATGGTGCTCCCCAGATTAGTGGGAGAAAAATATTAATTTGCGGGGCAAGCCCACACGCACAGGGTTTGCAGGGACGATTGTGGGTGTTTTTTTATCACGAATAAGTGCCGAATGAACGAATGCCAGGCAAGTTTCTTGGGGAAATAGCGCGCAATAGCGCTGTTGAACACTCGCGCACAGCAGCCGGCAGGGTAGAACCCCAATTGGACGCGGATTTTCGCGGATGTACGCGGAAAAACCAAAAGATTTTTGCTTTTTCCGCGCTTGTCGGCGCTCGTCCGCGTCCCAAAAGAATTTGAATAAGCAAGTTATACTCCACTGC
>CAINXK010000279.1 GCA_903854805.1 uncultured Anaerolineae bacterium
AGGCAGCGACAGCGATTTAAAGAATTCTGGTGGTCGCAAAGCTGGCACCATTATTGGCGGCGTCTTCTTGAAACAATTCGTCAGCGATGAAACTCCCTGGGCCCATCTCGATGTCGCCGGTATGATGAATGCCGAAAACGACTTGCCCTACTGCCCGAAAGGCGGCATGGGCTTCGGTGTCAGACTGTTCATAGACTACATAAGCTCGTTAGAGTAAATCCTATAAATCGAGAGCAGGTGAACATGCCCAAAAACATGTTCACCTGCTCTCACAAAAAGCTGCCCTTGTTCCCACCTGCTTAGCGAATGCCAGATTAATCATTTGCCCTGTAAACTGGCGGTTGTTCCACCCCGACGATGCTTCCTGACCTTTGGAACCAACCCCATCAGGTGAAACCTTTATCGGTGCTGAAGTCAATCTGCAGGAGGTAGTTTCTCATGAATAATCATCAAATTGACGAACAGGATGTCCGCATTTTTTCCGGACAGTCACACCCATTATTTGCCCAGGGCATTGCAGACTACCTGGGAATCCCACTCGAAATAACCAACTTTCGCCGTTTCAGCAACGACTGTACCGAAGTTCAGCTGGGCTCCAGCGTCCGCTCCCGAACCGTATTCATTGTTCAATCCCTGGTGAAACCAGTCAGCGAGCATTTACTCGAACTGCTGATCATGCTTGATATCGCCTACAGCGCCGGCGCCCGCAGCGTCCATGCCATCATTCCCTATTACTCCTTCGCCCGCTCCGATAAAAAAGACGCCCCTCGCATATCAATCATCGCCAGGCTCGTCGCAAACCTTCTTTCCACGGCCGGTGCCAGCCATGTCATGACCATGACCCTGCACTCCCCCCAAGTGCAAGGCTTCTTTAACGTTCCAACCGACGTCCTCACCGCCCGCACCGAAATTGCCAGATACTTCCACGAACGCGATCTAACCAAAACCGTCGTGGTTTCACCCGATATTGGCCATGCCAAAGCCGCTGCCCGCTTCGCAGAAATGATTAAACTGCCCATGATTGCGGCCAACAAAGAACGGATTTCCGATCACGAAGTCCGCATCACCGGCCTATCCGGACGACCTATGCGAAAATTTGAACGCGCCCTCATCTATGACGATGAAATTTCAACCGGCGGTTCGATGCTCGAAGCCAGCCGCATGCTCGCCAAAAACGGCATCCATGAAATCATACCCATCTGCACTCACGGCGTTTTTGCCGCCGACGCTCTCGAACGCCTCGCCCAAATCCCCCAGGTCAGCGAAGTTCTGATGACCGATACCGTACCACCCCCAGCCGCCCGCGAGCTGCCCTACCGCCTGACCATCCTCCCGGTCGCCCATATTTTTGGCGAAGCCATCTGGCGAAATTACACCCGCCAATCCATCGGCGGTCTATTCTCCTACTGGCAGGAACCCGAACAATAAACAGCCCCAGCGCTCATCATCCAGTCTTCCCTACCATCCCGGCACATCAGCACCCGGCTGTATACCTCGCGCAAATTCCACATTCAACCCACCGGAGGCCCTCATGAAAGCATACATTATCGTGGATGTCGAAGTTAACGACCCTGCCCGATACTCAGAATACAAAGACCTGGCCCAGAGCACGGTCCCACTCTATGGTGGAAAATATATTGCCCGTGGCGGCAAAACCGAAAACCTCGAAGGCAGCTGGCAGCCCAAACGCATCGTCATTCTCGAATTCCCCTCTTACGATCAAGCCAAAGCCTGGTTAAGTTCTCCCGAATATGCCCCCGCCCGCAGCCTGCGCCATCAAACTGCCACATCCCAAATGGTGGTGGTGGAAGGGCTGGACGAATAATTTGCCAGTTGATAACTCAATCTACGATACGCATGCCTCCGCCTGGTGGGCACAGGATAACTTCTTGCACATGCTCAAAACCGGCCTCAACCCGGCCCGCTTTGAATATTTTCGTCATATTTTAGCGCTCCATGCTCTCCACCCAGCCTCATTAAAAGTGTTGGATATCGGCGCTGGCGGCGGCTTCTTAAGCGAAGAATTCGCGCGCCTCGGCTGCTCAGTCAACGGCCTCGATCTTTCGTTTGCTTCCGTCAAGACCGCCTCACAGCACGCTCGCAGCGCACAGCTCAGCCCAAATTACCTGGCCGGCTCCGCAGCCGCACTCCCTTTTTCCGAATCAAGTTTTGACCTGGTCCTGTGCTGTGACGTCCTGGAACATCTTACCGATCTGCAAATTGCCATCGCCGAAGCCGCCCGCGTTCTTAAATCCGGTGGGTTGTACCTCTTCGACACCATCAATCGCAGCCCGCGCAGCTATCTAGAAACCATCCTGATCGCCCAGCAGCTGCCCCTTACCCGCTTTTTTACCCCCGGCACTCACGCCTGGCGCCAATTCATCACACCATCTGAATTGAGCGCCAGTTTAAATAAACACCAGCTCAAACTGCTCGAGCTGCGCGGGCTTCAGCCAGGCATTTCACCCCTTCAGACCGCCCTCCAAATTTTCCGCCTCAAACTCGGGCAGATCAACTATGCCGAATTCGGAAGAAGGCTAAAATTTCAAACCGGCCCCAGCCTGCACAATTCCTACATCGGTTATGCACTTAAACGCTGATCGAAGACGTTTAATATTTATCCAGCACTTTTCCAGCAAACTATCATGGGAAAGTAAAATCAGACACAAAACCGGGTAAAATTAAGCTTCAAAATTTTGCAAACCAGAAAGAATGAAACGCCAAATCAGAAAACGCTAATTTTTCTGGGGAATAAAAGCATTAAAATATTAATCTGATTTTTGTTCCATATAATAAAGGTTCTCATCAGAGTAATGGGAGACAATCAATCAGCGCTATTCCGTGGCATCAACATTACCCCTGCATACTGCTACGCGCAAGTTTTTGGAAGCGCTTTTTCGCGATATTTTTCAAAGAAACTGCGTGTCATTCGTTCATTCGGCACTTATTCGTGATAAAAACACCCACAATAATCCCTGCAATACCTGCGCTTTTGCGCACACGGTATATGCAGCGCAGATGTAATATTTTTCCCCACTAATCTGGGGAGAAGCATAATAAAATATAACACCTCGGTGTCTTTTTGATCGGTCCAAGACCCACGAATAAAAATATCATATTGAATAAAACATTCATCATTTGAGACGGCTGATGCAAAATAATATTCTAAGAAAAAAATTAATCGTTGTACTTGGCATGCACCGCAGTGGCACGAGCACTGTTTCAAGAGCTTTAAAAGTATTTGGAGTAGAACTTGGGGATAATCTGATGTCGCCGGTAGAAAATGAAAATGCCAAAGGTTATTGGGAAGATCGTGATGTTTTTACACTCAATGTTGAAATATTGGACGCACTTAATACTACCTGGCATTCTTTTACTACCATTCAACCGGATGATTTGATATTTTTAGATAAAAAAGGATTCTTACAGAGAGGCATCGAGCTAATTCACTCAAAAATGGTAGATGTGCCTATTTTTGGGTTCAAAGATCCCAGGCTTGCGATCTTGTTGCCTTTCTGGCAACAGGTTTTCGATAAATGCAACCTGAATGTTGAGTATGTGATCGCAATCCGCAATCCGCTCAGCGTAGCAAAATCGCTCGCAAAAAGGGATGGCTTTGAATTTGAAAAATCATATTATCTGTGGGCGAATCACCTTCTTTGTAGCCTGGAGATTATCGAAAAGAACCGATTTGTAATTATCGATTACGATCGCCTGATGGAAGCACCTGAAAACGAATTATCCCGCTTATCCATGAAGTTGAATCTTCCAGTAAATCTGGATGAACAAGAAAAATTCAAAGTTGAATTCCTGGATAGTAAATTACGACATTCATATTATCTTCCAGATGATTTGGAAATGGATTCAACAATACCGTCGTTAGTGAAAGAAATATTTACCATTTTACTGCAAGCAGCAGCAGAAAAAATGCAACCCGAAGGACGCGAATTTAACAACCACATCAAGAGTTTTCGAACTGAATACTCTAGATTAAAACCAGCATTATTGTTATCTGATAAACTAAATCTGAGGGTTGATAATCTGTCGATAAGACTGGCAGAGAAAGACCAGGCAAGCCAAACCTTGACGGACCAACTGGCAGAGAAAAACCAGGCAATCCAAACCTTGATAGACCAACTGGCAGAAAAAGATAAACAGATTATTATTTTAAACGATGAGATCGTTCGCCGTGGTGAATGGGGTTTGGGTTTGAATCGAAGTAAAGCTGCGCTGTTCCCCAATTAGTTCAGATAGATATGATTTTCTTGCCCTCTGATTCGAGCCGCACTGTATCAAAACTGAATCAACCTCAAGGATCTTGCTTGTCCGCTGCTGATCCATC
>CAINXK010000280.1 GCA_903854805.1 uncultured Anaerolineae bacterium
AAGATGAATATTCTGATTTCCGGCGGAACCGGTTTTATTGGCTCGGCCCTGACGCGTGCGCTGCTTGCAGATGGGCACAGTATTTGGATATTAACCCGCAATCCAACCCGCTCAAGTTTACCCAGTGGAGTACAGGCGCTTGGTTGGGATGCGCATAAGAGCGCGGCCTGGTTGGATGTGTTTGGGGGCATGGATGTGGTTGTGAATCTGGCAGGTGAAACAGTCGGACGCTGGCCCTGGAATCAAACCCGCATGGCAAAGATTCATGACAGTCGTGTGCAGGCCGGCCAGGTGATTTCCGAAGCATTTCAGCGATCCGCGCGAAAGCCTGCGATCCTGATCCAGGCTTCGGGCATTGGTTATTATGGCCCACTCGGCACCCAGCCCGTGACTGAAGCTTCACCCGCCGGGCATGATTTCATGGCCAAGGTGGCCAGTGATTGGGAGGCATCCAGCTCCAGCGTAGATTCTATGGCGGGTGTTCGGCGCGTCATTATCCGCACCTCACTCGTCCTGGATCCCAACGAAGGAGTTCTTCCGTTGATGGCCATGCCGGTACGTTTGTTTGCCGGTGGGCCTCTCGGAAATGGTCAGCAAGGCGTTTCGTGGATCCATATTGAAGATGAGGTTCGCGCCATCCGCTTTTTGATTGAAAATGAGCGCGCGCAAGGCGCCTTTAACCTTTCAGCACCGCAGCCAGTTTCCAGCGCCGCATTTATCCGTTCGCTGGCTAAGGAGTTGGGCCGGCCATATTGGATGCCAGCACCTTCCTTTGCATTAAAGCTGTTATTAGGCCAGATGAGCACCTTGTTATTGGATGGTCAGTACGCCATTCCGCAAAAATTGTTGGATTTGGGTTTCATTTTTAAGTATGAAAGCCCTGAAGATGCCTTCCGGGCTTTGTACAGCGCATAATATTCCGACAGTTAATCCAAAAATAGGAAGAATTTACCATAGCATTTTACTGGTACCAACTGTACAATTTATAATCTTAAGTTCACAAGGAAGTTTCAGTATGCAGGTTGGAAACGTCCAGAAATTAATTTCTATCTTTAAGCAAAGCTTCCGCGAATTTGGGGTGCGTGTTTCGCTGGAAAAGTTGGAGACACTGGCTGTGACGATCCATCGTGCCATGACGGTTCAAGCCCGTCATTTTCACACGCTGGAGCATGTTTTTAATTTTGTGGATCCCAATAACGCTATCGTCAGTCTGGCGGCGCTTTATCATGATATTGTCTATTATCAAGTGGATATGGGCTTTTCACCCCAGATATTGGAGTTGATCTCGCCATACATCCGTCAGGAGAACGATATTTTTTTCGTAGCAGAATATGTGGCACCTTCTGATCGGATATTTTTTCTGACGCTTGATATCTTTAATCTGCACCTGGGCCAGACCCTTTCTTCGGTTGAAGCTCTGAATGAATTTCTGAGCGCGCTAGTCATGAATAAACAGCTATCTGGTTTGGTTTTGGAAAAGGATCTGGCATTTATGACCATGTGTATCGAAGCCACGATCCCTTTCAGAGGCTTCACGGCGGATGGAAAGAATCATTTCGACCGGATGGAGATGCGCCTGCCAGAAGTGATCAAGCACTTCAACCTGGATATCTCTCAGGCAGAGTTGATTGAGGGCATTAAGACCGCGGTTGTATTTGCGAATAAGGATATCGAAAATTTTGCAGAGACAGATTCTGGCCGATTTCTTGATAACACCTGGAAGCTGCTGCCAGAAACCAATGCTGCATTGCGTTTGCCGGAAGTTTATTCGATCGGGGCATATCGCCAGGCTTTGCTAAAAATGAAGGTCTTCTTCGATACGCTGAATCCTGAGACAGTTTTTAGCCAGTATCGCGGAGTTCCCTCTGATGATGCGTATTCACAGATGACACGCCTGGCAAGAACCAATGTGCGGGTTGCCCAACTTTACCTGGGCATAAAGATATTGGGTGCCACCATTTTGGAAGCCCTGGCCCAGGCCACTGGGGGCGATGCGCCTTTGTCACTTTTCATGGGCGATGTTCCGCGTGAAGGCGTGATTATCAACCGCCTGGAATATTTTTTACCTGAACTTGAGGATCCCGAGTGGGCAGATCACAATTCCATCATCTATCAACTGCTCGAATCTGGTCGCGCCAGTGAAGCCAGCTTCGATATGAAAAATTCGCCGCTCTCTCTCTTTGTGTATAAATCCCTGCCGCCTGAGATCATCACGAGTTACCTGACCATTTCTCAGAGTTTCTATACTGGTGCGCTTGCCCCCGAGGATTTTCTGAAAAAATTGGATCCACCGGTAGTGCAGGCAGTTGCCCGCGCTAGCTCCATGATGGTTTATACGCGGCGGGAGGCATTGCTAAAGTTTGCAGGTGAAGAGTAGACACATCTTACCCGGGCTTGTTATAATATTCCCATGTCTGAAAATAAAACCTATATACCTGAACTCTTGTCCCGCCAGGGCGAAATGAACGCCTGGGCACTGGCTGCGGCTGCGGCTTTCGGTTTGTACTTCCTGTCTCTGCGCGAAACGCTACCTTTTTGGACCTGGTTCCTGTTCGCAATCTTTGCTTTTTCTGCTGGTAGCATTTCACTGGGCAACTGGATGGATCGAAAAACCCATATTCGCCTGGGTGCGGATGGTATTTTCTTTCAGAATGGTCTGCGCAAGACCCAATTGGG
This sequence comes from uncultured Anaerolineae bacterium, assembly GCA_903854805.1. Next base: position 2,677 of record CAINXK010000280.1, read on the forward strand.
TTGGGATGCGATCAATGAAGTCCGCACGGCTCCAGCACGTTGGGGAACTTCTGTGCAGGTGATCGGTACGCGCAATCATTTCGCGTTTTCCACCTTGGGAGAGATGGAGTTCCAGGGCCAGGTGCGCGGGAAGACCGGATTTGCTGACGGGAAAGAAATTCTTGATGAGATCATCCGTCAAGCAGGGTTGCTGAAAACCATTCGCGATGGGCAGTTTTTGACTTACTCGCGGCCCTGATTTTTGTTGTATAATATGACCATGATTTTAAAAGGTTATTCGTATTATTCTGTGTTTTCCTAGCCCTGCCTGTGGAGAATTAAACGCGCCTGCTCCACAGCAGGCGCGTTTTTGTTGGGTAGGCCGGGTTGGAATGGAATAATCGATAATATTGCGGAAAATGTTCTTGTAAAAAAATGATGTCAATCTCTGTTTAGGTCCGGAAAGAGGTCACAATGAATTTAAATGAACAAGTGGAACTGCTCATGCAGGGTACGGAATATGGCGATGAAGGCTTACGCAAGACGATGGAGACAGAACTACGCCAGCGCCTGGTTGAAGCTCAGAAGGAAGGCCGAAATTTGCGGATTTATTGCGGTTACGACCCTCGTACCGCCGACTTGCATATTGGGCACACCGTTACCATGCGCAAATTACGCCAATTTCAGGATCTGGGGCACGAGGTGGTTTTCCTGATCGGAACCTACACCTCGCTGATTGGTGATCCGTCTGATAAAGATAAATTGCGCCCGCTTTTGACGCCCGAGCAGACCATGGAAAATGCCAGCAGCTACGCCCGGCAGGCATTTCGAGTGTTGGATCAATCCAAAACCAGTATTCGTTATAACCATGAATGGCTTCAAGAGCTTAAATTTGCTGATCTGATCAAGCTTGGGTCGAATTTCACCATTCAACAATTCCTGACTCGCGAAGCCTTCCGAAAACGTTGGGATAGCGATGATCCGGTTTATTTGCATGAGTTTTTCTATGCCATTATGCAGGGTTATGATGCCTATGCCCTCAAGACTGATGTTCAGGTGGGGGGCACGGACCAGCTCTTCAACATTGTCACTGCTGCTCGTAAAATCATGACCGCCATGGATGCAAAACCGAATATTGGCATCATCATGTCGATATTGCCGGGCACGGATGGCGTGGTAAAGATGAGCAAATCTCTCGGAAACCACATTCCGCTTAATTCCACCCCAGAAGATATGTACGGCAAGGTTATGTCAATTCCGGATGCCGCCATGGGGCAGTACGCCCGGCTCGTGACACGCTGGCTGCCCGCTGATATTGCAGCCTTCGAGAGCGGTTTGAAATCGGGAGCGCTGCACCCACGCGACGCGAAGATGAAGCTGGCGCATGAAGTCACCAGCACTTATTACACAGATGCTGAAGCCGGGCATGCTCAGGATGCCTTTGTGCGCCAGTTTCAGCAGGGCAGTGTACCCGAAGAAATGCCCGAGTTTGCACTGACAGCTGGTCAGACCGTGATCGATGTGCTTGTGGCTGCCGGGCTGGTGAGCAGTAAATCTGATGGCCGGCGCATGTTGGAACAGAAGGGTGTTCGCCTGGATGGTGAAGTACTG
>CAINXK010000281.1 GCA_903854805.1 uncultured Anaerolineae bacterium
GCAAAATAAAGCGGCGCTCATCTGGAATCAGCCAACCAACATGACACCTACGTCCGGGTGTGCGGCATTATCGCTTTCCATTTGTGCCACAATAAGTTTATTGAGTGCTGCCAGGTATGCTTTTGCACTAGCAACAATAATATCGCTGTCTGCTCCATGCCCACCATACACACGCGTATATGTAATCTCTTTCTGGGCATCCATGGTTTGCACACCAACCTTGGATTGGACGCGGACCGTCACTTCACCTAAAGCGTCAATCCCCTCAGTAATTGCGTGAATATTAAACTCCAACAAGGTGGCAGGAGTTTTTACGATAGCGTCAATAGCTTTATAAGTTGCATCAACGGGGCCCGTACCAATACTGGCATGTGTGTGAATTTTTCCGTCAGGACCGCGTAATCGAATAGTTGCAGTCGGCAGTCCCATTGTTCCACAAGCGACTTGCAGTCCATCTAGTGCAAATATGTCTCGAGGACGGTAAAATTCATCAGCAATAATGGCTTCCAAATCAAGATCGGTTATGACTTTTTTGCGATCAGCCAATTCCTTGAATCGCGCAAAAGCTTTATCGAGCTCCAATTCGTCCAGCATATGCCCCATCTCGGCAAGGCGAGCCCTAAATGCATGACGACCAGAATGTTTACCCAAAACCAACCTGGATTGATTCACGCCCACGTCTTCAGGGCGCATAATCTCATAGGTCTGGTTATGCTTAAGCATTCCATCCTGGTGAATTCCAGCCTCGTGTGCAAATGCATTCGCCCCGACGATCGCTTTATTGGGCTGAACTACCATCCCTGTGTAATTACTAACTAGTTTGCTAATTCGGCTTATCTGAGTAGTATCAATACCAGTTTCTAGACCGAAAACTGGATGCCTGGTTTTGAGCGTCATGACAATTTCTTCCAGAGAAGTATTACCAGCCCTCTCGCCAATTCCATTAATTGTTACTTCGGCTTGTCGCGCTCCGGCTTGAATTCCAGCCAAAGCATTTGCAGTAGCCAACCCAAGATCATCGTGAGTATGGACTGATAAGGTAACCTTTTCGATACCCTTGACATTCTGAATTATTCCTGAAATTATGCCACCAAATTCATCCGGCGTTGTATAGCCAACAGTATCTGGAATATTGAGCGTGGTTGCGCCAGCTTTAATGGCCACATCCAACACCATATACAAAAATTCAGGGTCAGAACGTCCTGCATCCTCGGGAGAAAACTCGATATCCGGACACTTGGTGCTTGCATATCGCACCATTTCAGCAACTCGCTCCAATACTTGCTCGCGATCCATATTGAGTTTGTATTTCATATGAATTTCAGATGTCGCCAGAAACAAATGTATGCGAGGATTTTGTGCCCAACGAACAGCATCCCATGCTTTATCGATATCCCCTTTTGTAGCACGGGCAAGCCCGGCAATAGTAGGCACCCTAGTACTCACCTCGCCCCTGGGTGGATTTCCAACTTCTTCAGCAATCCGGCGGACAGCCTCCAAATCATCTGGAGATGCAGCGGGAAATCCAGCCTCGATTATATCCACGCCCAACCGCGCCAGCGACCTGGCAACCTCCAGCTTTTCTGCGGAAGTCATAGTCGCTCCCGGAGATTGTTCACCGTCGCGGAGAGTAGTGTCAAAAATTTTTACATAATTTGAATTAGTCAAAAAAACCTCCTTGCCAAAAATCCTGGCAAACTGCCTTAGCCAATAATCATGGATTTCTTCCTTATTGGCAAATAAATACTATTTGTTCCAGTTTTCTGGCCTTAATGAGCGCACAGCAGCACCTGCCCGCCACATTTCCGATTCGCGGATAGCCTTGAGCTCGACTTCCAAATTCTCGCGATAATCAGGTCTGCTATTCGCTTCCAAAGTAATACGAGCTTCGTTGCCACTGATAACCGAAGCATACAAGTCTTCGAATACTGGGGCTACTGCATCGCGAAACCGAGGATGCCAATCGAGTGCGCCACGTTGGGCCGTGGTGGAACAATTCGCATACATGAAGTCCATCCCATTCTCACCTACGAGCCGAATCAAGCTTTGGGTTAATTCTTCGACCGTTTCGTTAAAGGCTTCTGATGGGCTATGTCCGTTCTTTCTTAAGACATTGTATTGGGCTTCCATAACTCCAGATAAAGCACCAATCAAGACACCCCGCTCACCGGTTAAATCACTGTAGACTTCATTCCTGAATGTCGTCGGGAATAAATAACCAGCACCGATGGCGATGCCCAAAGCAATAGCACGCTCAGTTGCGTGGCCAGTAAAATCTTGATGAACTGCATAGCTTGCATTAATGCCGCTTCCTGCGAGGAAGTTACGGCGTACGCTTGTACCGGAACCCTTAGGTGCAACTAACGCAACGTCAACATGCGGAGGTGGGATAACGCCGGTGTCATCTTTATATGTCACCGAAAAGCCATGAGAAAAATAGAGCATATCCCCTTTGTTCAAACATTCGATTATCTTTGGCCATTGGGACCGTTGTCCAGCATCGGATAATAGATATTGGACTACAGTACCACGCTCTGCGGCTTCATCAACATTGAAGAGGGTCTCCCCTGGAACCCATCCATCCTTGATTGCCCGCTGCCAGTTAGCTGTTCCTTCTCTTTGACCAACGATTACGTTTATGCCATTGTCACGCATATTCATCGCCTGCGCTGGTCCTTGAACTCCATAGCCCAAGACAGCCACAACTTCGTTTTTCAGGACTTCCCGCGCTTTTTCAAGACTGAACTCATCTCGAGTAACTACATCCTCAACGGTGCCACCAAAATTAATTTTTGCCATTTAATAATTTCTCCTTTTGTATTTTCTTAGTTTAGAGTAGATTAAGAGAAGGAACACTTGCATAGGTCTATTATAAATTCACGGATTCAAACAATGCATCAGTAAAATCCCGAACTCCTGATGCCGTATTAACAAGCGACTCTCCGCCGCGTTCCATTGCCACGGCACCAGTCCTGACCATTTCGATGATACCAAGTGGTTTGAGCACTTCCACAAACCCATCAATCTTGCTACCATCACCAGTGATTTCTATAATTAGGGAGCTACTGGTCACATCAATAACTCTTGCCCGGAAGACTTCCACCATCTGGAATATTTCGGCTCTCTTCTCTGAAACAGTACTGACCTTAATAAGCGCTAAATCACGCGATACCATCTGCTTGTTGGTTAGATCTTCAATTTGGATTACGTTTACAAGTTTGTACAAATATGATGTCAAACGCTCAATATGATGTTCGTCACCTTCAACGGTTACGGTCATCCTAGACAATCCATCAGTATCTGTATGACCTACTGTCAGCGACTCAATATTATAAGCACGTCGACGAAATAATGATGCCACGCGATTCAGGACCCCGGGCTTATCTTCTACTAAAATCACAAGTGTATGTAACATCTCTGTTCTCCTGCTCCGCTCCCTTATTACATTAGCAATTGATAATAAGGAGAGAAAATTTAAGATTGGTTGATTATTGATCCAGCGGTGTTTCCACCAAAACGTTCGGGCGACGAATCATTGCATTCAGATCAGCACCGGCAGGTACCATTGGGTAAACAGAGTCTTCCTGTTCAACCCGGAAATCAATCACAACTGTACCTTCCGTAGCTTGCGCTTCCCTAATCGCTGCTTCAACTTGCGATCGCTCGGTTACGCGAATACCTTTTAGCCCGTGTGCCTCTGCTAGTTTGACGAAATCAGGGCTTTTCATGGGTGTTGCAGCGTAATTTTTATCGTAAAAAAATTCTTGCCACTGACGAACCATACCCAAAAAGCCATTATTGATAATCGCCACGTTGACTTTGATGCCTTCCTGTGCGGCAGTAGAAAGTTCCGCTGCCGTCATCTGAAAACCTCCATCACCAACAATTGTCCAGACTTCGCTTTTTGGACTGGCAAATTTAGCTCCAATCGCAGAAGGCAAACCAAAGCCCATAGTGCCTAGCCCACCAGATGTCACCCACTTGTGTGGTTTTTCAACTCGAAAATATTGAGCTGACCACATTTGATGTTGCCCAACATCGGTTGTGATAACAGTGTCTTCATTGGCAAAACGCCACAAATCATTAATCACATGGGCGGCATATAGATGGCCATTGTCTGGCAAATTCTGAATATCACGGACAGCAGCATCGCCCTTCATTTCGGCCACATGGCCTATCCATTCAGTCCGATCCACGGCACTGACCAAAGGATTAACCTGGCGCAAGATTTCCTTCAAATCACCGACCAATGCTAAATCAACTTTGACATTTTTGTTGATTTCGGATGGATCTATTTCTATGTGAATCTTCTTGGCATTAGGCGCATAAGTTTTCAGATTGCCAGTTACGCGATCATCAAAACGCATTCCAAAAGCAAGTAATAAATCAGCTTCCTGGATGGCATTGTTAACCCACGCTTCGCCATGCATACCCATCATTCCCAAATTGAGCGGGTGGTGCGCTGGAAAAGCTCCAATTCCAAGCAAAGTAACTGCAACAGGAACATTAGCCTTTTCAGCAAAAATCCGCAATTCTTCCATTGAATTACTCATCAAAACACCATGACCTGCCAGGATAAGTGGCCGCTTGGCGTTATTGATCATGTCTACAGCCTTTTGTAGGCTGGTAGAAGCTGGGCGCAAATCTGGGCGATACCCTTTCAACCGGATGGGGCTTTCATCGTAATGCCAATCATCAATAAAAGCCTGTTGGGCATCTTTCGTGATATCAACTAAAACAGGCCCGGGGCGGCCCGAACAAGCAATATAAAATGCTTCACGCAATGTAGGCATAATATCGTGAACATCTGTCACCAGGTAGTTATGCTTTGTGATCGGTAAAGTAATTCCAGTTACATCGGTTTCTTGAAAAGCATCATAACCGATCAGCTTGGATGAGACCTGGGCGGTAATAAAAACTATTGGGATAGAATCCATGTGTGCAGTCGCAATCCCAGTCACCAGGTTAGTAGCACCGGGACCAGATGTGCCCATGGCAACCCCCACTTTGCCACTAACTCTCGCGTAACCATCCGCCATATGCGCGCCGCCCTGCTCGTGACGCGGCAACACATGATGTATGCTCGGATAACCACGCATGGCATCATAAATTGGTAAATTGGCGCCACCGGGGTAGCCAAAGACCACTTCAATCCCCTCATGAACCAGACATTCCCAAACAATTTGAGCACCACTACGTTTCATGATTTCTCTCCTTTTAGCTTTGCAAAACTGCGCCTGTATCGGCGGACGTAACAAAATAAGAATAGCGCTTTAACCATTTACTTGTAACCGTTGAAACAAAGGGCGGTAAGGCTGCCAATCTGCTTTGGATTTCGTTATCACTAAGCCGGACATTTAATTGACGCGCTTCCAAATCTAGGTCAATCATATCTCCGTTCTCAACCGCCGCAATCGGACCGCCCGCTGCCGCCTCTGGAGAAACGTGCCCGATACAAGCACCACGCGTCCCACCACTAAACCGCCCATCCGTGATCAAGGCAACCTTATCGCCAAGACCCTGGCCCATGATGGCACTCGTTGGCGAGAGCATCTCTTGCATTCCAGGTCCACCTTTGGGCCCTTCATAGCGCACAATGACAACATCACCAGCCTTTACATTGCCGTTTAAAATTCCGGACATGGCTTCTTCTTGCGATTCGTAAATCACTGCTGGACCAGAAAATTTCATCATTGCAGGGCTGACTCCACCTACTTTAACGACTGCACCGTTGGGGGCAAGGTTACCAAATAATATTGCGAGCCCACCCCGCTTTGAGTGCGCATTATCATATCGTCTGATCACTTCATCATCACTAATTTCGACACCTTTGATTGATTCTCCCAAAGTAGTACCACTAACTGTTATCCTATCAAAGTGGAGCATTCCTGTTGCGCGCTGCACTTCATTCAGAATAGCTGGTATTCCGCCGGCTCTATGAACATCTTCCATATGCCACTTCCCAGCCGGAGAAACTTTGCAGATATGCGGAACTTTTTCGGCTACAGCATTGATATTTGTTAATGGATACGGAACATTCGCTTCTTGGGCTAGTGCAAGTGTGTGCAAAACTGTATTCGTTGAACCACCCATGGCCATATCCAGAGCAAAGGCGTCGTCAATCGCGTCAATTGTGACAATATCTCTCGGTTTAATATCACGCTCAAGCAAAGTCATAATCTGGCCCGCAGCCCTTTTTGCCAAGGCATTTCGCTCATCGGTCAGCGCCAAAGCAGTGCCATTAAAAGGTAAAGCCAATCCGATTACTTCCATTAAACAATTCATGGAATTAGCAGTGAACATACCGGAACAAGACCCACAAGAAGGACACGCAAATCGTTCGAGAGTAGTTAGGCGCGCCTCATCAATTTTTCCCGCCGAAAAAGCGCCGACTCCCTCAAACACGGAAATCAAATCAATCGTTTCGCCTTCCGGGGTTCTCCCAGCTGCCATAGGCCCACCCGAAATAAATATTGTTGGAATATTTACACGCATGGCAGCCATCAACATCCCAGGAACAATTTTGTCACAGTTTGGGATGCAAACCATGGCATCAAAGCGGTGTGCATCGATCATGGTCTCCACGCAATCGGCGATTAACTCACGAGAAGGCAGTGAATATTTCATGCCCGCATGCCCCATGGCAATGCCGTCATCAACACCGATGGTATTAAACTCAAAAGGAACACCACCAGCTGCGCGCACGGCTTCTTTTACCTGTTTGCCAAATTCCTGCAAGTGCACATGCCCAGGTACAACGTCCACATATGAATTCACAATGGCGATAAACGGCTTACCGAAGTCTTCCTCTTTGACACCAGCCGCACGCAACAACGCGCGATGTGGCGCTTTTTCATATCCCTTTTTGATTGTGTCGGATCGCATATCTATTTCCTTTCGGTTTTCCAAGATTTTTTGAGTCTGACATTACCTAACCCTATCCTTCAAAATTGAAGCGATAGGCAAAAAAAAGAGCCGCCAATGATTGGGCGGCTCTCGTTTGGTTTGAGTAAGTAGTTTACTTTACTCTCTCCTGCGCCTTCCCAATCACAAGTTGGTCCTTAATAATAAGGACCGCAAGAATTGCTACTACTAGGGAAAGGCTGATAAGGTATGAGTTCATGATTACACAATAATTCGTCGTATTATATGCTTATTCGGAAATAAGTCAAGGTCTAAATTGTCGGTTTCTACATAATTTTGCAAATTCAATCAGCAAATACAACATCGGTTAGCCGAAAGTATTGCTCTCCTTAAGGTGCAAGAAGCAATTTTCGACTAAATAAATATGAAAGTCCTTCGATTCGATCATCCGATTGATGAATTACAAGCCTCGCCTGGGTTTTTTTCTGCA
>CAINXK010000282.1 GCA_903854805.1 uncultured Anaerolineae bacterium
CCTACAAATGATATAATCGCGGCCTATGGATTTAAACATTGCCAGCCACCAGACCAGCGGCTACACCGTCACAATTCCCGTCTACGAAGGACCGCTCGACTTGCTCCTCCGTTTGATCGAACACGCCGAATTGGATGTAACTGTAATCGCGCTTGCCATGGTGACCGATCAATATTTGACTCATATTCGCAAACTGGATAATGCCCGCCCAGATGAGATTTCCGCCTTCCTCATCATCGCGGCAAAACTCATCCAGATCAAATCCGAAGCGCTCCTCCCGCGCCCACCGGTTCGCGAGACGCCAGAAGATGACCCTGCCGAAAACCTGGCTCGGCAGCTGCGTATTTATAAACGCTTCAAAGAAATCGCCAACCAGCTCGAAGAACGCGATATGCAGGGCTTGCATACTTACCTGCGTCTGGCGCCCCCACCCAAAATCGAAGGCCGCCTCGACCTGAGCGAGATTACCCTCAATGACTTATTGGAAGCTGCGCGTGGTATCTACCTGGAAGGAAGCGAAAAACAATCGCTGGGCACAGTCATCTCTGCACCCCGCGTCACCATTCGGCAGAAAATTTCTTATATTGCGAATGCATTAAAACAAAACAAGCATTCCAGTTTCAAAGCCCTACTGGGAACAGCCAATTCCAGGTTGGAAGTGGTTGTTACTTTTTTAGCCCTGCTCGAATTGGTGAAACGCTACCGGGTATCGGCCCATCAGGAAGCCTTATTCGGTGATATTGAGATTGAACGCTCTGAAGATTGGGATGTGGATGAAGAGTTTGAACTGGAATTCGAATAAATTCCAACATGAGTTTCGCGTTTTGGTTGGTTAAGAGCGGCCCTTCGGACCGTTCTTTTGTTTTTGCAACCAGAACCAGGCCAGGATAAAACCCAACCCGAGAACCGCGCCACCGCTATCGAACAACACTACATCCATCAGAGTCGAATGCCGGCCTGGCGTAAATGACTGGTGAAATTCATCACTGGCAGCAAACAAGACCGCCAACAACCAGGCCAGCCAGACTTTTCGGCGGTCAAAGTTGAACCCAAACCAAAAAGCGCTTGCTAACAAACCATAACCAAGTACGTGCGCACCTTTTTTTACAAGTGAATCCCAAAAACCATAATCAGGCACACTGCCGGATGGCATTGATGATGATATAAATATTATCGTCATCATCACGAAGGCTGGAAACCAACGCAGTAATTTTGACATTCATGGATTTTACCGTAAGTTTTGTGTTAAACTATCGCTCACAAAAGGAGATCAAAAAATGGAAGAACAGACAATCGAAACCGACGTCGAAATTGAAGAAACCGAACCGCTCTACTACAAGCCCCGAATGCTGAACCTGGTCGCTACAATTACCGGGATTTTATCCTGGGTAGTTTTGCTTGGCTTTATCGCTGTTGTTGTCGGGCAATATTTGAACCTGACCGAACTTTCACAGGGTGCCCCCTTCACAAGCCTGATCGGCGAAGCATCTGCCAGGGTCTGGATCTATACCAATATGGTACTGCCTTTGCTGAGCGGTCTAAGCCTGTTCTTCATCCTGCTGGGTGTTTCTATCGGGCTCAATGTTTTACTTGAAATCGATTTCAATATGCGCGAGTCCGCAGAATAATCGTGCTATAAACCACTATTCGGCGTGTTTACCAACAAAAACCCCACGGGTTGAACCGTGGGGTTTTTGTTTTAAAAATGTATTGGAATGCTCAACTACCCGCAGCCCAACGCAATAGATATTCCGGAACCCAGAAATCTCCGATTCCAAACCCAAATTTGATCACAAAAAGTCCAACCATGATGCTAATCCCCAGCCCAATCATCACGTAATCACGCGGCGCATACTGAAGATCCTTCAGCCATGTGCGTGGGGCCGTCCCAAATGCGCGCAGATCCATGGCATCAATCACCTCTTCCCCAGTCACCGTAGACTGCATGGTGACTGGCACGATCAACGGCGCGAGACGACGCAAGCGTGAGATCACTCCACCTTTCAGGTTGTCCATTTCGTACCCGCGTGCTCTCTGCGAATCAATCGTAATGCTCAGATCGCGTGCCAGGGTCGGCAAAAACCGGAATGCCAGGTCCATCGTAAATGAAACCTTATCAGAAACACCCATCCTGCGGAAAGCAACCCCATAAATATTCGGATCCAATGTATATGGGATCGGAATCGCAAGAATTGCCATTGACAACATACGTGTCATCTGCGTCAGCGCAAAAAATAATCTAACCATCGTGATGTCAATCTTGAAGCCCAGCTGGGTTCCAGGGAAAAACAATGGAATCGAAAATAGTGGAAGCGATTTGTCCTGGATCACGGAGGTCGGTCCGCCGCGGCCCGAAAGCACGCCATTCAGACCAACAATAAAAAATATCAGGACAAAAATGAACAACCACGTTCGTCGCACATCTTGCCATTCAATCCGTGCCAGAAGGTATAAACCCAATGTAACCAGGAATAACGGGAAAACGATCCGAAAATCCCAGATATTTGGGATGGTTACTCCCAGGATTACACATGCCAGAAATATCAGCCTCGAGCGTGGGTCGAGCCTTTGGATGATTGTATTTCGGGGCCGATACTTCCATGAAACAAGCATTAGCGACCTCTACGTGCGCTCACTGCAGCAAAAGCCACCATCAAGATCGGAAGCAGAACCACGGTTACAACCAGGTTTCCAATGAAAGCCGGGGTAAAGTAACCGATCAGGGCTGTATTGATATCAATTCCACCCACTGCCATTTCCAGGAGCGAGGCAGTCAGCATACCGACCGCAATACCGAGTGCGCCCCAAAGCACCGCCTTGACGATTTGCTTGGTATCACGATAGTTCGAGATCATCAGCATGGCCAAACCAGGGATCATGCCCATCAGGCCATTGCCAAGGCTCCAGTGCCAATAAAAACCCCAACCGGCCAGCATGTCACCAAGGGTATTGCCGATGATTCCAGCCAGCAAACCCACCCAGGGCCCATAAGCGACACCAAAGAAGATCAAGACCGCAACCGCAGGCCGGAAGGTGATATTCCCCGCAGCGGGCAGCGGGATCAGGTTGGTCAATAGAGAGAAAGCGCCGTACAAAGCCGCGCCAATCGCACCATAAACTACCTGGCGTGTACCAAAACCCCACAAACTCTTGTTTTCCATGATTCTTCTCCTTGTCAGAAATTGAATGAAATGAAATCAGGCCGACCCACTAAACATAACCCTGCTTCCTAAATATGGTTACAGGGTTTTCAAAACAATTATGTGGCATACGCCGCCAGAGCTTCTGCGGACAAAAAGTGTCCGGTCTTTTGCAACAGGCTCAGGTTAAGGCGCAGCAATGAACTCGCGCGCACACGATAACGCTCCAAAAAATCAAAATCCTTCAGAACTTCTTCCGGTCTTCCATCGGCGACTAACTGGCCATTACCCACAATCAACACCCGGTTGGCGTATGTCACGGCCAGGTCAATATCATGCGTTATAAATAATGTCGCCGCAAAGTTCTCTGATAACAAAGATTTGCGTCCCTCGTCAGCGCTGCACATCGCATCCATGAAACGCGTATAATTTGCGAAATCCTGCCCGGCAGTCGGCTCATCCATCACCATGATTTTGGACCGCATCGCCAGGACTGACGCAATCGTCGTCCGCTTTTGCTGCCCGAAAGAAAGACCCAGCGGCGGGTACTCTTCCAGTCCGCTCAAATTCACGGTAACAACACTCTCTTTTACGTTGCGTTCGATCTCTTCGGATGAATATCCCAGATTTTGAGGACCAAAAGCCAGTTCTTCTCGCACGGTCGGTGCAAACAACATGTGGGTTGGGCTTTGAAAAACATATCCTAGCGTCCGGGCCACTTGCGCCACACTCAAATGGCGAGTATCCTGGCCATTGACCAGAACGCGTCCGCTGGTTGGTTTCAGCAATCCAATTGCATGCTTCACCAAGGTAGACTTGCCGGCCCCATTCGGTCCTAAAACAGCGATCATATCGCCCTGCCGGATCTTCAGGTTAACGCCCTTGAGCACCTGCGGCAGGTCAGAACCATAGGAAAAATACACATCTTCAAACGAAACCAGCTCTTTGCCGTCCAGTTGAACTGGTGCCGGGTGGTTGGGGCTGATTTTCTCGTTCAACTCACGTGCTCGTCTCACTACCCACTCTGCCGGTAGCTTCACCTGGTGATGGTCAATCCGCGGAGGCAGATCATCAATCGGGCCGAGATAACCCACGCGGCCATCCTCCATATAGAGTAAACGATCAGGGTGCGCATCCAGCGCATCTTCTACGCGATGTTCAACCAGTAAAATAGTTGTACCTTCGTCCGCCAGGCTGCGAAACACAGCCAGGGCTTCGTGGGCCGAGGCCGGGTCAAGACTGGCCAGCGGTTCATCTAAAAGCAGGATCGACGGCTTCATCACGAGCAAACCCGCCAGCGCCACCTTTTGCTTTTCGCCGCCTGA
>CAINXK010000283.1 GCA_903854805.1 uncultured Anaerolineae bacterium
GAAACCGGCGTCTGCTGGCGAATCACTGGCCCTGCAATTTTTTCAAGGCCCAAATCCACCACCGTCGCGGCGAGCTTCGTGCCGCCAAAATCCAGCGCTAGCACCAGCTCATCCATTCCGGCGGCCAGCCGCCCAGGTTTAATGACCATAAAGAACTGCGCCCCGCAGCAGGCCAGCCAGGATATGGTTGATAATCAGGTGTACATCTTCGATCATTTCCATGCTCTCGCTCGGAACCACCAGACAAATATCGGTCAGTGCTTTCATCTTACCGCCCTGGAAACCCGTCAGTCCGATCACCTTGATCTGCATTTCACGCGCAGTTTGGATCGCATTCAAAATATTGCCGGAATTCCCCGACCCGCTGATCGCAATCAAAATATCTCCGGAGCGCCCCAGCGCCAGCAGCTGCTCCGAAAAGATCACCTGGTAACCCTCGTCGTTGGCATACGCCATCACTGACGGCACATTATCATTCAAGCAGATTGCCCGCATGCGTTTCTTGTCGGCCTGGCGCGTATTTTTCCCAAAATCACAGACCATGTGTGAGGCGGCAGCTGCGCTGCCGCCGTTACCGATCACAAAAACCTGCTTACCGGTTTCGCGCGCATCCTGCAGCACTTCGTTAATCTCGGCGAATTTTTCATTTGGCAAGGCTTTCAGGATTTCGCTCAATTGGCTGGTGTACATCTCAACAAAATTATCCATATTATTCTCCTTTAAAATTACGAGGTCAAACCCCGTTGTTGATTGATTTTAATTGGCTTTGAATTTCGAAATTCAACTCATCCAGCGAGATCTGGAACTGCGTGGCAATTTTAGCTATCACCGCATATTCTGGTCTGGATTGGATCAACTGTCCATCCCAAAACTTTAGTTTGACTGGAATAACCCCATATTTTGTATCAACCTTAACCATCCGGGTTTCGGCGTGGTAGCGGTGATCCAGCGGCCGGACATTGACACCCAGGGTGGTTGTCTCCCTCAGTATAATACCCGCCAGCCTGGCTTCATCTTCCTGGCGGGCAGTCACATTCAACTGGATACCCAAGCGGTTCTTCTTCATCGTGATCGGCACTTGATAGACATCCAGCGCACCGGCTTCAAACAAGCGCTCGATCGCGTAGCTCACTAACTGCGGGCTGATATCATCCATGCTGGTCTGGATCAGGACATTTCCCGCTTGATCAGCGTCATCCAACTCTCCCAAAACGAAACCTGGCCCGGCCTGGATCAATCGAAAATCTGGCAGCCTGAATTTTGCCAGCGAGGCCAGGCACGCCGCTGCTAACCAGTTGATTGACTGGTGATCATCAAGAACTGGTCGGACCCGCACCTGGCAGACCTGGTAGACACTTTCAACCAGCCGCTCTTCCGGGCCAGAGCGTGGAACGAGCGGCATGGCCTGCGCATAAATTGCGCCAATCCCAAGTACATCCAACCCCCGCAAATAAGCCAGCAGGCTCGCAAGCGAAGACGAGTTCACGCTTGCTGGCGCATCAAACCCGGCCTGCGCAAACAGCTCCGCCGCTTGGACCAGGGTCTCGATCACTTTTTCAGCCTGCGACCCAAACCGACCCTGATCGGCAGAGCCAGCCCGCCGCAGGCCATCCTGCGCTTGCTGCAAATCAATTAGCCCTGGCTCGTTCAGAAAGGGAAATACTGCGGATGCCCCAGGCTCTGCCTGCAAGCCAAGGCTAAACAGGGAACCCAGCAGCTGGTTCTCATTGACAGCATCAGTTAGTGGATAATAAAGGATTTTCATGGTTGTCAGCCCGGTCTTTTGCAGCATCCGGACGGCCTATTATAATCCCGCTCTGACCACTCACGTCATGTACGATTCACCTAGCGTGCGTTTGGCAATTGAAGAATTTTGAAAATATTGGGAAAATGGTGGTCACTTCCTTTGTGGTCTGCACCACTTTCATGTCACGTGTATCTAGCGTTTGCAGGGGCTGCCTATATTGGACACATTCGTGCAACTCAAACGGATATACAACTTTCTTTCCCGAATACAATTCTCGTTAAGTTTTGATGGCTATCCTAGTTTCGCAAAATAAGTCTGCAATGAGTTTCCTTTTTATTCAAGTTAATAGCAAGTTGTGCGGTACTGCGTATTTTCTTTGCGCTAACTCCGAAATGCTATATAGTACGGGCCTACGTTCACCTGCAGAATTTATACTCATATGCCAGATATGCACTGTGCATGGGATGTCACTGCGAAGCTGTAGCATATTTGCGCTGTTTGTCCAAGATTTGCGACAAAAGCCTTGGCAAAACGTTCATTTACATGTATTATTAGAACTAAAGTTCTTATGAATATAAAACTCTCCACCACTGGACGTATCACTATTCTTTTAGGCAAACAGCAGGCCGAAACAGGTCAGCGCATCTCGCCGCGCAAATTGTCTGAACGCGCGGGCGTGTCCAAGGATTTTATTTACCGACTCGACGCCGGTCAGGCGCGGCACATCGACTTGGACGCGCTTGCAAAGCTCTGCACGGCGCTTAAATGTCAACCACAGGATATTTTGGTTTGGGAAACGGATCATGTCGAATCCCTTTGACATCCTGCCACTTAACTTGTTTAATCTCTTCAGCACACTTGGTGTAGGATCCCTACAACGGCATTACATGGCGATTCTCCTGCGTATTTATACACTGGCCGAGTTCAATCGTTTTGGATTGACGCGGGATGTGGTGATGGATGAAATTGTCCATTATTTGAAGGAAGCCAACGCCGAGGGGGAAATCGCCGCTGAAATGGCGACACAAACCACGCCAGAGCTTGATCCTGTTTCGATAACTGGTCAAAAGTCCGAGGGCTTGTATGCCGCCTACCTCATCCGCCGCCTGGCCGATACGGGCTGGATCGAGCGCGAACAGCACGCCGACTACACCGAAACTATCATCTTGCCTGATTATGCTTTTACCCTGCTCGAAGCGCTGCGCGCCATTCAGGAACAAAAACCGCGCGAGTTTACCGGGCAGCTCTATGCGGCGCATCAACTGATTACCTCTGCCACCACCAACAAGGATTTTTCGCCTGCCCTGGCTGTTACGCAGACGTATGAAAACGTGCGGCAGGTGGTGCGCGGTCTCAGTGAACTGAACCAAAACATCCGCCGTTATGTGGAGCGTGCCACCAGACAAATCGATCCTTTGACAGGGCTGAGGACAAGCGTGGCCACCCTTTTGCACCTGCAATTTGACGATTACACCCACACGCTTGGCCCGGCTTACCACGCCTTGAAAACTTCCGACCATGTTTCCCGTTATCGACGCGATATCATCAACCAAATCGAAAACTGGCAATTGGATGGCGCATGGCTTTCATCGACTGCCCAGGAATTAGCCGCGCAAAGCCGTCTTTCCCCGGCACAGGCTGAATCTGAAATCAGCCATTACCTGTCATTTATTTCCAACCAGCTCGAAGGGCTTGATCCGCTGCTGGCCGATATTGATAGCCGCCATGCTCAATACCTGCGCACTTCTCTGCGCCAGGTGCGTTATCAACTTGGCAGTGCGGATGGCAGTTTTAAAGACAAGCTGGTTTCACTGGCGAAGGGCTTATCTGCTCTGCGCGCTGAGGGTCTCTCCGAACTTCCTGATGAAGCCCCCGGCCTGCGCCAAATGCCGGTGCGCTCACCCGATGCGCGTAGCTTCTACACCCCACCCCAGCGCCGCGCGCCTTTTACTCCCGATGAAATCCTCCTTCCAACTCTGCACCCGGATGACTTGTTTGCCCTGCACGCCGCCACCATGCAAGATGTGACTCAGGCTTTTTCGCCGGATAAGGTTAATCGTAAAGTGCTCGGCTTTTTCAATAGCCATAAACGCCTGCATCTTAGCGAAATC
>CAINXK010000284.1 GCA_903854805.1 uncultured Anaerolineae bacterium
ATGTCGCTGTAGCCGCTTAAATCAAAGACCAGTATGGAATAAATATCGTTGGGGTGTTTGCTGGAACGGCCCTCATCCCATGCCCGCAATTTGCCAATAATGATATCGGTCGGTTGGGCTACCCAGGCTTCAAAGGCAGCACCTGTTGGGTCAGTGAACTCACGGCGAATACGGCGATCAAAAGCAGTACGATATTCGGGTTCTCGGCGCAGCGGTACAAGATCGGCTTTAATCCCTTCGTCAGTGTCAATGATATTGAACATAATGCCCATTTCTGTGGAACTACGCATCATCTCAGGATCAGCGTAATAACGCGGGAGTGGGAAATACTGCGAAAATACCTCAAAATCTTGAGGGCGAAGATCAACAAGAATATCAATATCATACGTTGTACGGCTGATACCAAATGCATACCCGCCAAATGCACCCACAATCATATAAGGAGCGCCAATTTCATCCAATGCCTTTAAGATTTTCACATAAAACGTCACGGAACTCATTTTTCTTTCATCCGTATGGGTGTGAGATAGGAAAGTACCATCATGTTAATTTCTGCCATGGATAAATTCGGAAAACGTTTTCGAAAAGTGCCGCGCAAAGCAGACATGGAAAACTCTTGCGCCAGCAGAGGAGGAATAATTCGTTTTGCTGGCGGAAGGTTTGCAAGCAGTTCCACTTGCGTCCAGTCCACCGGGTCAATACCCTGGACGATGGCAGCAATCTCGGATGGAGTCAAAATTCGTCTATCATTCATAATGGTTTGATTGTATGCCTTTTTTTAGGATTTTTCCAGTCGATCATCTCGCTGATGGTAATGTTGAGATTCACAAGAGCATCATTATCTGGTGCATGATCCGAAATGCAGGCAAAACTCCCTTGGTTCCGGTGCCGGAGAACAGTAACCTGGTTTATTCAAAATGCCACCCAAAAGTGGCCAGGGCAGTGATGATAATTTCAGATAGTGCGCCAATGATCTTTTTCATCATGAAGGTGGCAAGGTTTTGGAATGGCTGGATCATATTGAAGAAGAGTTTCCAACCCTAGTTGTGCAGGTCAGGCATGACTTTCTAAAGCAAATCGATATGGCAGGTATTCCCTCGAGGGAAAATCTCAAAATCAAAAAAATGAACAAAATACCCGTCGCATGCGCATGAAGAGTGTGTATAATTAATGCGTACAATGGAGGCTCATATGGAACGAGTACAACTTTTATTGGATCCTTCTGACCGCAAAGCACTAAAAGAATTGGCGAATGAATCGCACACAAGTATGTCTGATGTGGTGCGCGAAATGTTGCGCGAGCGGATCAGAGAACGTAAGCGAGACAAATTGCGCCGAGCAGCGTTGCTTATGGCGGAAGAATACATCAACAATCCTGAATTAACCAATCTGACAACAGCTCACTTTGACGAGGATACAAACGATGAAGCGAGGTGAGATCTGGATTATTAATTTGGATCCAACCATCGGCGCAGAAATCAGAAAAACGCGCCCAGTAGTCATTGTTAGTAGTGATGATATTGGAACTTTGCCACTCAAGGTTGTGGCTCCGATTACAGAATGGAAAGCACATTATGCAGATGTACCCTGGATGACAGCGATCACTCCCAACACTCAAAACGGTCTGGAAAAGCCTTCATCCTGCGATGCTTTTCAGGTACGCTCTGTGTCGGTGGAACGATTCGTTCGCAAGCTGGGCACGATCGATGCCCGAACGATAAAAGCCATAGCTGTTTCACTCACCGAAGTTCTCGACATTGAATAAACTTGCCAAAAAAAGAAAAAGGGCATTTTCGGCAGGTTCTTCTGAAGTAGCTTCTATTTCATTATGAAAGGACAATTACTGCACATAAGCATAGCCAACTGTTCAAGAAACAGCGAACCGGTTTAATATTTTCACCAACACCTAAATATCTGCGATAGCAGAAGGTCATTCTTCACGTGCAGCGCTTGGAAATTTCAAACCCGGCCAAAGGCTTCGACTGGTCTTCCTAAGTGTTGATTGACCGCTCTCCAGCGAGTTTGTGATCAGGGAATGTAAATGAAATTTGACGATTTGGATAC
>CAINXK010000285.1 GCA_903854805.1 uncultured Anaerolineae bacterium
AACACTTTAAGGAAAACCCTCCCCAAACAACATCCCCGAACATTGTTTAGATTTCGCTACCCCCCGAACGGTGTGTCAGATTATGCATCTGACCGGGCAAACCGCTCGTAAGATTGATAAGTGTATTATGCCAGTATCGCCCGTGTTCGACAATAGACACCTAATTAATTTATCTAGACAATTGTACTGATTACGGCCAGATGCATAAATTTCACCTGCCTGGCTCCAGCATAGCAAAAGGTAAAACGGCAGTTATCGCTTTTGTAAGTACGCCAGGGCTGAAAGCGCCTGAATATATTTTGGTAACCATTCCAAAAAACGCAAGATAAGGTAGAATCAAAATAGATCAACACATTCTTACAGGAGCCAACCTACCATGGGCGACAATATCGTTGATACTACAAAACCATCTGCTGGCCGGATTTATGATTATTTTTTAGGCGGCAGTCATAATTTCGAAATTGACCGCATGGCAGGCGACCAGGTGCTTGCGCTGATTCCGTTCGTTACCAAGTTCTCGCGCCTGCAGCGCTGGACTCTGCATGATATTGCATCAGACCTGACCGAAAAGCGGGGTTTTGATGTAATTATTGATTTTGCTTCCGGTTTGCCAACCGTCGACCATATTCACACCAATGTTCCCAAAGGTACAACCGTAATCTATTCAGATATAGACCCGGTAGTGGTCGAATATGCCCGCGAAATCCTTAAAGATACGCCGGATGTCTATTTTTTTGAAAACGATGCCTGTCACCCCGAAGAACTGCTGAACAGCCCCGATGTGCAAAAAATTCTGGGCGGCCGGCGTAAAGTTGCCATCGGCTTCTGGGGCTATTCCACTTTCGCTACCGATGAAGAACTGCGTCATTCGCTGCGAGCCATTTACGATTGGACCGCCCCCGGCAGCTGCATGGCCTATAATGCCAACAGCGCAACCAACCCGGATGACCCTGCTATTCAGACATCATTGGAAATTTACAAAAATATGGGGTCTCCGTTTTATGTGCGCTCGCTGGAAAAACACCTGGAGCTGCTCCAGCCCTGGAAAATTGAAAAAGAGGGCTTTATCCCATTGCTGGAATGGCATGGTTTTGAAGAATCGGAAATTGGCAAAGACAAGGAAAGTGTTGGTCCCTTCGGGGGCGGATTTGGCGCATACCTGAACCGCTAAACCAGCTTTCCTCGAAAGCAATATGATGCTCACAGAAAATCTTCCTCCGGAATATTCGCAAGCCGAGTTGGATTTACTTGCACAGGTAGTAGAAGCCAACCGGGCGGAATTTACCAATCGCTGCGCGCAGTCATTGCGCGCAAACGTGTTTTCCAACCGGTTGGAACTTCGCCCACGTGAACTGATGATGATTGCAGAACAGGAAACAACTTCAATAATTAACTTTTTACACGGCTGTTTCACCTGCGCCACGCAACGGGGCGAAGAACTTAGCCTGGCAGGCTTGGGCATAAAAACAGTTTTTAGCTTATATCGAACCCAGCGATTTTTTTTCATGAATATCCTGGAAAACAATTACGCCGCACTGAGTATTACATCCCTATATCGGATGCAGGTGATTGAAGCATATCAGGAAGCGCGTGAAAAGAAAGTTCTCAAGGAGCAGGAAAATATTCGCACTGCTTATGAGATCGCTCTAAAGCACGGCAACAACAGAACCATGGACGCGCTGTCCCTGGCTCAAAAAGCCACCGAAACAAGCTACCGGAGGGTCATCCTGGCCCAGGAAGATGAACGGCGCCGGATCTCCCGCGAGCTGCACGATGAAGCCGGGCAGGCCATGGTTGGGATCCGCATGAGCCTTGCAAATCTGAGTTCGAAACCAGCGGGCAGTCCTGAGTTTCAAGAGAGCCTGAATAAAACCATCAGCCTGACAGAGAATGCGGCCCAGCAGATCAGGTCATTGGCCTACAGCCTGCGACCGCCAATGCTGGATTTACTCGGGCTCAATCTTGCCATCAAGCAAATGTGCCTCGATTTCTCAGATCAGACCGGTTTGATCATCAATTACAAGGGAAAAGAAATTCCAAACCTGAGCAACGAGCTTTCCATCAGTATCTACCGCATCGTGCAAGAAGCACTTACCAATACCATCAAGCATGCCAGGGCAAAACACGTCTGGATCAAACTCTGGCTTATCCATGATGTGATCGGATTAACCATCAAGGATGATGGCCAGGGCATCGATATTGAAACCATCCAGCAGGGTATTGGGCTGGAGAGCATGCGGGAACGCACCCGCCTATTGGAAGGCAAGATGGAGATTAAATCCCGTGTCGGAAAATCCACCCTGTTCAGTTTTTCATTTCCGATTACAATTTAATAAAACACTGGCATAACGCGGGCTTTGCAAGTGCCAGTCGATCATCATCAAACGGACCGCTGGATTAGCGGTTGGGGAAATGTCAGTCTTCTGGCAAAATATATGTGGGTTATACAGGTCGGTTCCTTAAGATGTCCATAATAAATAGCTATTATTCGGCGACCGATTCGGAACAGAGATATATTCAGATCGAAGCAGTTAGAAAGGGGACTAACATGAAAACAGATAAAGTTAATGTTTCAATTATGGAAGACCATCAAGGAATTATTGATGGTTATTTGTATCGATTGAATAATGATAAAACACTGAATATCGCTGGAATTGCCAGGTATGGAGCTGACCTGGAACCCATGCTGGCGAGTACCCCCACCGATATCATGATCATCGATATGGAAGTGCAAATTTCAGCGACAGACACCAGTATCTTCCCAATCCTGCAGACTATCCCAAAGCTAATCAAAAAATACCCAAAAATGACCATCCTGGTCATTTCTATGTTCTCACAAATTGTGCTGATTGAGAGGCTGGTCGAGCTGGGTATTTCCGGCTACATTTTTAAAAATGATTCTGAAGCGATCCAAAACCTGGCCCAGATTATAAGCACACTTAGTCAGGGCGGAACTTATTTCAGCCAGGGCATCATTCCAAAGCTGCGCTCGTTAAATAAACAATCATCTTCATCACTGCTTTCCCCTCGCCAGTTGGAAGCACTTTCCCTGTGTGTAGCCTATCCAGATAACACAACCGATGACCTGGCAATCCGTCTGGGCGTATCCAGTTCAACTTTTCGTAATACACTTTCGAGCGCTTACGAGCGGCTGGGTGTGCACACCCGCCGGGCTGCAATTGCATACTTTCAAAAGTTGGGGATCAACGAACCAAATTTTAATAGAGGAAGCACCGGATAGCCAGGGCCCAATTTCAATTCAAAGCATCGGGCAGAATAAGCGGAGCATCCAAAAATGGATGGTCGATCACCCGCACGGGCCAGCGGTACGCATCAGCAATGAGGTCAGCGCGCAGCACCTGCTTGGCAGTGCCAAGAGCCTTGATCTGTCCATCGACCAGCAGGGCAATCCGATCGGCATAACGCGCGGCCAGGTTAAGATCATGTAGTGCGATCACAACCGTCAGAGCTTCGTCGCGAGCCAGTTTGTGAATAAGATTAAGCAAACGGAACTGGTGTTGCAAATCAAGATAGGTGGTGGGTTCATCCAGCACCAGGATGGGTGCCGCCTGGGTGAGAGCCCGCGCCAACAGGACTCGTTGTTGTTCGCCCCCAGAAAGCTCACCCACAAAACGATCGGCCAGGCAGAGAGCATCCACCTTTTCAAGGGCCATGTGCACAATTGCCTTATCTCGAGCCGAGATCTGACCCAGAAAATTAATATAGGGTGTACGACCGAGCATTACCGTTTCCCAAACCGTGAAAGTCGGGGGCAGCATGGCATTTTGGGGTACAACAGAGATCCAGCGAGCACGTTCTGCCTGGCGAAGCGCACTCAACGGGTGCCCGCCCAGGCTGATTGTGCCCTGGGCAACCGGCAAAATTCCACTGATCGTACGAAGTAAGGTCGATTTACCCGAACCATTTGGTCCAAGCAGCGCCAAGATCTCACCCTTTTTTACTTCCAGGTTGATATTCTTCAAAACTGGTCGTGTTGCATAGCTGACAAACAGGTTTTGGATTTTTAACATGGGGCACCTTGGTCGATTTTTATCTTCGAATTTCGATTTTCATTACAAAAACCATCAAGCGTTTGCAGGGATGTTAGAAAATCCTGCTCTGAGAACATTTCGAGGGTCAGGATACCTGTGTAATTGAAACGGGTAAGTTCAGCAAGCACGGAAGCAAGCTGGGCAGATGGAATATGCGCAAGCGAGCTGTGGTCACGCTCAGAAATGCCGTGGATGTGAATTACACGTGTGCGCGGCAGGGCAGCCCGTAAATATTCGAGCGGATCGTGCCCATCCAACCATAAATGCCCGATATCCACGGTGCGGCTGACGGCGATCCGTTCCAGGATGGCTGCGTGAAAATCGAGAGGGTAACCTTCTAGATTTTCCAGGGCCAGTTTCTGCAGATCACCGACCCACTCGCCAACAAGTTCCAGGGCCTGGACCGAATGATCCTGCCAACGCAGCATATCCGCAGAAGATGTATTGGCAGGCAAGACAGCTCTTCCATCCAGGTGGGCAACGTAGGCATAGGGGTCCAGGTCTCTGGTGCACTCGATCACCCTGCGGGCTTTTTCCAGCGAGGCATGCCCTGAACTGCCATCATCGGCCATGCGCAGATCTAACGGCAGGTGAACGCTAAAGCTGAGATCCTGATCTGTTGCAAAACTGTGCAATTCAGCAATTTGAGCGCGGGTAGGCAGGTTGCTCTGACCGTCATCCAGATCAAAAAGCACCAGTTCCACATCCTGGACCTTGCCAGCCAGATAGTGAACATTCGGTAAAATATCCGCAGGGATGATGTAAGAAGTGGCACCCAGGCGAAAAGGAAAGTTCATCGTTACCACTGCCCCAATTTTTTGCCACGCCTTAAAACCCACAGAAAAAATGGCGCGCCCGCCAGTGCGGTCACAATCCCAACCGGTAGTTCCTGCGGAGCCAGAATGACGCGCGCAAGCACATCCGCCACAAGCAAGGCACTGGCGCCACCCAGTATGCTGAGTGGAATCAAACGCCGGTAATCCACTCCCCAAAAAATACGCACAACATGTGGGACGATCAGACCAATAAAACCAATGATGCCTGCGAAAGAAACTGCGGCAGCGGTCACGAGAGAGGCCGCCACAATGATCACGATCCGGGCACGGCGCGTATCCAGCCCCAGCTGAGAAGCCTGCTCATCACCAAATTGGAGCAGGTTTAAAGCATGGCCGCTCAAGGTCAGCGTAATCAGACCCAACGCCAGATAGGGGATCAAGGAAAGAATGGCAGGCCAGCCCCCCAGACTGACACCACCCAGGAGCCAGCTGAGCGCGCGGCGCAGTTCGCCGGTGGAACGCAGCATCATCAAAGAGGTCAGTGCGCCGGTGAAAGATGAAACCGCCACACCCGCCAGGATCAGGTTGGTGGTGGGCACATCTGCCCCCACGCGGGCAAAAAGATAAACCAGAAAAACGGTTA
>CAINXK010000286.1 GCA_903854805.1 uncultured Anaerolineae bacterium
GCTGAGGGTCTCGCCGAACTTCCTGATGAAGCCCCCGGCCTGCGCCAAATGCCGGTGCGCTCACCCGATGCGCGTAGCTTCTACACCCCACCCCAGCGCCGCGCGCCTTTTACTCCCGATGAAATCCTCCTGCCAACTCTACACCCGGATGACTTGTTTGCCCTGCACGCCGCCACCATGCAAGATGTTACTCAGGCTTTTTCGCCTGATAAGGTTAATCGTAAAGTGCTCGGCTTTTTCAATAGCCATAAACGCCTGCATCTTAGCGAAATCCCCATTGAAATTCGTGGCGATCTGCACTGGCTGACCACAATCATCGCCTACGCCCACCATCCCGAAGTCAGTTACGGTCTGGAAGTGGTGGCGGGGGAGGCGGTGAGAGTCGGGGATTTCAAGGTTGCGTCCTTCGACTTGATCCGTTTATAAATCAAGAGTATCGTTCCAAGCGCCCAATTCATCCATCAAACCATCAGGCAGCTCATGTCCTTTTCCCCCGAAAGCATTCTTGTCGAAATCCCCGAAAAATCCCGCCGTGACGCGCCGCGCATTGTCAACCGCCTGCTCGGGCAGACTTTTCTCTATCAGGATGTGGACACCGATAAAGATGATTATTACTTCGTCTATCGGCATCGCGCCGTTTTTGACGGACTGCTCGGTTTGGTTGGTTTCAGCCTGCTGCATGACGATTATCACCGTATTTTTCAGGCCGTTTCCGATTTTAGTTATTGCCGTGCCCGCTACAAACTCGATGAAAGTCTGATGATTGTCGTTCTGCGCAAATTGTACGAGGAGAAAATCGAACATCTCAGCCTGGTCAACGACCCGGTGGTCACGATTGGTGAAGTCCGTGAGGAATATCGTACCATTACCGGCAAAGAACGTGACCTTGGCATCATTCAATATGAAGCCCTTTTGCGCCGTCTGCGTTCTATCGGACTGATTGATACTCTGAATGGCCGTTCCATTGACGTGCGCGATTCTGAATCCCGTTTGCGCCTGCGCGGTTCGGTGAAATTGATTCTGCCCATCCAATCTGTGGACGAGTTGGAAGCCTGGCTCAGGAAGTATCGGGCGGGCGGGGACGATTTTGAAAATAATGAAGATGAAGGATCCTTATGAAGCTCCTGACCCGCATCCGTCTCGTCAATTGGCATCTGTTTGAAAATACCACGATCAACTGTCAGGGAACCACTTACTTTATCGGCATCAACGGCGCGGGTAAATCCACCGTCCTGGATGCCGTGCAGTTTGCCTTGGTGGGTGGGCAGCGGGATGTGCGTTTCAACCAGGCTGCTCTCAGCGGTGGGAAACGTACTCTGGCTAGTTATGTGCGCGGCGAACTTGGTACCGAAGGTCAGCGTTACTTGCGTGCTGATGCCACCGGTGTGGTTGCGCTTGAATTCAAGAATCCCGATGGTACTTTTTTCACACACGGAGCTGTCATCGATGCATATGAGGATGGCCGCAACCCGGATGTGGCTTATTTCATCGTACACAACGCCGCGCTTAACGACGATTGGTTTTTCAAATCTTCCGGTCAAGCCTTCGATACCCGTGCTTTCAAACGTCATCTCGAAAACTTCGCTTTGCCTTCCACCGCCCGTGCCCAGGTCTGGACTCGTCTCGAAGATTACCGGGTTAACCTGCTCAACCGCCTCGGGCAGCTCAAAGACACCTTTCCGGCTAAAATCGTCAAAGGCCTGGCATTTAGCCCGCTGACCGATATTCGCTCCTTCGTTCACACGTATCTGCTCGACGAAAACCTGGTGGACGTTAAAACCCTGCAAGCCCAGCTCGAAACCCTGCGTCACTTTGAGGGCCTGGCCGCCAATGTCCGTGAACGGATTGAAAGACTCAACGCTATCGACGAACTTGATAAGGAACGCGCCGCCAACCGCCGTCGCCGCATTACCAATACCTACATCGCTCACCGTGTTCAGGCGGATATTTTCCTGAAGGAATTGTCTGACCGCCGCCTCGAACTGGATACCGTTAAACTGGCTCTTAGTCGCGCCGAACGCGAACGAGATGATCTGACACGCAGCCTGGTCTTTGCTCAATCGGCGTTGACAGATGCAGAAGTGGCTTTGCGCACTGATCAGACCGCTGTCCGCGAAAAGGAACTACGCGAGAGAATCGCCGTTCTAACCCACGACTTAACCCTTCTGCGCCAGCGCAAAGCCGAAATCGATCACGCCCTCGCCCGTGAACTCACCGACGCGAAAAAACTGCGTGACGACCTTCTTGTTGACAAACTCGAAAATCCCGCTGCCCTCGAAACCTTCATTACCGAACAGCCGGCTACAGAACAGATGACCCGCAACCTTCAGGAAGCTCTGACCTCTTTGAGCCATGCCTTTTCTCGCGACGAAGCTCTTCTCGCCGAAAAAGTCACCACTCTGCACGTCGAAGCTGCCACGCTCGAATCCGATATCCGCAAACTGCGTACCGGCGACCGAGAAGCCAGCGTCGAAGCGGAAGCTCCCAATTCCGCCAAACTGCGCCGCATGATTCGCGCCGAACTCGGTCTTGGCGCAAACGAAGTTGTTTATCTGTGCAACGAACTCAAAATCCCCGATGATTCCTGGCAGGACGCGGTGGAGGGCATTTTGGGTCTGAACCGCTTTGTGCTGCTGGTTCCCCCCGCGCAGTATGATGCGGCCATGCAGCTTTACCGTCAAAACAAATCCATCTTGCACGGCGCGACTCTCCTTGATACGGAATCCATCCTCAAGCACGAAACGCGAAGTGTCCAACGCGAGACCCTCGCCGCAGAAGTCACTACCCTCCACCCTGCCGCCCTTGCCTTCACCAATCTCATCCTCGGCAACTACACCAAATGCGAAACACTCGAACAACTTCGCCAACACCGCACGGCCGTTACCCGCGAATGTTTTGTACGCCGTAACTATACCGACAGTCACCTCAATCCGCAGGTCTATAAACGCTGGTTCATCGGCGAACGTGCCGTGCCGCGTCAAATTGAACAGCGCCAGGCCCGGTTGGGTGAAATTGCCAGCGAAATGGTCCAACTTAATGAACGCGCCAACGCTCTACGCGAACGCCTGGCTCTCACCCGCGATAAAATCCGTCCGCTGGTGGAACTCGAAACGGCGCTGCCGATTCTCAGCCGCCTTGCGCCGCTCGAAACGGAAGTGGCTACCTTTGAGAACGAACTCTCCGGTTTGGACACCCGCTCCATCGACTCACTCAGAGCCGAAGTGCAGAGTTGTCAAGCGGTGTTGCACAAAGCTCAGGGTGAGGTCTCTGCTATTGAACGCAAACTCGGTACGCTTGAAGGTGAAGTCAAACACCTTGAATCGGAAGCCATTCCTGGCTTGGAAAAATCTGCCGATGACACGCTCCAAAACGCAGAAAATTTCCTGGTTCTGGAGAACGCCGATGATGAGACCGCTTCCGATGTCCAAAAAGAATACGAACGTCGCCGCGAACGTCAGCCGCTTGAAGTCATTTTGGAAAACTCGACCAAAAAACAAAACGATTACCAGACCGCTGAACAGCGTTCGCGCGACCGCCTGCGCGAAGCTAAGCAAGAGTATTCACTTCATTACGATTTTGGTTATGACGAAACAGAAAATGCCATCCGCTATACCGACGAGCGCAACAAGCTGATCGACTCTGAACTCCCAGGGTATGAGACCCAAATCGCCCATCAGCGCAGCTTAGCCGAGCAAGAACTGGTTGAAAACTTTATCCATCGCTTGCGCGAACAAATCGAGGATGCCCGCCAGCAACTGGCGCACCTGAATGGCACACTGGCGCATCTGCGTTTTGGTGGCGAACGCTTTGAATTTATCAACCAGCCCGCGCCGCAGGTCAAACAGGTCTACGAACTGGTCATGGACAGCCAGCAGGTGATGGGTGCGTCGCTTTTTGACTCGGATTTTCGCCAGAAGCACCAGCAGGGTTGGGATTTGCTCTTTGAGCGCCTGACCACGCACGACGACGAAAATATTGAACTGCGCGAATTGCAGGATTATCGCAACTATTTGCAGTACGATATCCGCATCCATTATCCAAATGGTGACCGCGCTCTCTTGAGCCAGATCAATGCAAAAAAATCGGGAGGCGAAACGACCACACCTTTTTACGTGGCGATGGCGGCCTCCTTTGCCCAGGCATACCGTTTGAACCAGCCGCGCCCATCCGATACCATTCGTCTGGCGCTCTTCGACGAAGCTTTTGGGAAAATGGACACCGCCCGCACCGCCAGCGCGCTCCAATTCATGCGCCAAGCCGGTTTGCAAGTGTTGCTCGCCACCCCGCCTGATAAATCTGGCTCACTGCTGCCGTATGTCGACAGCGTTTGCACCGTTGTTCGCAAAAACAATCATTCATTTGTGATTGAGATTGACAAGAGTGAGATGATTGCGGAATTGGAGAAAGAATAATGTTTCGTCCACTCCGCTGTGCTTCGGGCTTACCTGTTGCGAATTCCGCAGATTGAGTGATGGTAGAGATTACTTTTAGTCCATCACCTGATGTAATTGTCGTGCTGAATAATTTGCTCGACATCTATGAACGCCGCATCTCTAAAAACGGAACCTATCCTTTCGGGGCGAAGCAGAGTGGGCGCTCGATCAAAGTCAACCTGACTGACATCTCTCTCCCCTGCTACTACTCCCAAATCGATCCCCATGCTCGCTTTATTGCCAATGAACAATTACAAAATCTGGAACGCGTTGGTCTCGTTAAACTTGTCTGGATTCCCGGTGAAACTGGTCATTTGCTCGAAGCGGTTATCTTAAAAACAGAACAGGCAGCGGATAACCTCGCAGCGGAACGGAGCCTGTATCAACTTCTCCAGCGTTCAGCCAAAACTGACCAACGGTCCCATCTCGAAAACCTGCTGCTCGCCGACAAATTCCGTTTTGTTGATGACTGGCGCGCGCGGGCACTGCGCCAGGTTTTGATGAATCTCCGCGCCGGGAAATCTCCCGTGCCCTTTAGCCTGGCCGACACTGATCTGGACACAGACCTGCTGACCGTTATGGAGGCTGTCTCCGCACTCCAGACAGAAACCCCCTACCGGGTTTTTAGCGTCCGTATTTTCAACGACAGCAAGCGCCTCGAAGTGCTCAAAAACCAGTTCGTCAGCCTGGCCCGTCTCGGTAACCCCGAATGGAAACGTCTCCCCGCCGATGAAGTTTTACGCGAGCTCAATCTGGTCGCCAACCCCAACTACCTGCTTCTGGCGGGAAACTGGCAGCTCACCGTCACCAGCGGCGAAATTCTCAGTCTTGGCGGCTTTCTCCCCGCCATTGGTTTCCCCGCCGCCCAAACAGCCAGTCTCCAAAGCGTTGAAATTCACGCCGATGCCGTTTTGTGCATCGAAAACCTGACAACTTTTCACGAATTTATCAGGCACAACGGAACATACCATCCCGAAACGCAGGGGAGTGGACGCAGACCAGCCTATGAGTCTGCTGAAAAAGTGGTCAAGTCCCAACCCTCCTCAGCAGCGAGAAAATCGGGTAAAAATAAGGCAATCCAACCACCAGGAGTGCCGCCATGCTCGGAAAACGCAAAGCTCAAGCCAGCCTATTTGATGCAATTGGAC
>CAINXK010000287.1 GCA_903854805.1 uncultured Anaerolineae bacterium
AGTCCCACTGTGGCCGGTTCAAACCCGGCTGAATCATAGGCACGCTGAAGAGCCAGGGCCTGCCCGGCAGAACTGGGCGCGTAAATGCTTTTATAGCGTCCATCGCTGGATGCGCCCAGCCCTTTGATGACCGCATAAATCCGGTCGCCGTCGCGCTCCGCATCTGCAAGTCGCTTTAAGACCATGATCCCAAGACCCTCGCCGATCATCATACCGTCCGATTCTGCATCGAAAGGCTTGATCTCGTTCTTTTTTGAAAAGGCCGGGGTTTTGCTAAAGCTCATGTACATGAAGATGGAGTTATCGGTATCCACTCCACCGGTCAGCATCATATCAGTGCGGCCTGAGGTCAGCTCTCCTACCGCCATCTGGAGCGCGCTGAGCGAACTGGCGCAGGCAGCATCCACCACGCAGTTCACGCCTCCAAGATCCAGCCTGTTCGCGACACGCCCCGAAATGACGTTGCCCAACATGCCGGGGAAGGAATTTTCTTCCCATGGGATGTAAGCCAGCTTCATGCGCTCGGTGGCGGTCTGGACCATTGCTTCGCTCAAGCCCATGCTGCGCAGGACTTTTTCCCAGATTGGATACTGGAGCCGGGATGTAAGCGGGGTAATCAGTTTTTGCCCGCCGCCGATACCCAGTATCACGCCCGTGCGCTGACGGACCATTTCGCTGGCAGCTCCGTAACCCGCGTCTTCCAACGCCTGCTTGGCGACTACCAGGGCCAGCAGTTGGGATACATCCGTCAGTTCCAGGATATTTGGCGGTAGGCCAAATTCCAACGGATCGAAAGATATATCTGGGATAAAACCACCGCGCTTGCAGTAGGTTTTGTCGGGTTGGCTCGGGTCGGCATCGTAGTAATCATTGAGGTCCCAGCGAGAGATGGGCACATCGGTAATGCAATCAATCTTCTTAACGATATTGTCCCAATATTCTGGCAAGGTTGCTGCGTTGGCAAAAATTGCCGATAAACCGACAATAGCAATCGGCGCAATAAGGCGTGGGGAAGGTAATTCAGGTATTGTCATATGGTCTCTTTATCGAACGGGATAAATATTACCAATATTATTGGGTTTATTTGTCCAATAATATGCGCTTTTTGCGCGAGTTGTATAAGCAAGTGAAGACTGCGATATATAAAAACACTGTAATGTCCGTTTAGACACGGATAAATCCAATGTCACTTGATATATGCCCAAAAACCAGGTTGGTTTGGATAATAAACCTGAATAGTGGTGTAAAGTTTGCGGTTGGATTGCCCCAGGTGCTTATTTTCGCGCTATGCTGTTTGCGCGCGAAAATAAACAATAAAATCTTGTAAACGTTATTGACGTTAATTAGAGTTACAAGCTCTGTGTTTGTGTCGGGTTGTGTTTTTTTTTGGGGGGGACAAAAATGCCCGATAACGGGTCATATTTGCTCTGGTAATGCTGGTTATTCTTCTGGTTGGCGCGCCTGGTTTCAAGCAGGCAGGCGATTTTAACTGGCAGGCGTTGCAAACGGCTGCAACCTACTCATATTCGTTTAAAGCAGGTATATTAGGATTATGGGAACAATCTATATCATTATTGCGTCCATCCTGTGGGGCCTTCTGCATTCAATCGTGGCCTCGCATGGATTCAAACACCTTATCCGAAAATTGTTTGGTCCTCAGGCTTTTTACAGATTTTACCGCCTGGCTTACAATTTATTTGCCCTGGCAACCTTTTTTCCGATTATCCTACTGTTGACCGCTTTTCCGGACAGGCTGCTTTACAGCATACCTGCCCCATGGATGGTTGTGATGATGATTGCCCAGGGTGTGGCGTTTTTCGCATTGATCGCCGGAGTAATGCAGACCGGACCATTGGAATTTGCCGGTTTGGCGCAGCTTTCCCCCGCTTATGGCGATATGAAACCCGCGGGCCTGGTCGTCGATGGGTTGTATGCGTATGTTCGCCATCCACTCTACACAGCCGGGTTGGTTTTTATCTGGCTTTCGCCTGAGATGAGCGTAAACCGGCTTGTTTTGTGGATTGTTTTTTCAGTATATATTATTATTGGCACATATTTTGAAGAGCAAAAATTGCTAAAAGATTTTGGTTCAGAATACGTAGAATATAAAGCCAAAACGCCGATGCTTATACCATCTCTACGAAAAAAGGGTTAGAGTATATGTCATCTACAACCCCAATTCGATTTGTGCGTCCAGATCGAGAACGCCGCGAAAGCGGAGCAGCATGGATTCAAATGTCTGTGGCATTGCTTGTGGGTGCTTCATTCTTTCTATTTGTGCTGATATTCCTATCTTTAGGCTACCGGTTGATGTACAGTGGGCGCATATTTCCGGGTATATCCATCGCCGGAGTGGATGTCTCTGGATTGAAGACCAGCGATGCGGCCATTAAAATCGAGGCGGCGCTGACTTTTCCGACCAGTGGGCGGATTGTGCTCCGCGATGGCGGCAATGTTTGGGTCGAGACTCCAGCCAACCTTGGCATGCAGCTTGATCCGACTGCTTCGGCAGATGCTGCTTTCGAATTTGGCCGTGCTGGTGGTTTGTTTCAAAATATCAATGACCAGTTGAATGCCGGTCAGGTGGGAGTTATCATACCGCCAGTTATCGTATTCGATCAGGGCGTGGCTTACACATATCTTCAAAACCTGGCACCCCTGGTTGAAAAACCAGTTACCGAGGCCAGCCTGGTAATCACAGGTTTGGATGTTAGCTCACAGCCTGGACAGTTAGGTCATAAATTAGATTTCGATTCCAGCATTGTCTATATTCATGCCCAGATGCAATCTTTCCGCGATGGCGAAATTCCGCTGGTAATTCTGGATCAGGCGCCCCAAGTGATGGATGCCAGCGTCCAGGCAGATGCTGCCCGGCGTTTGCTGGCAGCTCCTTTTGCAATTACCCTGCCGGATGCCCGCAGCGGCGATCCGGGCCCCTGGCAGATTGAGCCAGTAGATCTGGCGCCCATGCTGCGCGTTGGGCGTCTGGGGAGCGGTCCAGGGTCGCAGTATGTTGTCCAGTTTGATCGTGACAGACTCCATGGATACCTTGAGACAATCTCCAAACAAGTAGATCGTCCGGAAGCGGATGCACGTTTTATATTTGATGAACAGACTGGTCAAATCCACCCGATCCAGGCTTCACGGGTTGGTTTGCGAGTAGACTCGCGCGGCTCCATGGATGCAATTCAAAAGGCGGTTGGAGCCGGAGAGCAGTCTGCAATTTTACGAGTGGATGCTACGCAACCTCTGGTGGCTGATACAGCCACCAGCCAACAGTTGAATATCGTGCAGTTGGTAGGGTCACAGACCACCTATTTTGTTGGATCTAGCGCTGCGCGTAAGAATAATATCGAAACCGCGGCTTCGAAATATAATGGTTTACTTGTGGCACCCGGTGCAACCTTTTCGATGGGTCAATATATGGGTGATGTCAGCCTGGATAACGGTTTTGCCGAGGCATTAATTATTTTCAATGGCAAGACCATCAAAGGAGTCGGCGGTGGGGTTTGTCAGGTGAGCACAACCTTGTTTCGCACCGTGTTTTACGCTGGCTTCCCAATCGCTGAACGTCATGCACATGCTTACCGGGTCCTTTATTATGAGCAGGGCCCGGGTGGGCGGAGTGATCCCAGTCTGTCTGGTTTTGATGCCACGGTTTACTTTCCACTGGTCGATTTTAAATTTACCAATGACACACCTTACTGGCTATTAATGGAAACGTTTTTCGATTCAGCTTCGAGTTCCTTGACCTGGAAGCTATTTTCTACATTTGATGGCCGATCAGTTCAGGCAACCTTTTCTGGGCCGACCAATAATGTGCCGGCCTTGCCCCCGACTGTCACGTTTAATCCGGATGCCGCGCCCGGTTCGGTCACGCATGTTGATTATGCAGTTGACGGCGCAGATGTAACCATCAACCGGGCGGTTATTCGGAATAATCAGACCCTGCTTTCTGATCATTTCGTTACCAACTACCAACCCTGGGCGGATGCTTGTGAATACGGTCCCGACGTAAAAGACCCTGAAAAAATCCTAAAAAAGAAGGGTTGGTGCCAGAAACCTTGATGCGTGGTACAATTTTTGGTCGTTATGCTGGCGAATGCGTGGCCCGATTATTCCTTGGGCCGCAAGTTATTGTTGATTGCCAGGAGATTTTGCGAAAAAATATTTTCGTTTTCTTTGTTCTGCGACGGTTTGTTAAAGTTCCATAAGTAGATCGTGCGCCATTGAAAAGGCCTCATCGTTTCGTGGAAAGTCAGACAGCTGCAAACATTGAAGCTAATAATACACAACTCCCAAGGAGAATTAAATGGTCTCTCAAGAATTGCTCGAAATCCTGCGTTGTCCGGCTTGCGTTCGTGAAAAAGATGGCCTGCTTATACTCACACACGAAACCTGGCTAATCTGCCAGGATTGCGATCGTAAATATCCGATCGTGGATGATATTCCTGTGATGCTGATTGATGAGGGTGACAAATGGGTCAAGACTGCGGCTGAAAGCCTGCCGGTGCCGCCCCCCGCCCGTTAAAATGACTGAGCTGGAAGAGCTGTGCGCCCAGCTTACCTGCGGTGATGATGACCGCGCAGAAATTGCGGCTGTTCGCCTGGCAGGTTTTGGACGGGAAGCATTCATGGTTTTACGCTTGCTTCTCAAATCTGAAGAGACAGATGTGCGTTGGTGGGCCATCCGAGCGTTGGCTGGTTTTGGCCAACTGGATGAGGCAGCTGCTGATCTGTTGGTTTTCCTGGATGATGCATCAGAAGAGCTGCGCCAGGCGGCTGCCATGGCTTTTTGTCAACATCCCACTCCGCGAGCATTGGCAGCTCTTGCCCGGGCACTCTCTGACCCGGATGCAATGACTGCCCGTTTGGCAGCAAATGCCCTGGCAGGTCTTGGGGTGCAATCAACCCCAGCCTTGCTTGAAATCTTGGAAAGTGGGCCTCAGTCTGCCAGGTTAGAGGCTGTGCGAGCCCTGGCTGAAATAAAAGACCCCCAGGCCATTCCTGGTCTGATGAAAGCGCTCGAATCAAATTCTGCTTTGCTGCAATATTGGGCCGGGCTCGGTCTTGATCACCTGGGTGTTGGAATGCTCTATTTCAATCCTGAATAATGTCCCTGAATAACGCCAGGTTGTTTCAAAATGGAGTTACCTGGTAAGAGAATACAAAACCAAACTATGAAAACTGGAATAAAAATTTCCCCTCGTACTATCGTGGTAGGCGTCCTGGCGTTAGCTTTGTTTGCCGGTGCATTTGTGGCTGTGCGCTATCTGACGGTTACCATGCAAGCAATCGGCGGTATTCCGGGTGTGGCTATCACCCAGCCTGACGCTGCCGCATCTGGCACTGACATTCCTGGCTTGCCGACCGCGGTACCTGAAGCCCCGGCGATTGAGCTGCCTCCCACCTGGGATGGCGCCAGTCGTGTAACCATCCTTCTGATGGGCGTTGACACCGAGCCGGTCGTTGATGCAGCGGGCAAGGTCAGCCCTGACCGGATTGGCCCGGCGCGCTCTGATACCATGATCCTTTTGACAATCGATCCCCAGACCAAGACAGCCGGAATGATGTCTGTTCCGCGTGATTTGTGGGTAAGTATCCCGGGTTTTAGCTATGCCAAGATCAATACCGCTTACTTTAATGGCGAATCTTTCAAACTTCCCGGTGGTGGGCCAGAGCTGGCCATGCGTACGGTCGAGCAGGTCATTGGCGTACCTATCCAGTATTTTGCCCAGGTGGAATTTTGGTCATTCACTGGCCTGATTGATCAAATTGGAAAAATAAAAGTATTTGTTCCCAAAAAGATCGTCATCGATCCGGTTGGCCCTGGTGAAGACAAGATCATGCTTTCAGCAGGATATCATCAACTGGGTGGGGTGGAAGCCCTGGCCTATGTGCGTCAGCGTCACTCCGATGGCGGTGATGTTGATCGCTCGAACCGTCAGCAATCCGTTATTCTGGCAGTCCGGGATAAGGTAACCGATCCGGCCAATTTTTCGACTTTGCTCACAAATGCGCCTCTCATATATAACAATATTCAGACAGGCATCCGGACCAACCTGACTTTCGACGAGATTATGCGACTCGGCATGCTGGCGAAGGACATTCCACCCGAGAATATCAAGCGCGGTGTAATCGACTACACAATGGTTCAGCTGGATAGCGTGGTGGTCAAGGGCGAAAGCCAGAGTATCTTTAAACCGATACCGGATAAAATCCGCGAACTGCGTGATCAGATTTTCTCATCAGCTGGTGCGGTTAGCCCGCTGGCAAAAGGTGATCCACTTGATCTGGCGAAGCAGGAAGGCGCAACAATTGCTGTATATAATGGCAGCTCTGTGCAAGGCATGGCTCAACGAACCGCAGATTACCTGAAGTCGCTTGGATTTAATGTGATTTTGGTCGAAAATGCCAGTAATTACCCCGGTGTTACCCAGGTAATTAGCCATCGTAGCAAATTATATGCCATGAAATATTTCAAAGAATTATTCGCTATCAACAGTGGTGCGCAGCTGGCCAATAAGGACGACGCGGCGGCTCAGGCAGATATTGACATTATTGTGGCAGATGATTGGGCCATGAAAAACCCAATGCCGTAACATTTACCGGCCATCAACAAAAACCCCTTGCTTCACTCGAAGCAAGGGGTTTTTGTTTTGTTATCAGGGTTGTTTGAATTCCAATTGGATGCCACCGGGGTATTTTCCAGTCTGTGGATTAGAGCATTTTTGGGCACTCAGACCCGTGATTCGCGTGTTGCCGCCGGAAAGACTGAGCGCGTATTCAATATTTTCTGTCATGCGAAAGTCGGCATAGCCATGCCCCAATTCGGGTTTGAGACCAGTAAAAAAGTGTTCTTCACCGCTGAACCAGGTAATCACAAGCTCGATTCCGGGAGCGGGTTTGCCCGAAGAATTTGTCAGGTTGATTCGGATCAGACCAGGTTGGGCCGGTTCGCAAAAAGAAGACTGCTTGGTTAATGCAAAGGCTGTTTCCGGAGTGGGTGTTATGGTTTGCGTTGGGCGTGCCGGAATGGTGGCTAACGGTTTTGGCAGAGGCGTGGATGTTTCTACAATCGTTGCAGTTGCAGAAACTGTCGGTGTCGGGCTGGCGGATGTTGTCGCAGTTGGGCTCGGGCTGGGCGTACGCGTTGCTGATAACGTGGCTCTCGCCGGGATTGTTGCAGAGGCTGGCAAGGTCGAATTGGGGTCAGGGCTGGAGCTGGGAACGGGTGTCGGCTGGTTCTGTAACGCTGTCGTTAGATCTGCCAACCACTGGATTTCAGCCCTGGGCAGGCTGTTTGCCAGCATGCGTTGGGCCTGTTCTCCAAGCGCTTTGATTGGGTCAGGATCTTGCAGGGTCTCAAGGCGGATTCGAGCTCGCAGCAGGTCCGGATCGGCGTTGAAAGCGGATGCTATCATAAAACGGTAATCATCCTTGGCCTCTGCGCTCAGGCTGGCAGGCGTTGTGTCAATAAATTGCGTTGGCATCAGGCCCCATGCCACCCCCAGACCAACCCCAAGACCAAATACCAACCCGCTAAGCAGGTACCAAAAGCCGCGTTTTTCGCTCACGGTTGGCTGCTCCCTGGCTTTGCTAGTGGTGTTGCTGCGCCAGGCTGCCTGAGTTGCAGGGCTGTGCTCAGATTCTGGAGTAGGGCAATGTCGGCTGGGTCAAACTGGTTTTTTATTGCATATTCCAAAGCGGCTGAACCGGTTTCCGCCGGTGTTTGGCCGCCCAGAATTGCCAAATGGCGTTCAGCATTTTCAATATCGTGGTCATGCTGATAGGTTTCAGCGACCATCAATGTGTAATCACTGCGAAAATCAACCCGCAGCGTGGCTGGGGTGGTGTCGATATATTGAACCGGGCTGATGACCCAGCCATAATATAGCCCGAGTCCCAAACCAATTACAATCGAGAGCGCGAAAAACAGCCATCGTAAGCGTGACATGATCAAATTATACAGGTTTTTTGGCGAATGGCTGGCTTATTTGGCAAATAGGAATGTGGTTGTTTGAGATTGTCTTTTTCTGTTTCAGCGCAGCTTTGGCGAGCTCGGAGTAGAACGCTGGAAAATTTCAGGCCTGAGAGTAGGCTGAGTCTGAGAGCGATGCTAATCTTCACAAGAATTCGTTGAAGCACCGGTTCTGAATTTTCCCCCACATAGCGGACAGATAACGGAATCAATATCCGGGCAGGATACCGGCGGCACCCAGGAACGTCTCCTAACCGTTGCTGCTTTTCAGCCCTGGCGGGGTTCGAAGAGTCCTGCCGCGCCGGGCCTGCCCGGACGTTCGTAAGGATACTCGAACAGCTGGGATGTGTCAACGCTGTGTTTGGCCGCTTTTCATATACAGGCCCGTTTCTGAGGGACGTGGTAAATGGCATGCTTGTGGGCGGCACCCATATCCTGGGTAACTTGCAGAAGCGAAATGGTGGTATTACCGGGCATGTTTACCTGTCCATGGATGCCGGTGAGTAAAATCTTTTCGCTGATATTCGCATTCAATGACAAAATTTTCAGCTGAAATGCTATACTGAAGAGGGTCTTGATCCAGATAGTGTTTTGATTCTGCAGGCATGCTTTTCGATGATAAATATGCCTGGATGCCTGTTGAGTTGAGCGGAGGGTTTCTATGGCTGAAAATATGTTGCGTGTAACTCCACCCGTACTGCGCGATGCCGAAGTATTAAAGTTGAAGACTCAGATCATTAATTTAGTGGCGCCCGGGTTGCAGAAAGTTGCTACAGCCGATTTGACCCGCCAGAATGTGCGGGCCTGGCTTGAAAAAACCTTGGATGACTTATACCCGAGTGGAAAAATCCCTACAACGGTACGCCAGCAGGTGGTGGATGCGGCTGCAGCGGATATGGTTGGATACGGCCCGCTCGAGCTGCTGTTAGTAGATCCGCAGATCAATGAAGTCATGGTGAATGGTCCTGGCCTGGTTTTTGTGGAGCGCAATGGTGAGCTCTACCAGACGGATGTGGAATTCGACAATACTGCTCATCTGATGCATATCATTGACCGCATTCTGCTCCCGCTTGGGCGGCGAGTGGATGCTGATACTCCCACCGCCGATGCGCGCCTGCCAGATGGTTCGCGCGTGAACGTGGTTGTTCCGCCTGTGGCGGTTGATGGTCCGGTCGTCACGATCCGAAAATTTCCCCAATCCCGGATGACGATCGAGGACCTGATCCGCTTGGGGACCATCACCCATTACATGGCGAAGTTTTTGGAGGCCTGCGTGGTGGCGCGCCTGAATATCTTGATATCGGGAAACACCAGCTCTGGCAAAAGTACCATATTAAATATTCTTTCAACCTTCATTCCCAACCTGGAGCGGATTGTCACCATTGAAGATGCCGTCGAGCTTCAACTGAAACAACGGCATGTAGTCCGTCTTGAGACAAAACTGCCCAATGTTGACGGCTCGGGCGCGGTCAACATTCGTGACCTGGTCCGCAATTCCTTGCGGATGCGCCCCGACCGTTTGATCGTTGGGGAGGTGCGCGGTGGTGAAGCGCTGGATATGCTCCAGGCGATGAATACCGGTCATTCCGGGTCATTGACCACACTGCATGCCAATTCTCCGCGGGATGCAATTGCGCGCCTGGAAACCATGTCGCTGATGGCTGGGGTGGATCTGCCGATCACAGCAGTGCGCAAACAGATCTCATCTGCCATCAATTTGATTGTTCATATGAACCGCCTGCCAGACGGCTCTCGAAAAGCCATGCAGATTACTGAAGTTGCTGGCATGGAAGGTGACATCGTGACCCAACAGGATATCTATAAGTTTTATCCGAACAATACTGGCATTGATGGCAAAGTAGCCGGCGACCTGAAACCGACCGGACTTCGTCCAATGTTTACGCCACGGCTCGAACAGGCAGGTTTTAAGCTGGGTGGCGAATACTTTGGATTGGGGCTGTGATATAATTTTTGTAATTAAAATCCAAAACCATTTGGAGGACTGATGGAAGTATCAACCAAGCAATTTAAACATTGTGATTTATTATCCGTAAAAGGTCGTGTAGACAGTTCCACTTCACCAAAATTAAGCGAAGCATTAGATGCTATTGCCGCCGAAGGACGTTTCAAAATTGTTCTGGACATGGAAGAGTTGGAGTACATGTCGAGCGCAGGCTTCCGCGCCCTGATCTCTGCCCAGCGTAACGCCAAGCGTTTTAATCGTGGCGAAGTTGTGCTGGCCTGTGTTCCGGCGAATATCAACTCGGCGCTTGAATTGGCTGGATTTACAACCCTGTTCCGGATTTTCCCGGATGTAACCTCGGCTGTCGGTAATATCTAGACCATCAAAGGCTAGAATCTAAAATAAGCCGCCCGGACATTCATGTCAGAGCGGCTTTCTCTCTTTTTTGCGAAATGCCCACCAAGAATTTTCCTGCCCAGTTTGAATATCTCGATGCTATCCGCGAGTTTGCTGCTGAAGCTGCGCGTCTGGCGGCCATGGACGATAAGGAAATCTACAATATTCAATTAGCCGTGGACGAAGCGGCTTCGAATATCATTGAACATGCTTACGAAGGCATTTCGGATGGGCAAATTGAGATCAGTCTGGATGTAACCTATTCAGCACTCAGGGTCATCCTGCGAGATAATGGCAAACGCTTTGACCCTGATGAAACTGCCGAGCCGGATGTAGATGCTGAGCTTGAAGATCGAGCCATCGGGGGCCTGGGCCTGTTCTTCATGCGCAAGCTGATGGATGAAGTCCGTTTTGAGTGGTTTCCGGGGCATGGTAATGTGCTTACGATGGTTAAATTCCTTAAGCGCAAGCCAGCGATTATAAAAAAAAATATAACCGGTTATACCGTCTTATTTGACCTGGGGGAAAAGATCCTGGCCGCCGCAAGTTTTGCGGCCCAACGTGATCTAATTATTGAAACTGCCTCCCAGCTTGTTGAAGGGCAGGTCACATTGTGGCTCAATGAGTCAGCTTTTCGCTTGCCAGATTGGGTGGAAAGCCTGTTCCCCGTGCTACCCTTTTCCCAATCACAGAAGCAGGTTTTTGAAACCGGAAAAATGATCCGCCGGCAGAAAGGCAGGGTCTTTTGGGTAACGGTACCGATCCGGCACGAGGATGTTGGCCTGGGTGTCATTGAAGTTTGCCGGTCAGATGGTTATCGTTTTGCCCGGCGCGAGCTTGATTTCATGGAAGGCCTGGCCCGCACCGCAGCGATTGCCTTGATCGCATGGCACCGCGTCTACGTGGAGCGCTGGCGTTTGGGGCAGTTGGGCCTGGTTCGCACCGTCTCTGCTCAAATTGCCAACGAGCCTGATATTGATGAGCTGGCTCATAAGGTAACCCGTCTAATCCAATCGACTTTTAAATATTATTATGTGGGCATTTTTACACTTGAATCGGGGCAGGTCAATCTCGCTTATCGCTCAGGGGCTGGTGGTACTTTGCCCGACCAGGGCGCCCTGGTCGGGCTGGCTCTCCAGGTAAATCTTGGTCAGGGCCTGGTTGGTTATGCTGCCCAAACCGGTGAAGAGCTGTTGGCGAATGATGTTCATGCTGAAAAGCGTTTCCGCGCGATTGACAGCCTGCCAGAGACCAGCTCGGAATTGGTGCTGCCGCTCAAGGTGGAAGAACGTGTGGTTGGGGTTTTGGATGTTCAATCTGAAATGTTGAATGCTTTCCATCCTCACGACATGCTTGTTCTACGCGCGCTTGCTGATAGCGTGGCAGTGGCAATTGAAGGCGCCAGGTTATACGGTGATCTGCGCCGCCAGGCCAACCAGCTGCGCGTGGTGGCCGAAGTCAGCAAGCAGATCACATCTATTTTAAGCTTGCGAGAATTGATGCAAGAAGTTGCTGAACTGATCAGTACCCGCTTTGATTTTCCTTATGTGCACCTGTTTACGGTCCATCCCAACCGGCGCCAGATCCATTATGAAGCAGGCTCTGGTGCGCGTTCGGCTGCATTGGAAGGATATATTATTAATCTGGATGATACCGAAGGTATCATCCCCTGGGTGGCGCTGCATGGTTTGCCAATTCTGACCAACAATGTTGATGCTGAACCACGTTTCGTACCATCGCCGCTCCCGCCCTCCAATACTCGTTCCGAACTGACCGTGCCATTGGTCTTTAATAACCAGGTGATCGGCATTTTGGATGTCCAGTCAGATCAGCCGGATGCTTTTACTGAGCAGGATAAGCTCATCATCGAAACCCTGGGTGATTCGATTGCCGCAGCAATTCGAAACGCTGACCTATACCGTTCGGAGCAGTGGCGACGGCAGGCTGGCGACAGCCTGCGTGAAGTGGCGGTTCTGCTTTCGGCCAATGCGAGCCTGGATCAGGTGCTGCAGGCTATCTTGACGGAACTGGAGCGAAACCTGGCATCAGATATTGCTGCCATCTGGCTGCTCGACGAAGAAAGTATTTATTGCGCAGCTGTGCACGGCGCGCGCGCTTCTGATCTGGAATTTGCGCGCGATAATTATCCAGAAGCGACTGGTATGCTGGCGACTGCATTGCTCTCGCGCCAACCATTTATCCGCAAACCTACCGATCCGATGGGCCCGTCAGCGCTCTCAGCCGGTTTCGACAACGACCATTCTGCGATTGCTGTTCCATTGCGGATCGGCGATCAGCCCTTGGGTGTCCTGACCCTGGCACACCATACACCCGGGCGCTATGGTCACGAAGCCCAGGCCATGGCGACCACTTTTGCCAGCTATGCCGCCGTAGCCATTGAGAATGCGCGTTTATATGATTCTGCTCAGGAACAGGCGTATGCTTCGGCCGCTCTGTTGCAGGTGGCGCAGGCAGTTGTCAGTCTTTCAGCGCTGGATGAAATTCTGGGGACGATTGTGCGTATCATGCCCATCCTGGTGGGGGTTGAACGCGCCGCCACCTATGTCTGGGATGCCGTGCAGGGTCTCTTTGTCCCAGCGCAGGAATATGGTATTCCGGATGAACTGCATGCCCTGCTCTGGCGTTCTTTTCCGCCGGGCGAATTCCCGATGTTGGATGCTGCTCTCGAATTGGGCCAGATGGTTGTGTGTAAGGATGCGCACCTGGGGCCAGAAAACTGGTTGTCTGCCTACGCATGTTCCCCAGAAGAGCTTGAATCAGTCACTTATAGTGACGATCGCCTGCTTGTGGCGCTGCCGTTGATCTTGAAGGGCGAAGCATTTGGCGTTTTATTGGTGGAAGAAGCTATTGGCGGCCGGCGTTTTCGCAGTCGGCGGCTGGAAATTCTAAATGGTGTCGCTCAGCAAATTGCCCTCGCGATCCAGAATGACATCTTTCAACAGGAACGGGTCAGCCGGGAACGTCTTGAGACAGAGGTGCAGCTTGCTCGGCAAATCCAGGAGACTTTTATCCCAAAGTCTCTGGCACCTCCACCTGGTTGGGATCTGGCTGCTCGCTGGCGAACTGCTTTGCAAATGGGTGGCGATTTCTACGATGTGATCAACTTACCTGATGGGCGCGTTGGTCTATTCATCGCCGATGTGGCTGATAAAGGTATTCCGGCGGCCTTATTCATGGCCCTGACACGCACGCTTGTGCGCGCCGCTGTTTTGCAAACGGATTCTCCGGCGAAAGCCCTGGCTCAGGTCAACGATCTGCTTTACCCGGATTGTGAGCAGGGTATGTTTGTTACGGCTGTTTATGGCGCGCTTGACCCCAAAACTGGCATATTCACCTATGCCAATGCCGGCCATAACCCGCCATTATGGATCCATGGCGGCCAAATCGATCTACTCACACGCACCGGCATCGCCCTGGGTGTGATTGAAACATCTGAAATGTCCGAGCGGAGTGTCAACCTGGCGGCCGGTGATCTGCTCATGTTTTATACGGACGGCATCACTGAAGCATTCTCAGCCAGTGGCGAAATCTTTGGGGATGAACGTCTGAAGCAGTTGTTGCTGAGCTTGGATATTCATACTGCGGAAGAAATACTAAACCTGATCGACGCAGAGGTTAACCTTTTTATCGGTGATTACCCAGTTTCAGATGATATTACCTTGATCGCGCTCCGGCGCGATACGTTGTAAAACAAAAGCACAAATCCGCTTTCACCTTGAAAGCGGATTTGTGCTTTTGAAGCTCTGCCCCCCAAAAAACCATTATCAATTGTACGTATGATGAAATTTGGTAACCTTATTGACGTTATTCAATGCTAAGGATTTTTAGCCTGGTTACTCCGCTGGGTGTTTGGGCTTCAACCACATCGCCGACTTTGTGATCCATGAGCGCCCGCCCAAAGGGGGATTCGTGAGATATTTTTCCGGCCCGTGGATCAGCCTCCTTGGCTCCCACGATGTAGAACTGCTCTGGAAGATCATCGCCTTCTTGGACCGTCACGCGCATGCCCACAGAAACCGTGTCTTTGCGCGCAGTACCATCGACAATGATGGCCGCGCTAAGAATGTAATCCAATTCCTGCAAGCGACCTTCCAGAAAAGATTGATCTTCCTTGGCTTTATGGTAGTCGGCATTCTCAGAGAGATCGCCCATTTGAATGGCATCGCGCAGTCTGGCAGCGATGGCGAGGCGCTGGGGACCTTTCAGGTCGGCAAGC
Source organism: uncultured Anaerolineae bacterium (assembly GCA_903854805.1). The sequence continues at coordinate 14,578 of CAINXK010000287.1, forward strand.
TCAATGTTTAGTTTCTCCGCGCCTTCTGCGGTGAGATAAATTGGTTCAGACACAGCATCCTCCTATAGAAAATACAAAACTCCGGGTTGGTCTTTCAATCTTCAGCCCGGAGTGTTCCTGATTGGATGAAAAAGGGTTGTCAGGGCTTTAGAAATGGATCGAATAAGCGCTGGTGTTCTTCGATGGCGAAGCGATCGGTCATACCAGCGATGTAATCACACACAGTACGATGCAATCCGCGCATCGGAACTATTTTTTGAAATTGCGTTGGCAACATGGCAGGCTCGGTAGTATAGGCATCGAATAGACTTTTTATAATGTTCTCTGCTTTTACTTGCATTCGTATAACGCGATAGTGGCGATAAAGCTTTTGGAACAGAAAATCCTTGAGTTCACGATTGCGTCTTTGCATATCTTCGCTATAACCAATGACATTGTAATTCAATTTTTGCAATTCAAGCGCAGATTTAGCGCCGCTTTCTCTTAACCGCTGATCTGTGGTTTTAACCATGTCTGTAACCATTAGGCCGACCAGGTGTCGGATCATCCGATGGCGTTCGATTTCGTCCAGATTGGGCCCATGCCATTGATAGGTTTCTTTCAATATTTCCCACAGGGCGATACCATCCAAAATTTGTGGGTAGATCATGCCAGATCGCAGACCATCATCGAGATCATGGGTGGTATATGCCATTTCATCGGCGACATTGGCAATCTGGGTTTCGAGGTTTCCGCGAAGTTCTGGATTGAGATCGCGCGCGTCTGAAATGTCATATTCTGATTCGTGTTTGACCATTCCTTCGCGCACTTCCCAGGTCAGATTCAGACCGGGAAATTCAGGATAGCGCTGTTCCAGTTCAGTAACGATCCGTAGTGACTGCTTGTTATGG
>CAINXK010000288.1 GCA_903854805.1 uncultured Anaerolineae bacterium
CCAACCCAAACTGGGGCCCTGGTTTGCAGTATAAGCTTGAATGGACAGGCCTGGAAAAAGGAAACAACCGATGCCCCAAAGGATGGGGTGGCCTGCGCTGGGATCGTACCCTGAAGTTGTGGGTGTATATTGGCGAGCAAACGGCTGCTGCCGCACCAATTTATTGAACGTGTATAATTAACGTGGAAGTGTATTTTTAATAAGCTTGACCGCAAGTTTGGGATTTTGGCCTGGATAAAGCTCAGTTGGATCAGGAGAAAAATATGTTTTCCACTCTCCCCGATCGTTGGAAAATCATCTTACAAATTTTGTTTGTATTGATCTTGATCGCTGCCCTGCTTGCGGTTGTAGCTTATTTGATCAGGCTAAACCCGGTTTCGACCATCCGCAATATTCATTTTCAAGTGGAAGCCTCAGGGGGGTTTTCAATTATCACGCTTCAAGCAGGTGATGTTTTAATTTCCAAGCCGAGCACAGTCAGTACACCGTGGCAGCGCACGGTACAGGTGCCCAGTGGGTCAGAAGTTTACTTGACGGCTTCCAACCCGTCGCAGACCGGTGCTTTGTCCTGCAAAATCAGCCTGGATGGCAAAATCTGGAAAGAGGAAACCACCGTGGCGCCAAAAGACGGGGTGGCTTGTGCCGGGCTGGTGCCATGAGTGCTAGTGAATAATAATTGGTTATTTTTGCGCTACGCTGTTTCGCGTGCGCAAAAATAACCACGGTTGACCACTTATGGAACCAGTAAGCTACGGGGGTAGCATTTGATGGCAGCCAATATTCAGGTTACGTCAGCTTAGCTGATGGCCTTGGGGATCGGGATTTGAGGTGCCTTGAGGCCTGTTTGGACTCCTTCACGAAGGGCCAGATGGATTACAAGCGAACCGGTCGATGTAGTCAGTGGAACAACCAGGCGCGGGTAATCGAGTGTGGAAATGGTTGCACCCTTGCCCATGATCAGGGATGGGGTTGAAATATTTGATTCAAAACCAGATTGAGCCAGGCGCATACTCGCACGCCCAACAATGACATTACCCAACTCGGCAATCCCGCTCTGGGCAAGCCGGTCCAACCCGGGGAGTTTTTCACCAATCAGGGCCGAAGCTAGCTGTATGGCAGATTCCTTCGATAAGCTCAAGAATACAGTTCCATCCACCGCACCAACCAGCGAGATAACCACGGTCACATCATCCGTTGTATATGAGCCGCTCTCCAGGCGTAAATCTCCACGCCTGACAGTTTCATGCATTTCAATACTGAGGACCTCGTGAGCCGCATCCACAAAAGGATTTAAAAATTTAACATTCATACTGATCTCCTCATCACCATATTGCCAAAAGTGCCTGCACAGAAATCCTAGCGAGATCCTGGGTTGGCAATCAGTGAGGCAGCAGCATCGGGATCTTGAGGTACACCCTGCGGCTTTATCTTTAGGGCCAGGTGCACAGTCAATACACCCAACCCGGTCTCCAAGGGCACCACGATCCTGGGAAAATCGAGCGTGGAAATTTCGATTCCATGACCAGTAATAACCGTTGGCGTGGAGATATCAGCTTTGTATCCCGCCTGGGAGAATTTAATGGTTGCGCGTCCGCTGATCACATTGCCCAATTCAGCCACGCCACTTTGCGCCAAAGAATCCATGGTAGCGAATTCCTGGCCCATGATCTTGGAAACTAAATTCAGACAGGTGGTTGTGGACATGCTATACATGACAACTCCAAACACGTCCCCGATCAGATTGATCAACACGGTTATGTCATCTGTGGTCAGGGCAGACTTTTGAAGGGATAATGCTCCACGGTTGCTGGATTCACCCACCTCGGCTTTCAACACTTCGACAGCCGCATCAATAAAGGGATTTAATAATCTCACATCCATATTCTTTTTAACTCCTATAAGATACCCGGAGATAGTTTTGCCCGGTTATCAACCGAAATATATCAGCTCTTTGGCATGGGCTAATTGATCAGATACTTGTTCAACCAGCAGGATCAGATCCTGTTCATTCATCCGCAGGCGTTTGAGCGCCTCCAGATCGAGGGTGTATTGAAGCCCATCGATACCAATACCCACACCAAGCATCATCATGGCAGAATCGGCTACGTGAACTGCCGATACCAGGATTTGATTATTCGGAGCAGCTTCCGGGTTATGGTGATGGGCGATAGCAGTCACGATGTGTTCGGGGAGCTGCCAGCGGCGCGCCATTTCTGCGCCCAACATGGCATGGTCAATCCCAAAAGTGGCAAGTTCCATTTCCTGAAAAGGATGATGGCTCCATTCCGGCTGACTTGTATCAGTATCGCGAAGCAACTTTTCAAAAACCAGTTTGCCCATATCGCACAGCAAACCAGCAAAGTAGGCTTCTTCATCGATCTTCAAACTGCGTTCCTTTGAGATCAACTTTGCGCCGATCGCTGTTCCAACGGCATGGTGCCAGAGGTCTCCACGGTTAAGCTCATAACCAGGCATGGCCTTATTAAGGCGGTCTGCCATGGAATGAGCCAGGATCAATTCTTGGACAGTGGTTAGCCCGAGGACAACAATGGCCTGTTGGACGGTTGCAATCCGGTTTTCCATGCCATACAGAGCAGAATTGGCCCAACGAAGGACGTGGGCAGACAAGACTTGATCTTTGCTCAGCACAGCTGCCAAATCTGCGGCATTCGATGCCGGGTCCCGAATAAATGCCAAGGCTTTCTGGGCAGCTTGAGGAATTGGAGGCAGCCGGGTGGCTTCTAGAATGAGCTCGTCAACCGAGTAATTCATAATTTACCTATCAGACTTTCTTATAGAAAGAAATGCCATAGTTCTGAAAACCAAAATCCTTCGACCCTGAAATCATTTCGGTGCCGCCTAAAAACAGGACGCCGCCCGGGCGCAGAGCCGCATGGAACTTGGCATAAAGTACATTTTTAGCTTCGGCTGTAAAATAAATGACAACATTACGACAAATAATAAGGTCAAAACCGGTCTCAAATTGGTCCGCAAATAGATCTTGCTCTTGAAAGCGGATATTTTTCTGCACACTCTCTTTAACCAGAAATGGCGCAGCAGGTGTGATGTATTTCTGACGCTGGGATGCGGTTAGGTTACGAATATCATCCTGACTATATGGGCCACGCGATTTTGCTTTGAGCAAAGCTTCACGATCCAGATCGGTGGCGAGCAGGGAATATTTTTGAGACGGCATGAAGTCAGACATCATGATGGCCACTGTATAAGGTTCCGTGCCAATGGAACAACCCGCGCTCCAAAGTTTCAGCCCATCTGTACGATGCGCATCCAAAAAATTTTTCACCAAATACGGCATGACATCCTGACGCAGTGCTTCCCAACGGCTTGGGTCTCGGAAGAATTCAGTAACATTTATTGTCAGGTAATTTCGGAAGCGCTCCTGCTCGGTTGCATCGCTGGTAACCAGTGTAAAATACTCGTTCCAAGTATTGACATGGCTGCGAACCAGCCACGAATCCAAGCGGCGTTTCATTTGCTCATCTTTGTAATTGATGAGATCTATTTTCAATATGCGTTTTATTGAAGTTTTTACCTGTGTATAAACGTTTGCATCCATATACCATGATCCTTGTCGAAAATTATCAGTTATTGTTAAAGTCGCGAATGGCGCGCTCAATCGCCCTGGCAATTTGCGGCCGTGGCAGGATCGCATCTGCTGCCCCAGCCTCTGCCACACTGCGAGGCATGCCCCAGACTACACAGGTACTTTCGTGTTCAGCAATGACATATCCACCCTGGCTATGCAGAAGGGAACAACCGTGCGTGCCATCGCTGCCCATACCGGTCAGAATCACCGCAATAATCGATTTTCCATAGCGCTGAATAAGAGATGTCAGGGTAACGTCGACAGCGGGGCGCACGCCATGGACAGTTGGTTTCTGGTTTAGGGCAATACGTTCATTTTCATCCAAGGTCATGTGAAAACCACCGGGTGCGACCAGAATTTGTCCGACCATCAGCTTGTCACCCGGCTCAGCTTCTTTTACTTTGAGGGGTGAAATGGCATTGAGACGCTCCGATAAGGAACGAGTGAAACCGGCCGGCATGTGCTGCACGATCACAACGGGTGCTGATAAGTTAGCGGGCAGTGCCGGGATTATTTCGTTCAGGGCACCTGGTCCACCGGTGGACGAGCCAATAAAAACGATCGGAGTATTTCTTTGATAGGGGCTGACTGGTTTATCCAACCCTTGAGAGATTTGCACAATTGGCGATGCTGGTTGCTGGTATGCGCCGGTCTTTACCTTGGCCTTGGCTGTCGACATTATCTTGACAGCCATCTCGTCCATGACCTGGCGAATATCCAGCCGATTATCGGGCTTGGCAATAAAATCGACAGCGCCAATCATCAGAGCCTGGATGGTTTCAGCAGCGCCTTCCTTGGTCAGGCTGCTGAACATAATCACCGGGCGTGGATATAATTTCATAATTTGACGGAGTGTAGATAGCCCGTCCATATGAGGCATTTCCACATCTAGCGTTATGACATCGGGCAGCAGTTGGGGGATGAGCCGGAGCGCTTCTTTGCCATCGCTGGCAGAACCGACAACAATTAAATCCGGGTTTTCATTAAGATGCTGACTGATAGAGAAGCGCATGAAGGCAGAATCGTCTACAACCATAACCCGTACGGGGTCTGGTGATTTTGCTTTGGCTGCCTGAGGTAGTTTAGGATCTGTCATGATCCTCTACGCCAGAAGCTTACTGATCGCCTTCATTACACGATCGTGTTCAAAAGGTTTGACAATAAAATCACGCGCACCCGATTTTACTGCTTCAAGAACGACCGATTCCTGGCCCAAGGCGGTCAGCATGATGATACGCGCCTTAGGATCGAATCCGATGATCGTTTTCAGGGCCGTCAGCCCATCCATTTCTGGCATCGTCACATCCATCAAAACCACATCGGGATGGATTTCTTTATAAACTTCAACAGCTTTCAAACCGTTTTCTGCCTGAAACACCTGGAAGCCATCTGTATCCAACATCTTTGTCAGGCGTACACGCAGAAACTCCGCATCATCCACAATCAGTATCTTCGCCATGCCAACTCCTTTTAGACCTTCTATATTTCTTTTTCTTTTTCACCGATGACCCTGACGGTCAGGCGATTATCGACTACATAAAAACGGACAGTCCGACCGATATTACCACCAACAGCTTCTGCTTTGATAGTCATATTGATACGCGCGAATGTTTGGCGGGCAGCTTCAATATTCCTGGTTCCAATTTCGAATGAATTTTTAAGACCAGGAGAAGTCAACATATTCGCACCGCCAGCTATGCGTACTATCAGCCTGTTCTTATTAGCGCCTTCCTTGATCAGAGTAGCAAGCAAACGTTCAATGCCACTATCAACATATTTGGATGAAGCCGGATCCAAGGGTTCCATGCCATTGGACCAATGAGGTAGAACAGCGTGAAGCAGGCCGGCAATCCTTAAGGATGGATCAACCATCGAAATACCCAGGCACGATCCCAACCCATAGGCAACGAGGACATCCTCAGGATCGCGGCTGATGACTTGCTCACCAAGCCCTACACTAATCGGATCTTTCATGCTTCGGCATTTTTCTTGAGCAAAAGCTGGAGAGCCTTAAGATCAGGAATGACCCAAAAATCCGCTTCAACGGAACGAAGACCTTCCATGAAGTTTGCCTGCATCAATAAGACATGTTCGCTCACGCCACCAGTGGTGGCGATAATAATATCCAAGATTGCTCCGACCATATCGACTATCACAGCTGGAGGTGTGGGCCGGATATTGGCGCCAACCATCTTGGCCAGTGAATTCAAGAAAAAGGCGCCGCACATATTGCCCAATTCTCCAAGAGCGGATCTCTCCATTGAGCCCAGGTGTTGCGTTGTGCCTTCCGGAAGATCCATTAGAAGATCGACCAACTCAAGTGCTTTCTGGTATGGGATGATCATCATGATCTGACCAAGCAGATCGCCTTCAATGCGCAAATAAATCCCAACAGCTTCGTTTTCCGGTCCTCCAACAATCTGGGCAATTCCCAATAAAGGCACCAGGCTGGCCACCGGATTACTAACTTCAATTTTGTGCCCAACCATGCCAGAAAACCCACGCGCAGCATTTTTGATGCCTTCGCTGGTAATGGCCTTGAGCATTTCTAATAATTCGTGATCGAAAGGAATAGTGTCTTGCATAGAGAAAACCGCCTTTTTAAATTCCAGCCAGCTTAAACAAACCGAATACATCGACGATCAAAGCCACTTTCCCGTCGCCCAGAATTGCAGCGCTGGAAATTCCAGGAATATCGCCAATGAAAGCCCCAAGGGATTTCACAACGACCTCCTCTTCGCCAATCAAAGAGTCGACAATCAGGCCCACCCGTTGTTTACCTGAATGAACAACCACGGCAAACAGGTATTTTTTCTGTTCCTCTGGTTCCGCAAAGCTGAAGATATCTGAGAGACGCAGCAAAGAAAGCACATTGCCACGCAGCAGGGTAACGGGTTTTCGATAGATATTTTTAATATCTGCCTTTTCGAGGCGCAGCGTTTCGGTAATCATGACCAAAGGAATAGCGAAGGTGGAGTTGTTGACACCCACCAACAGGGATGGCACGATGGCAAGTGTCAGAGGTAAAACAATTTGAAACTGCGTACCGAAGCCCAATTGAGTTTCAACTTCGATCGACCCGTTTACACGCTGAATATTGGTATTTACAATGTCAAGGCCCACTCCCCGGCCAGAGATATCGGTGACCTTCTGCGCAGTGGAAAGACCAGCCATAAACATAAGATCGATGGACTGTTCTTCGGTTAACACAGCGGCCTCTTCAGGAGTGATCAGCCCTTTCTGTACAGCACTGTTGCGCAGTCGCTTCGCATCGATGCCGCCGCCATCATCTTCAACGGTCAAGATGATACGCCCCTGTTCGTGGCGGGCAGTCATGGTAATGGTACCTCGCTCGGGTTTGCCGGCGGCGATACGATCTTTTGGCGATTCGATACCGTGATCGACAGAATTGCGGATCAGATGAATCAAGGGATCGTTGATCTCTTCGATCATCGAGCGGTCCATTTCGGTGTCTTCGCCATGGATGACCACGTCGATGAGTTTGCCGACTTTCTGAGACATGTCTCGAACCATGCGCGGGAATTTATTAAAGACACTGCCAACCGGCATCATGCGGATGCGCATGACCTCTTCCTGGAGCTGATCCGTGATGCGCCCGAGGTGAGTGACAGATTCTGAAAACTGCTCCAGGCGACCGCTCAAACGCGAATCCGCTTCAAGACGTGCGCGAATTTGCTGCAGGTGGTTGCGGTCAGTGATCAGTTCACCGACAAGGTTCATCAAACTGTCCAGACGTTCGACATTCGTTCGAACAGTCATATCGGTACTGCGCCGGCCATTGGTCTCAACAACTGACTTGGCAGTCACATCCGTACTGCGCCGGCTGGGTGGTGTTGATTCCGTGGGTACCTGCCGGGATAATTCTGCTGAAGGCGTGGAAACATTTCCATTTTTTCCGGCCGGGTCAACAGGTTCAGATGCTATTTGTGGAGCAGACTCTTCGACTGGCATTCCGTTGGAAAGAATGGCCTTACCATCAATATAGATATCGCCCAGGCCGAAAATTTGAAGCAGCCCAGCGCTGATTTTTTTATCCGGCTGAGATGTGACCAAAACAGCTGAAAAATCGCTTACCGCGCTGGCTGTTTCAATCTGCTGCTGGGTGGGAGTCATGGATTGAATATCACCCAATTCTTGTAAAGCCATCATCATTTGAAAGGCACGCGCAGCAGAAGCAACACTATCCGCAGGAATTGTGGCAATAATTTGAACTGTCCGGGTTTGCTGAGCTTGACTAATCTCAGAAACCGTACCGCCCTTGGTGATTAAATCTTGCGATTTTTGTTCAACTGCATCGATGACCCTGGGGGCTTCCACCGGAATTAGCTGGGCCGGATCCGGGGCAGCATCTTTTTTAGCGATAGTTAGTTCCTTGAGAGCCTGCACCAATTCATCGATGTCGATATCGCTGGTTTGGCCAGTGACCACCTCTTCGCGCAGCAGGCGCAAGCGGTCAACGGCATCCAGACAAATATTAATGAGAGGCGTAGAAATATGAATACTTTTTTTACGAACCCCATCCAGCGCTGTTTCAAGCGCATGAGTAATCTCTGTCATCCGACGGTGTCCAATCATTCCTGCCATACCTTTGATGGTATGGGCCGAGCGAAAGACTGTCTGCACGAGTTCGGAATCGTCAGATTCTTTTTCCAGACGGATCAATATATCATCCAGGACCTGTAAATGCTCGTCCACCTCGGCCAGGAAAATTGGTACTTCATCTTCACTGATATCGAAAACTATATCCATAGAGCTCTCATCTCATCTGCAGGAATATGCCTAAATAAATTGCAAGTTAACCGCTCATAAAAGATATCACAGAGTGATGTCTTCTCCTGTAAATCATCCGTAAAGAGAAACGAAATATTGAGTAAATTTTATTTTTCGAGAACAGATACCGGCTTATCCCACTGAAAAACTGCCATCAATCCATCGAAACACCTGGAGAACTTACCGGCAGGACAGACCACTTACGAAGCAGACTACTTGCTGGATAGATCAACAATGAGCCGCAAACGAGCCTGGCCAAACCAAGCCCAGCAGTGAATGTTACCCATATTTATGGTTAAAATCAAAGCGCCTCTTGTAAAAAGAGGCGCTTTGATAGCATGCAGATCTTCTAACCACACGGTTCAGGCGACATCTTCTTCGTTTTTGTCTGGTTGCTCAGCTTCGGGTTCACTTTCAGATGCCAGCAGCTTGCGCAGTTGTTCAAATGTATCTGGTTCAGGTTTTGCAGCCAGGATTTCCTGAATCTTGACTTGCTCCTGTACAGCTTGAAATACTTCCTGCCGTAAAATAACAATATCGCGCGGCGCATTAATCCCAATTTTGACGCGTTCGCCCTCAATGGCCAGGACGGTCAAAACTATATTATCACCAATGGCAATGCTCTCATCCACCCTGCGGGTTAATACCAGCATATCGACACGCTCCACAAATCCAGGATATTAAGGGTAAAAAGGCGTCTTGTGGCGCGAGCTGGCGGATAGCAGATCTTACTGGATGTAATCGAAGAGACTTAGCCCGGAAATCGCGCGTTTGCTGACTTCCAGTACAGCATCGAATGTGATTTTCTGGCTGGCCAGCATGGTAATTGCTTCGGCCACATTCGCGTCTTCTTTTTTGGAAAGCAAGCTTTTCGTCTCTGCCTTGACCTGATCCAGGAATTCTGCGGCCGACTCGACCTGACGCATACGAGCACCATTTGACGTACGAAATTGATCCAGGGTACTCAAGGAAGATTGTAACCCAGCCAGGGCAGTCTGCAAAGAGGCAGGGTCGTAGGGATTCTTGGTCAATGCTTCGCTAGCCAGAACCAGATTCTGGAGGAAACCCTGGATGGCCTGGTCACCGGGCACATTGAGCGTAACAGACTGTTCAGGGCCCAGGCTGCGCTGCATCACGTTAGAGTCGCCACTATATGTAACGGTTCGATTATTAACAGTATTCCCGGAAAAATCAATAAAAGTGGTGGCTGCATTGGTAAGCGCAAAAGGCTTGGTATTGAGCTTGTAACCTGCGAAAATATACTGACCGTTATGCGTGGTATTACCAATTTCGACCGCCTGGTCCACCAGCGTCTTCATCTCAGAACCCAATGTGGTGGCGCGTTCCTGGCCAGAAATCGTGTCGTTCAGACCTCTTAATACCAGGGTTGATGCGCGGTTAGAGAGAGTCTCCAGTTGGCCGAAAGTGAAATCACTGGCATTCATCCAATTGTTTGTACTATCGGTAGTATCGACATAGGAATCGATCGTGCGCAAATTAGAGCGAAGGCTCAGGCTGAGCGAAGCCCGCACCGGATCGTCGGAAGCGTTTTGAACCTGCTTCCCGGTTGAGATCTGGTTTTGCAGCTTGCTGGTCAATTCCTTGCTATTCGCAATATTTTGGAGTGAATTTTCGACCATCATACGGTTTGTAATTCGCATATCAACTCCTTACACTAACATCCTTACACTAACGCCCAACCAGGCCCATACGGTTAATCACAATGTCCAACATTTCGTCGTAAGCCGTGAGCATCCGGGCGGAAGCCTGATAGGCCTTCTGGGTTTTGGCCATATTGGCCGCTTCTTCGTCCAGGGATACACCCGAAACTGATTCGCGCTGGGTGCCCAAAGCTTTGGCAACAAGATTATTCTGGGTAGCATTATCAGCGGCGCGCTGTGTATAAATGGCGCGATCGGTGATCTGCATATTATAAAACTCGTTCATCGAGACAGTTCCCGTGCCGACCGTCATCACGGTTTTGTCAGATTTCAAGCCGGCGATCGCAAGCGCCTGGGTGTTGTTGCCGGGCTGATTCATGCCGCTGGCAACACCGATACTGGCCGCATCTAGCAGGGGATTTACAGCGATGTTGGCTGCATTGCTTCCGGCAACGAAGAAATTGATACCAGTAGCGTTATTCAGGCCAAAACCTGCAGAGTGCACCGTATTCACCTTTTCGATAAGTTTGGTAGCCAGGGTGTTCAGCCCGTCTTGCTGATTTTTCAGAAAGGTGTCACGTACTTCAAGAATGCCTTTTAATTCTCCGCTGGGAGGAATGAGCTGCTGGTTATCTTGCCAGTAAACATCCAGCATGCCGGCGTTATTCTGGGTTTTTAATTTAAAGGTCTCATGCCCAACCACCAGAACATGTCCACCAATCGATACGGTTACTTCTCCGTTCTTTTGCTCGAAGGAAACCGCACCCGTTAATTCAGAAAGTTTATCCAATACCTGGTCACGCTTGTCGAGCAGGTCATTGGGCTGTTCGCCTACCGATAAAACACGGGAAATTTCACCATTCAAAGTGGCTACCTGGGTGGACAGGGAGTTGATCTGCCCGACCTGGTCGGAGACCGCCAGGTTTTGATCACCACGTAGTTGGGTAATTTGCTCAGAACGACGAGTAAAGCCGCTGGCCAGGGAGCTGGCATTATCCAGCAAAATTGTCCGCAGGCTGGTGTTGGTCGGATCAGCAGAAACAGATTGCCAGCTTGCCCAAAACTCATCGAGCTTGGGGAGTAATCCATCTGTGGTGGTTTCAGCCATGGTTGGCTCAAATTGAGCCAGAATGCTGCTCTGGGATTCCCAGTTTTTTGTTTCTGCGGAGACAGAACGGAAACGGGCATCAAAAAACTGGAGATTGAAACGTTGAATTCGATCGATGGTTACGCCGCTGCCAATTTGACCAGGGGTTCCTTTGACAAATTCTGAACCACCTATCGAAGAAGGCAAGGTGGCCGTCAGGATGGCAGACTGGCGACGATATCCGGGCGTATTGGCGTTGGCCACGTTATGCTCAACAACCTGCATCGCATTTGAATGCGCTTGCAATGCCTGTGAAGCGATGGTGATACCTGAAAGATTAGGCATATGCGAGCTCCTTAAACACGAATCTCAACGCCCAACCCTGTGGCTTCCCGGTTGAAAGTACCGCCCTTGGGCGACCGGTAGCCAGTCTCTGGTTGAAAAATACTGATCAAAAATTCCTGCGTTGCCTTAAGCCACTCCAGCTTTGTATATGCAATCGCCTGGTTTGCGCGGTTTAGTTCGCGCGCCTGGCTGGCAAGGCTGGTAATCCCTTCAGACAAATTCTTAATACGCCCAGCATCTTCTGGCTTGAAAAAGGGCAGTAGATCGCGAATGGATGTGTTTTCAGAATGCTGTGAAAAGTCAAACGACAGCTCCTGAACAACCTTACGGCACTTATCTTCCATTAAAGTCATACTATCGAGAAGGACTTCTTTGTCCTCCACGATTTGAATAACAAGGTCAGGATCGTTCAATAAAAAATTGCGTTCTTTTTTTGTCAGGGCGATCATTTCTTGCAAAGCCCTAAATTGACGTACCAATACTTCTTCCAGTTCAAGCCGATCTGTTGTGAATTTATCATTTTCTGTCATCGGGACCCTCGGTCTTCCATTTATTTTGGATAAAATCTAGCGACCAGCTTGCGAGCAAGATCGTTGATTTTCACCATGTAATCGCCGTTGGCAATTTGCGCTTTAAGCGTTACAAGGCGGTCGGTGTTGGTTTCTTCCACATTCCCCAGGGCAACACGAGCCTTCGCTAATAAGCGGCCATTCTCAGACATTAAAACCGTATCCTGACTTACTCTGGCAGCCGTGACGTCTTTGTGATCGTCCTTCTTGTCAATCCGGCTGGAAGGTTCGGTTGGTTTGGAAGAAAGTGGTGAGATGCCGTTATTTTCGATTTTCATGGGGTAGATCCTCCTACAGGATAAATGAATTCACATCTATATTATCGACTGTATTTGTGAAAACATTATGCCTTGCGAAGGTTAATTGCCTGGGAAATCATTGTATCTGTCTGTTGGAATGCCTTAATGGACATGCTAAACGAACGTTGAAGGGTCATCATGTGAGTCATTTCCTGGGAAAGATCCACATTAGACTGTTCCACCATTTTTCCAGTTATTTTTCCGTAGTTTTCACTCGCGGCCGCACCGGTTTGAGGTATACCCGATGAGGCATTCTCCATCCAGATATTTTCGCCATTATTGGAGAGCGCCGTAGGGTTGGTAAAGCGGGTCAACTGGACTGTTCCAACTGCCGTGCTGGTGCCATCAGCTTGAAGGGCAGTAACTTTGCCTTCGGTATCTACATTAATATTTGTCATTCCTTCCAGAATCGTTCCATCCCAGACCAGGGGATAGCCACTGGCGGTCACCAACTGGCGGTTGGCGTCCATAACAAACTGCCCGTCGCGGGTATAGCCAATTTTTCCATCTGGCATTGTGACGCTAAAAAAACCATCACCCTCGATGGCCCAGTCAAGTGGATTCTCGGACGGCTTGATAGTACCCTGCGTGGTAATCAGTTGGGTACCGACAAGTTTATTACCTTCTTTTACCTGTTTGTCCAGCAATTCTTGAAAATTGGATCGGCTGGTCTTGTAACCGGCAGTGTTGATATTGGCCAGGTTGTTACTGGTTACATCCAGGTCGTTTAAACGGCTCAGGATGTCTTGGCGTGAGATGTTCAAAATGTGAAACAGAGAAGATGTCATACGAGCTCCTAATATCAGCCAATGCGTCCGAGAGAAGCGATCGATTTGCCCAATAATTCGTCCTGGTTTTGAACCATCTTCTGGGCTGCTTCGTACGATCTGGCAACTTCCACCAGTTGGGTCATCAATTGGGACGGGTTGGCGTTGGATGCCTCAAGGTAACCCTGCCTGACCCGGGGAATGTCCTGGCTGGTTGAATCAGCCGGGCCGGTGAAAAAATTTCCTTCAGTATGCTGAAGTTCTTCTTCTGGCTTATCAAAGACGCCGAAGCCTAACTTGACGACTTCAGCTCCATTTACGCTGATGGTGCCATCAGGGGCAACAGCAACATCTCCTTCAGGAAGGGTGATCTCCTGGCCGGAACTATCCAGCACTTTGTAGCCTTCCACGGTCACAAGTGTACTATTGGCATCACGAAGGAAACGGCCATCGCGGGTATAGCAATCTCCTTCGGTTGTCTTTACGCGAAAGAAACCGTTGCCTTCGATGGCAAGATCGAGCTGATTTCCGGTGTCTTGCATGGCACCCTGGGAATAATCGATAAATTCCTGGCTGATTTGGGAACCCAGGCCCATTGTGCCAAGGTAATCCAAAGAATTAGATTGCGATGAATTCTGTGGGGAATACACCGTCTGATTCTGCATAAAATCTTCCACCGTGAAAAGGACTTGCTTAAATCCAGGTGTTTGCAGATTGGCAATATTATGGGAAAGAGCCTGCTGCCGGGCAATATTAACCACCATGGCAGAAACAGCTGAATAGAGACCTTTTATCATCTTAGTTTATCTCCATAGCTTACATTTTTTTGTTGTACATTCAAAACAAGCTGAACCTCTTCACGGGTCATACTAAACTGACGGGCAATATCAACATCCGACATTTTGGCGCTGGACATGGCACCAATCAAGCGGTTTCGCTCCAAAACTGCAGATGTTGAATCGATCGAGTTAGGTTGGTTGACGCGTGCCTGCGTCACCTGCAGGAGTGTTTTGAAATCTGACTGACCCATAAGGCCAGCAGATGGCGCGGTGGTTTGTGGCTGAGCAGTACTGGCCACCAGCCCGCGGATCTCATCGACCACCGGCATCATCCGTTTGGCCTGAGACTGCCGATTCTGAGCAAGCGCAGTTTCGCGAGCAAGCTGCAAAACGTACAACGAATCTTCGAGAGAAACTTTAGGAATACTACTCATTTTTCATAATCGCTTTCAGATTAATGATTGCGCGGGCATGAAGTTGACATACCCGAGACTCTGTAATTTCCAGAACTTTACCAATTTCCTTGAAGGTAAGTTGATCATTATAATATAAGGATAAGATTATCTTCTCACGTTCGGCCAGGCTTTGGATAGCGTTTGTCATTTCATCAATCAAACTTCCCGCTTCCATCACATCAGACGGGTCAGACTGGGTTTCATCACGCAGATGTTCGTGCATGGTTCCGTCGCCATCCTGGTCTGCATCCATCATCACGTCGAGTGAAACTAGTATACGGTTAGAATCCGCCAGGCCTTCCTGGATTTCTTCCACTTTGATCCCAAGCCGAACAGCAATCTCGCTTTCGGTAGGTTCACGCAGGTTCTCAGACCATAAGATTGAAATGGTTTTTTGGATCAGGCGTGTGCGCTTGCGGGCGGTACGCGGCATCCAATCAGATGTTCGTAAATAATCCAAAATTTTGCCGCGAATACGTAAACTGGCATAGGTACTGAAACGCGCACCAAATTTTGGGTCAAACCGGTCGACGGCCTCGATCAAACCAAGCAAACCCTGGTGAGCCATATCCTCATAATCGCTGCCCACTTCCTGAGAAATTCCCATCCGCCCAAGCAAGTAATGGACCAGTGGAACTGAGCGCAGGACCAGCTTTTCACGCAGCTCGGGGGAGCGCGTTACAAGAAATTCATCCAGGATATCAACGGCTTCAATGGGGGTCTCCATGGTTTATTGGGCCTCAAACAGGTTGGCATTCATTATTTCCTGCTCGACTAAATCATCTGGCCTATTCAGCTTTTCTTGCGCTGTTTTTGCCTTTTGAAGTTCTTCTTCTTGCTCAGCAAGACTGGCTTTTAATGCGCCCGCTGAGATCTGCCATGAAACCAGGGTGAGCAGTCCGCCGATCGTCAGAGTAGTTACACTTGTTCGGATAACAAGGTCAATCAGACTTGCACCCATGACAAGCGATGTAATGACAACCGTTAAGCTCGCAATAATAACGACAATTGCAGAGATGGTATATGCAAGTTCAACCAAAACCGGTAAGTGTAAGACTTCGGTATCCTTTTTTTTCTTGTCGACCTTAGGGTTGGGTGCAAGTTTTACAGACTCGGCCGGGGGCTGGTTGTCTGGCAGGTTACCCTTCTTTTCGTTGGTTTTCGAGCTTTCTTTATTCATTTATTCCACTCTTTTCCAAACAAAGCAGAAACAAGACGAGCCGGATCAACCACTTCCAAATGACGAGCTGCTTCTTTGCCCGTTGTAAAAAAACCAAGTGGAACCTGATTTTTGCGAGCAAAATTATAAACACTACCGAATAAATGCGTTTCATCCAACTTTGTGATGATGATGCCATCCAAGTTGAAAACTCCCAGCGAGGCAGATAATTGGAATAAATCCATCTCTTTGGTAGTAGCAGAAGCTACCAGATAGGTACAACGCTTGGGAATTTCTGCCAACAAGGCACCCAGTTCAACCATCTGGCTTTCGCTGCAAGGGTTGTAGCCAGGTGTGTCCAATAAGAAAAGATCTGTGTCTTGTGCACCCTGTAGGATTTTCTTTAAGTCGTCAGGGCTATATACCAGTTTTAGATTCAAACCCAGAGCATCTGTATATGCACGCGCTTCAGCAATGGCACCGATCCGGACTGTATCTGCACATACCCATGTGACCGTTTTATTCAACTTTTGGGTGAAGAATAGTGCCAACTTGGCAATGGCAGATGTTTTGCCGCTGCCACTCGAACCGATCAGGCAAACCACGTTACTGGGAACGTAGACCCCAAGCCCTTGCTGGACACGCAGTTCGGCACCGAGGAGTTGGGTGATGTATTTTTTGCAGGTTTCTTGCTCAGACAAAGTACCCGGGCTGAGAGTTTCCATGGCTACATTCATCAAACCATCAATCAATGTGGCATCCACGCCCTGGCTGGTTAATTGCTGATGGATCTTTTTCAGCCCGGCAGGAAGATCATTCTCTTCGGTAAGTGGTTTAATGGCCGGTTTTTTTGAGGCGGAAGCGGGAACCGGGAGCTGCTGGGTCCTGGCTCGGGCCGGACGCTCAGCGGGCTTTACGAGAGCTTGCTCATCATTTACAACCGCCTGAGCAGGTTCCCATGGGGTCAATTTCGATGTAGATTTTTTAGTACGGGTAGAACCATAGTCATAAGAAGCCGAAATGGGAGCGCTCAGATCGTCGTTCACCCATTCGATATCGGGTGTTTCTTCCACAAATTCGACACCATTCTGATTTGCTGCAGGGCGCAGAACCGGGGCTTTGGATGCAGCTTTTTTGGGGCTTGGTGCAGGAGTGACATCAGAAAGAGTGTCAGGTGTTGTCGCCACAACTTCAATTGCGGATTGCTTCCAAGGATTCCAGGATGGGCCAGTGGGGATTTCACGCGTAGAAATAACAATAGCATTGGCTCCCAGCTCTTCCTGGACCATTTGCAAAGCTTTCAACATTGATTCTGATCGAAAGGTTTTAGTAACCACGCTATCCTCTAATCTATCTTAACCATGCCATGCGCTTTAACTTTTACGCCCTGCCCGACTTCAGAGAAAGCCATGACGATTAGATTGGTCAGGGATTGATCTACGAGCCGGCGAAACGCCAAGCGAAGTTCACGTGGGCACAGCAGGACGGGGAAATGACCGGTTTGTGCCAAAGCTTCCATTTGCTCACCGGTCTTTACCAGGATGCGTTGAGCCAGACCAGCATCGATCTGGAAACCCGGAGAACCTTCCGATGAAACCAATGATGAACGTAGGGTAGATTCCAGTTGTGGCGAAAGCGTAAAGACGTGAATGGTATTGGTTTCGTCCTTATACTGGTTGGAAATTGTGTTTGCCATGGTCTGTCGAACTGCTTCAGCCAGGATGTGCGGGTCACGGGTCATCATGGCATTGTTCGCCAGAACTTCCAAGATACCTGTCAGATCACGGATCGGGATTCGTTCGCGCAGCAAATTGCGCAGAACACTCTGGGTTTCTCCCAAGCTGAGCATTTCTGGCACAACACCGTCAACGGATGCAGGGCTTCTCTGGCGCAGCTGGTTGAGCATTTCCTGTACCATCTGGCGGCTGAGCAGATCTGAAGATAAATTTCTGACAATCTCGGTGATATGCGTGCATAAAACCGACAGCGGGGTGACGACTGTGTAACCTTTTAACTCAGCCTGGCTTTGCTCGGCTTCGCTAATCCAGATCGCCGGAAGACCAAAAGCGGGCTCTGAGGTTGGAATTCCCTGGATCGGTTCATCGATATCTGAACCAGGGATGGCGAGCAGGCGATCAAGCATGATCTCACTTGAAGCTACCTCTTGTCCGCGAATTTTTATCCGATAGGACTGTGGAGAGAGGCGCAGATTGTCACGAATTCGGACTACTGGCAGGATCAAGCCCATTTCGCTCATCAATTGACGCCGAATACCAGTAATGCGGCGCAATAGATTATCCTGAGAATCTTCGTCAATAATCGGGATCAGGCTGTAACCAATTTCCAATTCTATAGGATCAACCACAACCATCTCGAGCATTTGTTCAGGGGTTTCGGCATCAGTGGATATGGCAGGGACGCTGCTGGAAATTTCTTCAAGCGCAGTAGTAGTATCCGATTCGGCTTTATTGACCAGGAATGCGCCAACACCCAACCCAACACTGACCATGGCGAATGGAATGGTTGGTAACCCAGGCACCAGCATCATCAGTCCAACCACTAAGGCCGCGACTGCCAAAACGTTGAAATTAGCGACCTGGGCCGAGACTTCGGAACCCAGGGAAGATTCAGATGTAGAACGGGTGACGATCAGACCGGCTGCAGCCGAAACCAGCAACGATGGAACCTGAATGGCAAGCCCGGCACCGATTGTCAACAGGACGTAAGTCTGCAATGCAGAAACAAGCGGCATACCACGTTGAAGTACGCCAATAACAAAGCCGCCCACAATATTGACAACCATAATGATAATTGCGGCGACTGCATCACCGCGCACAAACTTGCTTGCGCCGTCCATAGCGCCGTAGAAATCTGCTTCAGCTTCAATCGCCTTGCGCCGCTGGCGAGCCTGGGTTTCATCAATCAATCCGGCGTTCAGATCGGCATCAATTGCCAGCTGTTTACCAGGCATGGCATCCAGGGTGAAACGAGCTGCAACTTCAGCAACACGCCCGGCACCACTGTTGATAACAACGAACTGGATGATCATAAGGATGAGAAAAATAACCACACCGACGACATAATTGCCACCGACGATCAGGTTACCAAAAGTTGTAATAATCTGACCGGCATCACCACTTAAAAGAATTAAGCGGCTGACCGAGACGTTGATACCGAGGCGAAATAATGTAACCAGCAACAGCACAGTTGGAAAAACCGAAAATTCCATTGGCTGCTTAATGAACATGGTGAGCAGAACAATTCCGATGGAAACAGCAATACTCAGCGCTATGGCCAGATCGACTAAAAAGGCTGGCAGGGGGATAAGCAGCATGCCCACAAGCATTACAAGGCTAAGCGCCATTACAATATCATTTGAGCGCAGCAGCCCTTGCAATGCGACGATGATCGGGGTTTTATTGGGAGCGGTAGTTGCCATTAGCTATTTCCTATTGGGTTCATAATGGGGGCTGCTGAGCGCGATTTGTCGGGCGCTTTTCCTCGCAACCGGTAAACATATGCCAGGACTTCGGCCATAGCCACATAAAGATCGGGGGAAATTTCTTGACCGACTTCAATAGTCTTGTAAATCCCGCGTGCAAGCGGGATGTTCTGGACGACAGGAATATTGTTTTCCTTGGCAATCGCCACAATTCTTTGCGCTACCCGGAAGGGACCTTTTGCTAACACTTTTGGGGCACCCATACCTTCATGATATTCAATCGCAACCGCCAGGTGGGTTGGGTTAGTAACCACAACCGTTGCCTTGGGGACATTCGACATCATGCGTCCGCGAGCCATTTGGCGCTGCATGTTGCGCACGCGACTCTTCAACATGGGGTCGCCTTCTGAACGTTTGAACTCTTCCTTTACTTCTTCCTTGCTCATACGAAGGTTTTTGTAAAGTTCCCAGCGTTGGTAGGCATAATCGGCAACTGCCAGAATAAGGTACATACTGCCAACCCGGATTGTTAGATCCACGCACAACTCAGCAAAACGGTTCACTGCTGTGAAGAAATCATATTGGGCGAAAGCGAGCATCTCTGGATAATTTGTATTCAAAAAACCATAAGCAAACCAGGTCACCCAGCCAAGCTTTAGCAAAGACCGAAGTAGTTCAATCAAACCATGGGTTGAAAATATCCGTTTGAAGCCTTCAAGAGGGTTTACACGGCTAAAATCAAAACCGATCTTCTTGCTAGCCCATAAAAACTGGGTTTGACTGACAGTCACAATAATACCGGTAAGTAAAAGACCAACAATAATCAAACCTAAAGATGGCAAAACCTGCCATGCAAACGAATAAGCTGTTTTTTTAAGCCACTGAGACGACAGTTCGGTTCCAGGGAGTTCAATAATGACATTTGTGACCAATTCTTTTAGCGCAGTAACCAATTGCGCACCTGGACCTCGTAAAAGGTAAGCACCAACAAGCAGAATAACCGCGGTATTTAATTCCTGGCTGCGAACAACCTGGCCTTTCTCACGAGCTTCCTCGAGACGACGACTACTTGGGGCTTCAGTTTTATCTGCCATATCGTCTGGTTATTGTATAAACAGGAGCATGTTTTCTCCCATTAGCCGAAATAAATTGGTCAAGGAAGGTAAGAGAACCGCGAGTACCATCGCCATGGACAACAAA
>CAINXK010000289.1 GCA_903854805.1 uncultured Anaerolineae bacterium
CCCAAACCATGCTAGAAATTGTCAGCGAGAAGACCGGTTATCCGGTCGAAACACTCGAACCGGGCATGGACATGGAATCTGACCTGGGGATCGACTCGATCAAACGCGTCGAAATCCTGGGCGCGATGCAAACCAGCTACCCCGATCTGCCCAAGCTCAAACCCGAAGAACTGGCCGAACTCCGCACCCTGGCTCAAATCATCGAGCACATGGGCGGCAAGCTTGGAACGGTCACGGGCCAAATCGCCGAAGCTTTACCGGCCTTTCAAGACCCGATCATGGCTTCCAGCTTGCCAACCACCGTAGAGCCTGTTGCCATCCCAGACGCTCCTCGCGTCTCGCGCAGCGCCGTGCGACTTAAAGCGTTGCCCTTTCCGGATGTTCTGGAAGCCAACCTTCCCGCCGGGTTTATTGCGCTGCTAACAAATGATGGCACGCCTGCCACGACCAAGCTTGCCAACGCCCTGTCTGAGCGCGGCTGGCCGGTGGTGGTGATGAACTTTCCTCAGGCCTTGGTCAGCGCCTTGAACACCCTGCCACTGCATATCCCCCAGGTGACCCTGCCGGAGCTGGGTGAAGCCAACCTGGCCCAAATGCTAAAAGCGATCGAAGCACAATACGGCCGCATTGGAGCATTCATCCATATGAACCCGGAGACCGACTCCACCTCATCTTCACCATTTATAGAAAGCGAAAAAGCCATCGTCAAGGAAGTCTTTCTGATGGCGAAACACCTGAAGGAGTCTTTGGCTGCCGCAGCCAAGGCCGGACGCAGCTACTTTGTCACCGTGGCCAGGCTGGACGGCGAATTTGGTCTGGGTACCACCGGCTCCTTCGGTGCGATCAGCGGCGGCTTATTCGGTTTGACCAAGACCCTCAGCCGCGAGTGGCAAGCCGTTTACTGTCGCGCGCTTGACCTCGTGCCACATCTGGATACGGATCGTACTGTGCAGTATATTCTCGCAGAATTACAGGACCCTAACCGCCTGCTAACCGAAGTTGCTTACGGTTTACGCGGGCGCACCACTCTGGTTGGCGATAATGAGTGAACGGGTTCCCTCGCTCACCCCGGCAGGCGTCTGGCTCGTCAGCGGCGGCGCGAAGGGTGTCACAGCCCAGTGTGTCATCCGTCTGGCTAGTCAGTACCGGGCAAAATTTATTCTATTGGGCCGTTCCGAATTGACGGAGTCTGAGCCTGAATGGGCACAAGGCGTTACGGACGAGCCAGAGCTGAAGCGCCGTATCATGGCACAGTTAACAGCACAGGGTGAGAAACCCACGCCCGTGAAAATCCAAAAAGAATTCGCGACCATAAAATCGCGCCGGACGATCGAAGAAACAATAAGCGCCATCACTGAAGCGGGCGGGCAAGCGTTGTATTGCCAGGCTGATGTCACCGACCGGGTAGGATTGGCGGCTCAGTTGGAAAATCTCACCCGCCAGACAGGAGCTATCACGGCTGTCTTGCATGGCGCCGGCAACCTGGCCGATAAACTTATCGAACAGAAAACGGAAAAGGATTTTGAAACCGTTTATGCCGCCAAAGTGGAAGGTTTGGCGAACCTGCTGGCCTGCGTCCCACCCGGTCAACTGGATACGCTGGTCTTGTTTTCATCAGCGGCGGGTTTTTACGGGAATCCCGGCCAGTCAGATTACGCGCTTGCGAATGAAATCCTGAATAAAACGGCGCACCTGATCCAGCGCACCCACCCACACTGCCACGTCATTTCACTCAACTGGGGGCCCTGGGACGGCGGTATGGTGACACCCGCGCTGCGTACCCTGTTTGCAGAGCGACACATTGACATCATTCCGATTGACTCGGGTGCGCAAATGCTGGTGGACGAACTGGAGCAGCGCAACAGCACCGCCGTGCAGGTGTTGATCGGCAGCGCTATGACCCCGCCTGCGGATGGCTTCGATCCGCTTTCGCCATTGATAACCAGGCGCGTCCAGCGTACGCTCTCCCTGGCCGCGAACCCCTTTCTACTCGATCACATGATCGGCGGCCAGGC
>CAINXK010000290.1 GCA_903854805.1 uncultured Anaerolineae bacterium
AATCATAAAAAACCGGCACTGTCTTAATACCTGTCAATGGGTCAGTCTCCACCGGCCCCAGCCAACCATCCACCTGCTGATTATCCATAATATAACCAATGTACCGCTCCACTTTGGCGATCAATGCGGCATCCTTAACCTGATAGGCCAACGGAATAAAACCATCCAGCCAATAAGGGGCACGCTCCCAGCCATCCGCATCGCCGCCAAACCAGCGACTGTCGCGGATATCCGGCCAAACCTCATCCAGATGTCCGCTCAAACCGTCCGCTTGAATACGCAGCTGGCGGGCCAACCAGCCTTTCGGCTCAATCGCATGTAGTGGAAGTGGTTTATAGGTTGTTGAGCCTAACTGAATATTCATAGAGTCTCCTGAGGTCAAAATTTTTCAGCAATCAAGAAAATGACTTCCTGATTCTAGCATAACCTTTGCCACACCCCAGACAGGCCAGGACATAAACTATCCGACCGGTTGCCAATATCCTATCCACTAGGACAGGTACACGCTCGGACAGATCACATAAAATAGAGATGCACTGGTTTCTGGGTTTCTATCATGAAGGAGTTGAATTATGAACACAAGTAATCGTTCTGGCCTGGTGATCGGCACTCTTTTGGTTTTTGCGGGAGTGCTGTTTCTGGCCGACCAACTGTTTAACATTCACATCGCGACCTTTACCTGGCCGCTGCTCGTGATCGGTTTTGGCGGCGCTTTCTTCCTTGGGATGATTCTGGGGGGCAAAGCGATGGGCGGGTTAGCCATCCCCGGCTCGATCATTTCGGGGATTGGCTTACTGCTGTTGGTTCAAAACACCTTTAATCTTTGGGAGAGCTGGTCCTATAGTTGGGCCTTGATCATCTGCTTTGTTGGACTTGGGATGGTCATTTACGGCAGCTATTCCGACCTGCCCGAGATGCGTGCCCGCGGCTACCGTACTTTGCGCGTCGGGGCAATTCTCTTACTGGTCTTTGGCGGCATCTTTGGCGTCCTTCTCTCTTTGAGCAATGCCTATGGCATGAAATCCAGCTTAATTTGGGCAGTTGGTCTGATGGCGCTGGGGTTATGGATGCTAGTTACACGCACTCTCAGACTTTTCCGTCACAGCGATGAACCCCGCCGCCGCGACACCAACCTGTTTTGGCCGGTTATCCTGATTGGCGCTGGCGCCCTTTGGCTACTTGTAGCCATCAACGTCCTGCCTGGCGAACAAGCCCTGGCCTTGCTCAACCTCTGGCCTGTCCTGTTGATCGCTGCCGGTGTAGACCTATTGTTTGGGCGACGCTTTGCCATAGTCAATCTGGTTCTCGGTGTCCTGGTAGTCGCCATGCTCTTCGTTTATGCCTTCGCTGGCACAGCCCTCGGTCTGCCCCGTTTGACCTGGTACAATGGCAGCATGATCAACTTTGGCATCGGTTTGCCACTTCAGCATATCAATGGTTCAGGTAGAACCGCGATTGAAGGCCGCGAAGTCGGCGGCTTTGAACGCATCAAAATCAACACGATTGGAGAGGCTGAAATTATCCAGGGTGAAAATGAGGGCATCATCATTGAAGCCGAGGATAACCTGATCCCCTACATCACATCGAATGTCCTGGGCGGCGAAATGGTCATTGACGTCAAACCTGGCGCAGGCATTTCCCCCACAAAACCAATCCGTTATAAAATTACCCTCAAAAACCTCAAAGAGGTTCACACATCTGGCGCGTCCAAGGTAACCATTCAACCCATGACCGTCAACCAATTGAACCTTGCTTCATCCGGGACCGGCGAATTTACATTGACCGACCTAACAGCTACCAGCTTGACCGTCAGCATCAGCGGGGCCGGCGCAATCAAGGCCAGCGGTACCAGCACCCAAACTGACATCCGCATTAGTGGCACTGGCAGCGTGAATGCCCCGGACCTGAAATCGACAACCGCCAGCATCAACATCTCTGGCATGGGCTCGGCCACCCTTTGGGTGACTGAGAAACTCAACACCAACATCTCTGGCGCTGGCAGCATCAGCTACTACGGCTCCCCCGTGCTTACCCAGGTTAGCAGTGGAATTGGGTCTGTCAATAAGCTCGGCACAAAATAACCCTGCAATTTCTACACTCGACCACCTTAAACAAAAAACCACGCGAGTAGCGTGGTTTTTTGTTTATCTCAATTCACTTACTGCCTAAAACGGGCGTGTTTCATCTCAGTTATTAAGTGGTCAGACAGCCAACGGTAACCGTCTAAACTTGGCGTGAGGGGTGGGGGCAAGGGGTTGAAGATGAACAGGCTGAGAATTTATGACATAGGCTTCGAGG
>CAINXK010000291.1 GCA_903854805.1 uncultured Anaerolineae bacterium
ATGCACAAAGATATCATTAATCAATATGATGCCATATGGCACAAACTTAGGGGTGACATTATTATAAATAGGTTATTTTCAATTAAAATCAATAATAAAATGCCGGCAGCTAGTTGCCAATAGCCAGCCGCCAGCAGCCTTTAACTATTAATCATTTTCTGCCATGCCAAAAATTGCAATTATCGGAGGATCAGGACTCGAGAATCCTGAAATACTGAAAGAACCCAAACGGATAACCCTGAAGACACCTTATGGAGATCCAAGTTCAGATTTTATTTGCGGAATTATCGGAGGGGTGGAAGTTGTCCTCCTTTCGCGACATGGTCGGGAACATACAATTCCCCCGACACAGGTCAACAACAGGGCCAATCTCTATGCAATCAAACAGCTGGAGTGCACCCATATTCTGGCCACTACCGCATGTGGCTCTCTTCGCGAAAATATAGGGAGAGGAGACCTGGTAATTCCCGATCAGTTTATCGATTTCACACGACACCGCAAGATCACTTTTTTCGAGGTTTTTGAGCCTCATGAAATGAAACATACCCCGATGGCCGATCCATTTAATCTCTATCTGCGGGAAAAACTCATCACTGCAGGCAATGAACTTGAACTTATAATTCATCCCAAAGGGTGTATCCTCACGATCGAAGGGCCGCGATTCTCAACACGCGCCGAATCGCATATGTTCCGTGCATGGGGTGGCGATATGATCAATATGAGTACTGCACCCGAGTGCATGCTCGCCAATGAGCTTGGAATCCCCTATGCAGCAATCGCAATGGCCACCGACTACGACAGCTGGAAGAGTGATGAGACACCCGTTTCGTGGGAGGAGATCCTTAAGGTTTTTGGACACAATGTGCATAACGTGGTGAATATTCTGCTAAAAGTTATTCCAGAAATTTAATTTGCACAGAAATAGTTGGAAAATACGGCGTAAATGAGTAAAATTGCACACCGAAATTCAAGACTGAATTTTGAGGGCCTATAGCTCAGTTGGTTAGAGCATCTGACTCATAATCAGGGGGTCGCAGGATCATGCCCTGCTGGGCCCACAGGAAATCAAGCAGTTACAAAGCATCGTAACTGCTTTTTTGTTTTGCTAATTACTAATCTGTATATTAAAATCTAACAAAGATGAGGAAATGAAATAGAAGTTTTATATCCTTGGCGAGTTATTCGATATGTCGGTTTAATTTTGTTCGCTTTAGGATGTTTTATTAGAACAAATCAGAGTGGGTGCCGGTAGCTACAAGTGAAATTATTTTTTCTTTATCATCTTGTCTCCAGATTAATAACCAGTCGGGCTTGATATGGCATTCCAAACAATCGACATAATTTCCTTTAAGTGGATGTGTTTTGTATTTGGCTGGTAACTTACCATCAGATTCAAGCAAACTGATGACATTTTCGAGTTGCGAAAAATCGCATTTACGATTGATACACCTTACCGCGTCTTTATCGAAGCGATTGGTGGTTTTTATTTCATACATCAGCCCTTCTTTTTAATGAAGCAAATAGCTCTTTTGAATTTGTATGTGATGTAACTC
>CAINXK010000292.1 GCA_903854805.1 uncultured Anaerolineae bacterium
CCCGTCCTGTTGAGCAACTTTCCCTCTTTGCTTTCCTGTTTGGTTCCGGCTTGTCCGGGTTAGGGATGATCAATCTCAGCTTTGCGGGAGCTGATTATTTTCTTGGGCCGCCGCACATCCGTGATATGCAGTCATCAATAAGCGGTTCAAAACGCTTTTCCAAGCCTGGTGGACTTTGAAATCTTTGTTTACAAATATCTTCGCAAGGTGATCCCGCCAGCATATGGGTGTGTACCTGCAGCCCGGTCTGAACAGGTTTTTGTTTTGTGCTAAATTTCAAATTGATTTTCATCATAAACTCTCCTCTTGAACATTCCTGCCCTGCGGCAGGTCTATGGATATCGTACACCCTGAGCGTGACGTAGGCGTAACGGGAGGGGCGGTTTTGGGGCGAGTTCTTGGAAGAGAGAATATTCATTCGAGGTAATAACGAGCTTGAAGTGAGAAAACTGTTTTAACGCTGACTGGTTTTAGTGGCATCGATCTGGTTAGCACTTGCCTGGCGTTAAAATACCATTGCAATTTGAGATGTCGCCGGTGTAGCCTGCCGGGAGCCTTAAGCTGGTATCGTTAAAATCTTGGTATTTTATCCCATTTTTTTTATGTATCTCAGACAATGGACATTTGGCCCACAGGTACCCACTCGATTGTGAATAATTCATGCTAATGCAAGAATCCCTATAGCTACCCTCTGGAAGGAAATCAGTGGTATTTTCACCGCCAATGTGGAGTCCTGTTTTGGTATGCATTGGAAGCTCTCCTTGTGTGATTTTGATGGCGAACCGTGTTATGATCCAGCGCGCAGCCTGGCCGTGGACATACGGGTGAAAGAAATGTTTATTTTTTGCCTGAGCAAGGTTACTAGGGTTTAGGATAACCAGGTTGAAACAAAGGGATTTTTGCTCCTGAATTTCAGGAGGTTCATCCCCAGCCCTTTACCCCATGTTGCCCGTACGGGTCGTCCGCAGTGCATGTCCCCTGCCATTCATCAAACCCGTCATGCGTGATTGAGACAATCTCACGTGAATAAGCATCCCAATCTTTCGAGCAGAGGTATGAGCCATCCTTTTGTTTCCGACAACCACAATCTTTACCAGCCCTGATATTCGTCCGAACCTGCAGCAAGGATGCCGCGACAATTCTGCTTTTATGATTGGTACGGTTTTCCATCTAAATTCTCCTTATTCTGATAGGGCCAATCCTGCCGCGACCGCGCCATGGCGATTATTCACATTCATCAATCTCAGTTTTGCTGGGGCGCAGCTTTGAGGGTTTCACAGCCGGATAAGCAGGAATCCAAATCATTCGTTTTCTTGCCTGGCTTGTTCGGGAAGGCTTTGTTGCAAGATGATACGCAGTTCTCATATCGATCGTCAGATCCCACCAGCACATGGGTGTGTACTTCGCCAGGTCAATAATCGAGGACACCTGGATTTAATTTGTACCCATAAAGGATTTCATGGCATCTAAACCACCAGAACCCTTTTGATATATGTAATCTATGTTTTTATTGTAATCAGTTTGATTTTGCCTGACACTCCAACACTTCCAATCCTCATTATTGCTTTCAACCTGGCAGCGAGCTCCAAAAGGTGCCGTGGCTCTTTCCTGATAGCAATCCGCTTTGGTAACTTGCCCATATTGTCCCCTTGAAATATCACAATATCCCGAGCGCAGCCCGCTGCGAAGCGGAAGCCCGACTTGTCTGATAAATTCAATCATAAGAATGCTCCTTTTTTAGTATGGATCTATTTACCTTTTAAATAAGTCTCAATTTCTTGCATCCCGTCAACATACCAGGGAGGTCCGGATTTGATTTCATCCGAGCA
>CAINXK010000293.1 GCA_903854805.1 uncultured Anaerolineae bacterium
GATGGTTCAGTGTCAAAACGAAGAGCTTGTGAGGTAATACCTCGAGTTAATAGAACATTTGTTTATTCTGAGATTGTCAATGGTGATCCGATATGTGAATATTAGGATGGCCGCCAGGGCAATCTGATCGTGAAGCGGCTGCCACTGCCAAATATGCTGGTGGCTGAAAGACTGCCAGCATGTAATTCGACCAAGCGCTGTGCCAATACCAGCCCCAAACCAGTGCCTGCGTACTGGCGTGCTAAGCTGGCATCCAATTGGGTAAAAGGTTGAAATAGTCTCGGAATATCATTATTTTTGATGCCAATGCCGTTATCCCAAACTGTGATTTGCACGTTTTCTTCGACAGGAAATGCCAGTACCTCAATCCCAAAGCTGCCATTTTCAGGCGTAAACTTGACAGCGTTGCTGAGTAGGCTGATTAAGACCTGCTTTAGACGGCTTGCATCGACATTTAGGATGATGGGGTCTGGAGAAATAGTGAAGCTGTGCTGCTGGTGCTTGGCTGCAGCTTGCGCGGATACCATCTGCAAGCCGGCCCGGCAAATTTGAGCCAATGAGTAATAGGTGGGAGAAATCTCCAGTGTACCGGCCTGGATTTTGGAGAGGTCGAGAATATCGTTGATCAAATCAAACAGACGATGGCCGCTTGCCGAGATATGGCCGAGGGCAGTCTTTTGTTTGTCTGTCAGCGGGCCGTAGCCTGGCATTTGCATCGCTTCCGAAAGGCCCAAAATGCCGGTGAGTGGGGTGCGCAACTCGTGGCTCATGCTGGCCATGAATTCATCTTTCAGCCGTGCAGCCTTCTCGAGACTCAGGTTGGCGTCCCGCAGTTCGGTCGTACGCTCGAAAACTCGCTGCTCAAGCCGGTCATGCGCTTCGCGTAATTGTTCAGCCGCCTGTTTAAGTTCGGTAATATCGGTGGAAATGCCACATATCCCGGTGACGAGATTGTTTTTATCGCGCAGTGGAAGTTTGATCGTTACAAAAAAGCGGGCCCCATTTGCGTTTTCGAGTTTCTCTTCAGTTTCAACCGCGATACCTTGTTCAATTACGCGAAGGTCACTTTCCCGAAATCTTTCGCCCAGGCTTCCGGGAAATAAATCCTGATCTGTCTTCCCGATTGCAAACTCTCGTTTGAAACCGGTATCTTCTTCCCATTTCCCGTTGACGAGTTCATACTTACCAAGGTGGTCCTTTGCAAAAATACTTACACCGCTGTTATCGATCACGTTAGAAAGAAAAGTCTCGCTCTCGCGCAGCGCCTCTTCCATCCGCTTGCGTTCGGTGATATCGCTGATCACCACCCGAATTACTGGAGACGAATCGAACAATTGCTCTAAGGTTATTTGCAGGTGCGCCCAGAACAGCGATCCATCATTTTTCACCATCTGCAGATCGCTGCCCTGTGGTGTTTGCGTTGCAATCAGTTTCTCTTTGGCTAAATAGAAATTGTCCCTGTGTTTCTGGAATATGAACCAGGTAAATGGCCTATTTATCAGCAGGCTGCGACTAAAACCCAGCAATGTAACGGCGGTCAGGTTGATTTCTCGGATCAATCCATTTTCGTTGACAGTGCAATAACCGACTGGCGCCAAATCGTACAGATCGACATACCGATCTCGTACAGATTCGAGTTCAGCTTGCGTTCTGCGCAGCTTGATATTATGGGATTCCAGTTCAAATTGATTTTCGCTCAGGTCTTTTACCAGGTTGTCGCGCTCGCTAAAGGCAAGCTCCAATTCCAGGTTTGTTTTTACCAGAGCGTCCTCAATGCGCTTGCGTTCGGTGATTTCCAATTCCAAATCGTGGTTGGTCTGACTGAGCGTGAAGGTACGTTCCTGGACTCTAGTTTCCAAAACCGCGTTGAGTTTGGTCAAAGCCAGACGCGAAGTGTTCAAGCGCTGCGTCAGAATCAAGAGAAACGCCACCCCCAAAAGCAAAACCACAAAACCAGCGGCAACACTGATAATTTCTGCCTGGTATAGTTCCCAGACCGTGTACTGCCGGTTCTCGATGAGGCTGTCTGGAGGCAAGGCTGAGAGCGGGATGCCAAATTTCTGCAAAGCAAGATGGTCAAAAATGAATTGATTGGATTGATTATTGACACTGGGGATAGCGCTAGCCGCTTCGCCGCGCAAGATGCGCAAACTGATCTGGGCCGCATCCCTGGCCTGATGCTCATAGCTGTACATGTAACCGCCGATTGAGCCTGTCCCGAGTAATGCATCGTAACCGCTGATAACCGGAACGGATGAAGCGGCAGTCAGTTCCCGCAGCGCATTGATGGGCAGATACTTTACTCCCGCCGCATCTTCGAACATGAGAGCATAGACAACCACTGAACTATTTGGCAGCACCGCCACCCTTTGTTTGATTTCAGACAGCGGCAGGTTTGACAGGTTAGTAAATTTGACCTGCCCATTCATTTTCTCCTGCAAGGCTTGCACATACTGATTATATTCCTGATCGGCTTGACCCACGCCATGCACAATCACGATCTCGTTGACGGTTGGCAGCTTATCCAATACCCACTGCACCGATTTTGTGTAATCCACCACCCCACTCACGCCGATTATATCTGACGGTAGTTTCAAGACCTTCAGATGTTCAGGGGTGATGTCGAAGAAAACGATTGGGGCGTCTGGCAAAATTTCTGCGCGATGGGCCAACCACAGGTTTAGCATGCGTTCGGTGACGATGATCACCAGGTCAACCGGTTTGCTTTTATACTTGGCTGTATACAGCTCGAACATTTTTTGCTGATAGGCAGAATCGGGAAAGCGGTTGAGATCCATGTATTCATAGTACACGTCAAGTTTAAGATCCGCGGCGTTTCCAAATTCCTTGCGAATAGTCTGCACCGAGACCTCATTAACGGGCAGGTCAATTTGATTGGGGAGCATCACCAATACTGTTTTTTTGAGCGGTGTTGGCTGGTTTGGTACTGGGGTCGTGAGCTTGCCGGCTAGCGCAGGTTTCGAAATTGCCTGGATGGATAACAAGGAAAGCAAGGTGATGATCAAGCCAGCCATCAGTTTCAGGACCCAGCCCCCCATTCGTTTTCGTGGAGTTGTTGCGCTCAGAGAATATAATGATGTTCGCTGCGCGTGAGTGAACGTAAATTTATGATCGGGGGTAGTCTCGGCCATTTACCATTTTCCTGGTTCCCTGACAAAAGATACTAATATTGAGGTGTATTTTATTTCAATCAGAAAAAAAATCGCAACCATCCAAAAATTCCAGGTCAGTATAAAAAACTTTATTTTTTGAGCTGGCGAAGTGTTTTCGAGAGATGTCCCAGCTGAATACCACTTTAAAATAAAATCGCCGCATTTATCTATTTTCGGCGAAAGTTTCCGGATATATTTTTAACATTTTAGCATTTTCGTCAGCAGATTGACATAAAATTTATGTATAAATCTTGTGAAGAATAGTGGGGATGGTAAACAGACCTGATCCAACAGCCCATAGCCAAAACCGGCATAGTTGGCACCAGCTTTGCAATAATACGTTCATCAAAATAATCATTGTCCATTTGGATCAGGTTTTCCAGGTCATCTTATTGACCGGCACCCAGGCTGCGGGCTAAGCATTACGGTGCTTACAGTCAAAAGCGCCAAAAA
Organism: uncultured Anaerolineae bacterium; assembly: GCA_903854805.1. The sequence goes on from CAINXK010000293.1 coordinate 3,627, forward strand.
AGGTTCTCCCCGATTAGTGGGGGAAAAATATTAATTTGCGCTGCCTGTGGCTTGTGCTTAACACGCACAGGTATTGCACGATTGTGGGTGTTTTATCACGAATAAGTGCCGAATGAACGAATGACACGCAGTTTACTTGGGAAATAGCGCGCAAAAGCGCTGCAAAAAAATCAGGCTGCTTTCGATGAAAGCGGTGCGCGAGTGTGAGCTTACCCCTGAATCTTTGCGAATTTTTCACTTGATGGCAGGCGATGTGGCCCCGAGGCTGTTATCTGCGACTTTTCTACATAGTTTTCTCATATTCTTCTCATCCAAAAATCCTATAGTTATGTACTGGCGATATTTTCAGAATTTGGGCCGGCAGCTTATTGGTTAATATGGATGACTGTGGATAAATTAGCCCTGGAACAAGAATTGAGCATTGAAACAGCTGGGGCGCGCATCGGTTTTTGGCGGCGTGCCCTGGTTGGATTGCGCGTGTTTGTGGGCCGGGCTGCGCCATTTTCGGCGGGTGTACTGGCGGCGTTGCTGGCATTCTGGTTGTATGCAACTCTCTTTCCGCCTGCCCGGCCATTGACTCAGGCTGAGGTGGAGACTTCGGTTGCGAACGCGCTGGCTTCGGCCACACCTGCCCCGGCTTTTTCACAGCGGGTTTACCAGGTGATCCGTCCGGCGCTGGTGTTGATCGAAACCGAAGGCAAGGACCAGTCTGGAAGAACCGAGAATCATCTCGGCAGCGGGGTGGTGATCAATGATCGCGGTGATATCCTGACCAGTTTGCATGTGGTTAAGGGCGCCAGCGGGTTGTCTCTGACCTTTGCGGATGGCACCCAATCGGGTGCGGCGCTGGTTAGCCAGCAGCCTGAGCACGATATTGCGGTGCTGCGCGCCAGTTCGCCTCCGGCTCAGCTGTTTCCGGCTGTGCTGGGTAACCTGGCTGATATGCAAGTGGGGGATGAGGCCTATGCGGTGGGTAACCCGTTTGGGCTGTATAGTTCGATGAGTGCGGGGGTCATCTCGGGTTTCAATCGCAGTTTCCATTCCACCAGCAGTGGGCTAGACATGCAAGGCCTGATCCAGTTTGATGCGGCGGTTAATCCGGGCAATTCGGGCGGGCCTTTGCTCAATCGCAAGGGCCAGGTGATTGGGATTGTGGAAGGTCTTTCAAACCCAACGGATGCCAACTTTTTTGTTGGGATTGGTTTTGCGGTGCCGATCAATACGGCCCTGGGTGTCTTTGGTGGTGGCGCACCGCTTGACTGAGCAAGATCGGTCATGACCCGCCTGGGCGCGAAACTGGTCTCTTGGAACGTGAATCGGTTGGACCGGGAGCATTCCGCGTTTGATTGGCTGGTGGGTGCGCAGGTTCAAACCAACGTATATTTTTATTGAAGGAGTTACTGATGGATGCTAGTGCCAACCCGGAAATACCGATGGAACGAGTATTATATGAAGTGAAGAAGGTCATTGTGGGCCAGGATCATTTACTGGAACGCCTGGTGGTGGCTTTGCTGGCGCGCGGACATATCCTGGTAGAGGGCGTGCCGGGTCTGGCCAAAACAATGGCGATCAAAACCCTGGCCGAGGCGACTGGCGGCGAGTTCAAGCGTATTCAATTTACGCCCGACCTGGTGCCGGCCGACTTGATTGGTACTCGCATTTATAACCAGAAGACCGGCGAATTTAATACCTCGCTGGGCCCGATCTTTACCAACCTGCTGCTGGCTGACGAGATCAACCGCGCGCCGGCCAAGGTGCAGAGTGCTCTGTTGGAGGTTATGCAGGAACACCAGGTGACGATCGGGCGCGAAACCCATAAAGTGCCCAATCCTTTTCTGGTTCTGGCAACCCAGAATCCGATTGAGACTGAAGGCACCTATGCCTTGCCCGAAGCGCAGGTTGACCGCTTTATGCTCAAGGTGCTGGTGGGTTATCCCACCAAAACTGAAGAGTTTGTGATTGTGGAGCGCATGACCGGCGCACTGCAAGCCGTTCAGAAGGTGCTCAGCACCGAGCAGCTGGTGGCCCTGCAGCAGCGTGTCGATACCGTTTTTGTTGACCCGGCTACGATTGAATATGCCGTGCGGATGGTGACGGCCACGCGCAAGCCGGAGGAAGTGGGGCTCAAGGAGCTGGGGCGTTATATCATGTTTGGGGCCAGCCCGCGCGCTTCGATCAACCTGATCCTGACGGCTCGGGCGCTGGCATTTGTGCGCGGGCGCGATTACGTACTGCCGCAGGATGTGCTCGATATGGCCTTTGATGTGATGCGCCATCGCCTGGTGCTTTCGTACGAAGCTCTTTCAGATAACCTGAGCAGTGATGACCTGTTGAAGAAAATCCTCGAGCGCATTCCGCTTCCGGTGGTACCTTTGCATGAGCATGCCAACCTCCGCACCCACGCCTGAGCGTATTCTGCAGCGCCTGGATTGGCAGGTGATCAGGCGTCTGGATGGGCTGCTGCAAGGCGATTACCGCAGCCTGTTCTACGGCTACGGGGTCGATTTTGCCGATCTGCGTGAGTATCAGCCCGAGGACGATATCCGTTATATCGACTGGAATGTGACCGCGCGCATGGATTCGCCCTATGTGCGCCAGTATGTAGAAGATCGCGAGATTACGGCCTGGTTCCTGCTGGATTTGAGCCCATCGGTGGATTTCGGCAGGCAAAGCAACCCGAAGCGCCAGGTTTTGATCGACTTTGTGACCACATTGGCCCGAATTCTGACCCGGCACGGCAACCGGGTGGGTGCAGTGTTCTACAGCAGCCAGGTCGATCTGACTATTCCGGCGCGCAGCGGGCGCAACCAGGTGCTGCGCCTGGTGAATGACCTGCTCAAACAGCCGCAGCCGCTGCGCGCGCCGATGACCAGCCTGGCCCCGCTTTTTGAGGGCGGTTTGCACGCTATTAAGACGCGCTCATTGGTTTTTGTGGTCTCAGATTTTATCAGCCAGCCGGGTTGGGAACGCCCGCTGAACTTGTTGACTCAACACCACGAAGTGCTGACGGTGCGCTTGTGGGACCCGCGCGAGAGAGAGCTGCCGGATATCGGGCAGGTGATCATGGAAGATGCCGAGACGGGCGAACAGCTGTATGTGGATACTCACGACCGGC
>CAINXK010000294.1 GCA_903854805.1 uncultured Anaerolineae bacterium
AACAACCTGCGATTAAAAGAGATACCCTGGGCGAAAGCGCTGGTTATTTGAAAGAAGGTATGGAATGCAAGCTGACTTTTTACGAAGGCGAACCAATTGATATCGAACTTCCGACCTCTGTGGATTTGAAAGTAATCACCGCTGAGGTTGCTGTCAGAGGCGATACAGCGACAGGGGTCACGAAGAAAGTAAAGGTTGAAACAGGTGTTTCAGTCCAGGTACCGAATTTTGTTAAAGAAGGTGACACAATCCGCGTTGATACTCGGACTGGTGAATACCTTACCCGTGTATAGTCTTGATTGTTGACTGCAGAATTCAATCCTTGGATCGCCTTAATCGACAAGGCGGTTAGGGATTGTTTTTTTTGTATCAGCCCGCGATTTGTAAATTCATATTCATTCAGTGGACTTAGGAAAAATGCGTACTCCTGCTGGTTTTGAATGCAAATATTTTTATGGCGATTATTTTCGTGGCCGCTCGGTTGAAGAATGCCGATTATTGCAAAGCCCAGGTCAGACCTGGACTTCAGATCTTTGTAAAACCTGCCCAGTGCCAGTAATAGTGCGTGCTAATGCTTGCGAGTTTTTGCAGTTGCGACCCAAAATTACCAGGCCTTTTAGCGCTGCATTTATGCGTCGTGTAGAAATTTCTGCCTACTGTGATAAGTCCCGCAAAGATATAAAAGAACCGCAAGTTGGATGCGGCGAATGTCACCCGATCCCACCAATTTTCGAAGTGAAAATATGATATTTAATCTATTACTTGATCTTGACGATACTTTGCTGAATTCAAACATAGACGTTTTTCTTTCAGCATACTTTAAAAAACTTGCCATCTATATGGCGGATATCGTACCGCCAGAACAATTTACCATGGCATTATTACGTAGTACAAAAATAATGTATGAGAACACCCGCCCCGACCAAACACTTGAGCAAACGTTTAATAATAATTTTTACCCATCTCTAGGGGTTGACCAGCATGTGCTTGCAGAAAAAATCGAGAAATTTTATGATGATGTTTTTCCTGCGTTGTCCTCACTAACGACCCCTCGCCCTGAAGCGATCAAGCTGGTTGAATGGGCCTTTTCACAAGGTTGGAACGTTTCGATTGCGACAGACCCCCTATTTCCGCGAAAGGCCATTCTTCATCGCTTGCGGTGGGCTGGCCTTGCCCCAGAAAAGTATCCATTTACGTTAATTTCAGATTTTCAAAGATTCCATTTCGCCAAAGCTTCGGTTGCTTATTATCCTGAATTTTTGGCGCAGATGAATTGGTTGGATTCCCCAGTTCTGATGGTGGGCGATAGCATGGAGCGAGACGTTCTGCCTTCCCGGGCTGCAGGCTTACCAGTGTTCTGGCTGAATATGGGTGAAGATGGAAGCCGATATGACGGTCCACAAGGAAATTTTGAAAATCTGAAGAATTACCTGGAGAGTAGAGACCTTTCATCGATTAAAGTAAATTATAGCTCTCCCATGGCCATGATTGCTTTCTTGCAAGCGACCCCGGCTGTATTGCACTCAATTATGTTTTCGTCATCTTCAGAGAACTTAGGCGTCCGCCCTCGAGATGGTGAATGGTCCCTTCGGGAGGTTTTGTGCCATATGCGAGATGTTGACCAAGAAGTTAATATCAAGAGGGTCGAATCAATCTTGAGTGAAGAAAACGTTTTTATCCATGGGCAAGCGACAGATCAATGGACAGTTGAGCGCCATTATCAAGACCAGGATGGCCAGACGGCTTTTCGAGATTTTGTTGCCGTCCGTGTAAGACTTATTGAGATATTGTCTGGTCTTAACTCTGAAGATTGGGATCGACGGGCTCGTCATACCTTTCTCGGTCCTACCACTCTCCGTGAAATGGTCGAAATTATGGTTGATCATGACCGCCTGCACCTATCCCAAGCATCTGCATTAGTCTGGTAGTCATAATTTCAAGAAAATTGTGCGAGTCAATAAACTGGTGGTTTTGCAAAAAAAAATAAAAAAAACCTATAAGAAGCATGCTTCTTGTAGGTTTTTTAGAGATGTTGGAAGGTTTACTCTTCTAGTGTCGAGAGGTCACCTTCAGGCAAGCCCTGCGCTCGTGCCTTCAATACGCGGCGCATAATTTTTCCAGAGCGTGTTTTGGGAAGCTTGTCAATCCATCTGATTTCTTCTGGACGTGCGATTGGCCCAAGATGCTTGGCAACATGTTGGCGTAATTCCTCGGAAAGATCCTCTGTAGGGCTGAAACCGGGTTTCAGTTGGACGAAACACAAAATTGCCTGTCCTTTGATTTCGTGAGGTAACCCGATTGCAGCGGATTCTGCAACAGCGGGGTGGGTAATCAGGGCTGATTCAACTTCTGCTGTTCCGAGACGATGTCCAGAGACCTTGATCACATCGTCAACGCGGCCAATAATCCAATAGTAGCCATCTTTGTCGCGACGAGCAGAGTCACCGGTCATATACTTACCAGGGAATTTACTCCAATACGATTTGACATAGCGATCAGGATCACCGTAGATTGTTCGCAGCATTGCAGGCCAAGGGTTTTTGAGCAGAAGAAAGCCTTCCGCGCCATCTTCGACAGGGTTACCTTCTTCGTCAACAATTTCAGCTTCCTGACCGAAAAATGGGCGTGTTCCCGATCCGGGTTTTAGAGGAACAATTGGCGTGGGGGTAATCATGAAAGATCCAGTTTCTGTTTGCCACCAAGTATCTATTATGGGGCATTTTCCCTTTCCAATTACACGATAAAACCATTTCCATGCTTCGGGGTTTATGGGTTCGCCAACTGAACCGAGTAGGCGCAAAGAGGAGAGATCATGTTTATTTGGCCAAGCTTCACCAAATCGCATTAACCCTCGTATTGCGGTTGGTGCGGTATAGAAAATTGATATTCCATAGCGTTCGATCAGCTGCCACCAACGATTGGGGTACGGATAAGAAGGTCCGCCTTCAAACATGAATACTGTGGCACCATTAATTAATGGACCATAAACAATATATGAATGACCAGTAATCCAACCCGGATCTGCGGTGCACCAAAAACGATCTTCGTCATTGATGTCAAAGGCATACTTTAGGGTGGCATATGTGCCGACCATGTAGCCGCCATGTGTATGTAAAATGGCTTTTGGCTTGCCTGTTGAGCCAGATGTGTATAAAATAAAAAGCGGGTCTTCTGCATCCATTACTTCCGTGGCACACTTCCCATTCGCGATGGGCAGAGCGCACAAATCGTGGTACCAGTGGTCACGCCCGGCTTCCATGGGAATATCGTGACCTGTTCGCTTTACTACGACTACATTTTCGACAGATGGGCAATGCCTGAGTGAGTCGTCGACGATGCGTTTCAGCTCGACCAACTTGCCATTTTGAAATGATCCATCGCTGGTAATGACCAATTTCGATTCGCTATCGGCAATACGACCTTGCAGGGCATCAACTGAAAAACCGCCAAAAACTACAGAATGTATCGCTCCAATTTTTGCGCAAGCTAGCATGGCAAATACAATTTCTGGTACCCGCCCCATGTAAATGGTAACGCGATCACCTTTTCCGACACCCATTGCCTTTATGATGTTGGCCATTCGGGATACTTCGCGGTTCAATGCATAGTATGAAAAAGTACGATCAATTTTGCCATCCTCGCTCTCCCAAATGAGAGCAAGCTTGTTTTTGCGGTAAGTTTTTAGATGGCGATCGATGGCATTGTGGGTAATGTTGGTTTTCGCTCCAACAAACCATTTGAAAAATGGTTTGTTGGAGTCATCCAGCACTTTGTCCCACTTTTGGAACCACTCAAGCTCCTCGGCTTCCTTTGCCCAAAATCCTTGGGGATCTTTGAGAGCATAATCAGCAGTTTTATCCCAGTCTTTTAGACGGACCTGAGAAATTACTTCTTCCGAAGGGTAATAAACATCACCCTCCAGTTCTGGCTTGTCGTTGAGCATGGTTGTTCCTCCTTGGATGCCTTTTGTGTAGTTAGAATGATTATTGCCTGGTTTTACCCGGTAATTTCCCGGAAAAATAGATATCAAGAATATCCGATTTTAAAAAAGTTACAATAGCCTGCCTGTAGGTAAACTTTCCTACAACCAAGATCGCTGCCTGATCTTGGTTGTAAGGTAAATCTCTATTTATGTTCTCTGGAAAGCAATCACCTTTTATTATCTGAACGACTATAATTATAACTTAGAGTAATACAACAGTCACTAAAAAAATGATACTCATCTAGGAGGGGAAATTGCCGAATAAATTGCCTTGACATTATTGACCGATCCGATTATTATAACCAGACCCTACCCCCACCGGGGGGGGTATTCGTGGAAAGCGAAATATGAGACAAGACCAAACTTTGAAAAGATTGAAAACAATTGAAGGACACATGCGAGGCGTCATTCGCATGGTAGAGGCAGATGAATACTGTATTGATATTATTCGCCAAATTCAGGCGGTTCAGGCGGCATTAAATAAGGTAAGCGGAGGTATATTGGAAAATCACCTTAATTCCTGTGTTACAGAGGCAATTCAAGGTGATAACTTGAGTGATCGAGAACGTGTATTAAGAGAAATTTCTGAAGTGTTTGCTGCTGCAACTAAAGTTTAGCCAAATTATTATTTCCAAGGAGAGTTATAAATGACAACTGTTACGTACTCCATTCCCAATATTTCTTGCGGACATTGCGTTCATACCATTAAAACCGAGCTTACAGATGTTGAAGGTGTCAAATCAGTGAATGCCAGTCCGGAAACAAAAATGGTCGAGATCGTGTTCGATGCACCTGCATCTGAAGAAAAGATAAGGGCATTGCTGGCATTGATTGATTACCCAGTCGCCGCCTAGCAATAATATTTATTTCAGCAAGAGCGCATCAGAATACTTTCTTTAGTATTGTTGCGCTCTTGCCAATTAATGGTGGAAAAAATGTCCGAAATTAAACAACTTGTTCTTCCTATTACAGGTATGACTTGTGCCAATTGTGTAGCCACCGTGGAGCGAAATTTAAAACGGCTCGATGGGGTGGGTAACGCGGTAGTTAACCTGTCATCTGAGCGTGCTACAGTAGAGTTCGATTCTGAAAAAATTAATCTGGATGCAATTGTTGCTCGAGTAGTAAGAGCTGGATATGGCATAGCAACCGGTGAAGCGGATCTTGTAATAAAAAGGCTAGCAGATGACAATGATGCTCGTCGCTTGGAGAAGACTCTTTCGAAGTTGAATGGGGTCTTGGAGTCTCAAGTGACGTTTATGAGTGAAAAGGCCCGAGTTAAATATGTCCCAACCATAATCTCGCAAATGGAAATTCGGCGTGCTATTACTGCGGCAGGCTTTGAAGCAGTTGAACTTGGCGGGGATTCTGATGATGCTGAAGCCCGGGCTCGTGAAAACGAAATTAATGAACAACGGCGATTACTTATTATTGGTATGATTTTTACAATCCCACTTTTTTTGCTCTCAATGAGCAAGGATTTTGGTCTTTTACCAGAACTATTTTATGTTGCGAATCACAATGCGATGGCGATCGAGATGGGCGGGATGCACCCCGCTCAGTGGTGGTTTAGCTGGTTGTTGTTGGCACTTGCGACTCCGGTTCAATTCTATGTTGGCTGGCAATATTATATTGGAGCCTATAAATCACTGAGGAATGGATCGGCCAACATGGATGTATTGATTGCCATGGGTTCTTCAGTGGCTTTTTTATACTCACTGCCGGTAACACTCGGTTGGTTGGATGGTCATGTCTATTTTGAGACCGCGGCAGTTATCATTACGTTGATTCGGCTGGGTAAATTCTTAGAGGCTAGGGCAAAAGGCCGCACAAGTGATGCAATAAAAAAACTTATGAGTTTACGGGCAAAAGTAGCGCGGATTGTGCGTAATGGCCAGGAACTTGAAATAGCTGTCGACGATGTTTTGGTTGGAGATTATGTCCTTGTCCGACCCGGAGAGAAAATCCCAGTTGATGGTGTGGTAATAGAAGGCCGTTCTGCTATTGACGAATCCATGTTGACAGGGGAGTCTTTGCCGGTCGAGAAGGGTCCTGGCGATCCTGTTATCGGCGCAACGATAAACAAACTGGGCCTTCTCAAGTTCGAGGCAACGAAGGTTGGTAAGGAAACTGCGCTAGCTCAAATAGTTCGACTGGTTGAAGATGCCCAGGGTAGCAAAGCTCCAATCCAAAAAATAGCAGACCAGGTGTCCGCGATATTTGTTCCGGGTGTAATTGCGATCGCCCTTCTTACTTTTATCGGTTGGTATTTTTTCGGACCACAATTGGCTATCAATTCTAATCTCACATCTTTTACTCGAGCGTTGGTAAATATGGTTGCGGTCTTGGTAATCGCTTGCCCATGCGCGATGGGGTTGGCAACCCCGACTGCAGTAATGGTCGGTACTGGAAAAGGAGCAGAAATTGGAGTTTTATTTAAAAACAGTGAAGCTCTTGAGCGTGCGGGCAATATTACTATTGTAGTTCTTGATAAAACTGGGACTGTTACAAAAGGACAGCCGGCAGTAACTGATATCATCAGTGATGGAAAATTTGAAGAAAATGAGTTATTACGCTTGGCGGCCTCTGTCGAAAAAGGTAGTGAGCATCCATTGGGTGAGGCAATCTGGGCAGAGGCGACAAATAAAGGTTTGGATTTGGCGGTACTCGTTGGATTTAAAGCCGAGGCCGGGCATGGAGTTGAGGCAGAGGTTGATGGCCACAGGATAACGATTGGGAATTTGCGAATGATGAAGGCTCGAAATTTCCCAATGAATAATCTTGAAAACACGGTTGATCATTTGCAGGCAGAAGCCAAAACAGCCATGCTTGTGGCGGTTGACGGGCAGGTGCGTGGCATAATTGCCGTTGCTGATACAGTAAAAGTAGGCTCACTGGAAGCTATTACTGAGTTACACCGCATGGGGTTGAAAGTTGTTATGATAACAGGTGATAACCAGAAAACCGCAGAAGCAATTGCAAAGCAAGTTGGTATTGAAACGGTCCTTGCGGAAGTGTTGCCCGATGGGAAGTCATCTGAAATTAAGAAGTTACAAGAAATGGGTGCAATCGTTGCAATGGTTGGTGATGGTGTCAATGATGCTCCGGCTTTGGCCCAAGCGGATGTTGGTTTGGCGATTGGCACTGGGACCGATGTTGCAATGGCAGCTGCGCCTGTAACACTGATTAGTGGTGATCTGAGGAGTGTTGCACGCGCAATATATCTTTCCCGGAAAACGCTGGGCACAATCAAACAAAACCTGTTCTGGGCGTTTTTCTACAATATTGTCCTTATCCCTGCTGCCGCCCTTGGATATCTTAATCCTATGTTGGCTGCGGGTGCGATGGCATTCAGTAGCGTATTTGTAATTTCAAACAGCCTGCGATTGCGCAGTACAAAAATCCGGTAAGCTGAAGACAATTAGTTGGTCAGAGTGAATCAGTATTTGGCGAACGAGTTTTGGGAGAGACCTATGAAAAAAATATTATTTGTTATGTTCCTGTTTGTGTTTCTAATATCGGCTTGTTCTCCGGCTGCAAGTGGCCCGGCCAAAGCAGAATTACCTGCGGGGATGGCTTTCGAAGGTGGAAAGGTAGTCTATTTTATTCATACAGAGGCGTCTGATGCAGATATCGCAGATAAATTGACTGGGATGATGAAGTCGCCAGTACTGTATGTGCCTTCGCTGGCAGATGTTCCCAAAAGTGCTCTGGCAAATGTATACGTTTTTACAAATGGTTCAGCTGGAAACGGACCGCTTGGTTTCCAGTCGGATGTTTTCGATAACCCACCAGGAACACCCGGGTATAGTCCTTTACGGTGGTTAAACACTGTCACCTGGTCTACTCCAACCGAATCGTTTGAAATAAAGTCTGCAAATGATATCCTGAGTGCGCAATCGGCAGGAAAATTAATTGTGACCCAACCTGGGGTAGTTATCAATATGCCATTTATCGTTTGGGAAGGCGGGAAGCGTTAATCCATGAATCAATATCTTATTGCTCTCATCACTGGTTTGACAACGGGTGGTCTGAGTTGCCTGGCTGTGCAAGGCGGGTTGTTGGCGAGCTCCCTGGAGAGTCAAATAGGACAGGATGTTATAAATCGTCCGGTCCCACAGGGGAAAAAACGATTGCGAATTGCCAACCGTGGTAAAACACGGTTGGCTTTACCAATTTTGGTTTTTTTGATCTCGAAAATATTCGCCTATACCCTGCTCGGATTTTTTCTTGGCGCAATCGGGTCGGCACTCAAACTAAATTCTACAACTCGTGCGGTATTACTAATTTTAATTGGTATTTTTATGGTGGGCAATGGGCTGCGCATGCTTAATATCCACCCGATTTTTCGTTATTTTGTGATCGAGCCGCCCAAATCTATTACTCGGTATATTAGGCGCAAATCCAAAGGGAACGATATTTTCACCCCTTTATTTTTGGGTGCTTTGACGGTGCTGATCCCTTGCGGAGTTACACAGGCAATGATGGCAGTAGCGATCGGTTCAGGCGATCCATGGCAAGCAGCTGGACTGATGTTTTCATTTACGCTAGGAACGAGCCCAATATTTTTTATCATTTCCTACCTGGCTACAGAACTTGGATCGAGAATGGAATCAGTCTTCTTGCGTTTGGTAGCTGTTGTTGTTCTGGTGCTAGGGTTGGTTTCGGTCGATTCGGGTTTCACCTTGGCAGGTGCTCCATCCATAATGAGTTGGTTAGGTACAGGCATAAGTCAGCAACAAATTTTGCCAGGCGAATCTGCCACAGCAGAAAATAATGTTCTTCTGTTAAATGCGACTAATGATGGGTATTCTCCGCGTGTCCTGCATGCAAAAGCCAATCTACCGATTCAATTGAATATGATTACAAAAGAAACCTACTCATGTGCACGAGGATTTGTGATACCCTCCATAAATATCGAAAAACTTTTGCCGGCGAATGGAACAGTTGTGATTGATATTCCATCCCAGGAAAGCGGTACAGTAATGAAGTTTACCTGCTCGATGGGAATGTATACAGGCGAAATTCACTTTGATCTCAAGTAATTTTAAAAACCCCTCAAGAAAAATGGCTATCTAAATGAAGAAAACTTTTATTGTTTCGGATATGCACTGTAGTAATTGTGCTTTACGGATTGAAAGTATCGAAGACGAACTGCCTGGGGTCAAAGAAGTTAATGCCAGTTATCATAAGCAACGAATGGTTGTTGAATTCGACGAGACTGTAGTTAGCGATGAGCAGATTCTCGCGGCAGTTCGAAAGAAGGGGTACACAGCAATATCTGGATAGGAATAGATAATGAAGCAGTCATTCTCGTCATAATTAACCCGAGGACGACAGCTTCATTGATATACTATGACCCACAGGAGAATTACAATGATGAATAAAGGGCTTTGGTATGCGCTTGGGGCGTATATAGCATGGGGGCTTTTTCCAATATATTGGAAATGGCTTCATGAAGTGGATGCTGTCCAGCTAATCGGCCATCGCATTGGATGGTCCTTTATTATGCTCATGATTTTTATATTTGCTAGCGGTCAGGTTCAAGCATTACGTTTAGCGGCTTATAGCCGGCGTGTATTGTTGATTTACATGTTCGCGGCGGTCCTGATTGGGATTAACTGGTTGGTGTATGTTTGGGCTGTCAATGCGAATTTTATCGTTGAGACCAGCCTGGGTTATTTTATCAATCCCATCTTGAGTGTTTTGATGGGTGTCATTTTCCTCCGAGAGCGTCTTCGGACGTTTCAATGGTTCTCAGTGATTCTCGCGATGTGCGGTGTTATTTATCTGACAATCGCATATGGCCGACTTCCCTGGATCGCTTTGACATTGGCGTTTTCATTTGGAACCTATGGCCTTGTGAAAAAGATATCGCCGCTTGGCTCATTATTCGGGTTGACGATTGAGACAGGAATATTGTTTATCCCAGCCTTGATCTATCTTATTTACGCAGATATTTCTGGTAGTGGTGTTTTTCTTCGCGGTTCAGGAATGACGAATTTTTTACTTGTCGGTGCTGGTTTAATTACAACCATTCCCCTCTTAATGTTCGCGAGTGCCGCACAAAGCATCCCGCTCTCAATGGTTGGGATCATGCAATACATTGCCCCTACAATTCAATTTCTGTTAGGTGTTTTGGTTTACAAAGAACCTTTCGATAAAACCCATTTAATAGGCTTTAGCATCGTTTGGATTGCGTTAGCTTTCTATATAATGGAAGGTTTCTGGACGAGACAGCGAACTCCTCATCCATTCGAGCCTATCCCTGAAATGGGTGAAGGGTAACATTTTGAAATTGCGTATAGATAAATTGCAGACCGAGCGACGGGTTGAATTTATCGAGCGATATCGAATTTTTGTTATGTCAGATGTGTAATGTAGTTTGGGAGATGACAATGAAAGTATTATTTATTGGTGGGACTGGTTTAATAAGCATTGCTTGTTCGGAACTTGCGGTGGAACGTGGAATGGATCTGACCATATTAAATCGATCAATTTCGCCTGTACATTCTGCTCCTGATGGCTCAAAAATTTTGATTGGCGATGTCCATGCAGACCAGGGACTCCTGGCAGAAAAAATTAAAGGGCAGCAATTTGACGTTGTTGTTGATTGGATAGCCTACACGCCCGACGATATCGAGCGGGATATAAAATTATTCAGTGGTAAAACAGATCATTTTATATTCATTAGCTCGGCGAGTGCGTATCAAAAGCCGCCTGTTCATTATGTGATTACCGAGGAAACGCCCATGGAGAATCCATTTTGGCAGTATTCTCGAGATAAAATTGAATGCGAGCGGCGACTAATAGCTGAATATGAGAAAAAAGGTTTCCCCGTAACAATAATCCGGCCTTCGTTAACATATGGACTTTCTCAAATCCCACTTATCATGGGCAGTTGGAGTAATCCCTACACGATCGTAGATCGGATCAAGCACGATCGGAAGATCATCGTTCCCGGCGATGGCACTTCGCTTTGGGTACTGACGTGGAATGGCGATTTTGCGAGGGGTTTGCTGGGATTATTTGGCAGAAAGGATGCAATTGGCGAAGCATTTAATATTACATCTGATGAAGTTCTTACATGGAATCAGATTTATGAAGAGCTTGGTAGGGCCATCGGAAAAGCCCCCAAGATAGTTCATATTCCTTCTGATTTGATAGCAGCTTATTCACCGCCGGCCACCGGCAGCCTAATTGGTGATAAAGCCAATAGTGCAGTTTTTGATAATAGTAAAATTAAAAAATTTGTTCCAGACTTTCAATGCAAAGTCTCCTGGGCTGAAGGAGTTCGCAAGTCTCTTGCATGGCATGAAGAAGAACCTGCAAGGCAAACGCTGGATGTAGAATCTAACCTGTTGTGGGATAAAATCATCGATGCCTACGAAAAATCGTTTCCGATGATTTAGACTGAAAGATAAATATTACTAAAAAAAAGAGCATCCCTGTGTCTTGAAATATCAGAGGATGCTCTTTATTATTAATATTTTGGAAATCTACAATATTTATTCTTCTTCTTCTTCATCCTCAGCCCAGAGGTCATCGTCTTCTTCGTCGATGTCTTCCTCTTCCCATTCTTCTAATTCTTCTTCATCCCATTTTTCTTCGCCGGCAACTGCGCCATCTGCGGGTGAGTAAGTAGCGCAGCCTGTATCAGGATCAATTTCAACTGCGGCAGCAGAGCAGTAGCCGTCGTCGATGAATACACAATCTGTGTAATGACAGCGAATACGTGGCATATTATCCTCCTAATTTACCGGTTGACGTACAAGACGGATTATTGTGATTAAAAATAAAATTGTCATTGTTATCTGTGACGTAATACAGAAAGGACATAGAGCTTTTATCACGTAAATTTCCAGATAAACGAGATATAGCGTAAATGCAAAACCCGTAATGGCGAGACCAAAAACAGCCATTATGCTGTTCTGTTCGAAAAACTTGCCACCTCGGGTTTGCAATAAAAGTAGCCCAAGAATTGCGCTATAGCCTAAAACGCCTACGAAGGCAACAGGCACTCCGTATACTTCAGAATAGGGACTCGCATTGACGGTGGAACAATCTCCACTTCCCAGGCACATCGAATTATTCGACGTCAATTTGTATACTGTCATGTAAACAGATACGAGAATCCCTATAATAGCAAGTCCTGCTGAAATCCAATATAGCTTCTTATCCATATTAATTCTCCAGAATCCACGCATCAACTTCTGTTCCGGGCGGGCAAAATTTTACACCAGAGGGAATAATTAGTAAAGCATTTGCACGTACTAAAGAAATTAAATTTCCTGATCCCTGGTGTCCGGTTAAAGTTGCAAAGAGTTTACCGTTTTCTTTTCTGATTACAGCGCGCAAGTAACTTTCGCGTCCATCCGATTCGATGCTTTCTGATAGAGTAACTTTTACCTGTGGATTTTCTTTCGTTGTCACTCCTGAAAGCAGTTCAAGAACGGGTTGAACAAAGACTAAAAAACTTACAAAGGAAGATACCGGGTTACCGGGAAGCCCCAAAAAAGGAATATTGCGATAAGACCCGAACGCGAGGGGTTTCCCCGGTCGCATATTAACTTTCCAAAAATTTATCGAACCTGATGACCCTACAACATCTTTGACATAGTCGAAAGCCCCGGCACTGACGCCTGCGGAAGAGATAATTAAATCTGGTTTAGTTTTCGCTGCTTGTGATAAAAGTTTATCTACTGCATCGTAACGATCGGCAGCTGTCCCGATATTGCTTACTTCGCACCCTGCTTTTTCAGCGAGCGCAGCCAACATGTAGGTATTCGAATCATAGATTTTTCCTGGTGTGAGCGGCAAAGTAAGTGGAACTAGTTCATCCCCAGTTGATATAAGCGCAATTTTGGTTTTTCTGCTGACTCGCACCGTTGAATAACCAAGCATAGCCAATATGCCAATGTCTTGAGCCCGTAACATTCTGCCGTCATTTAGAATTTTCTGTTGGAAAGTTATGTCCAATCCAATCCGGCGGATATTTTCACCAATCGCAATATCCTTGGTTAAAGTAACCGCGTCTGGAGCGGTACTTCCAACCGCAATTTGGTGGGATTGAGTATCTTCAACCATTACCACCGCATTTGCGCCAGTTGGAATAGGTGCGCCAGTCATAATCCGTGCTGTTTGACCGTTTTTAAGCACAATCTTTGGCGAGCTTCCTGCCGGAATATCAGCGATAACCTTTAGTGTAACTGGATTGTTTTCTGTCGCCAAAGAAATATCATCTGCCTGAACAGCAAAACCGTCGACACTCGAATTATCAAATGCAGGAAGGTCAGAATTTGAATAAATGGGTTCGGATAATATGCGACCTAAAGCAACATCCAATGGAATGGACATGCCTTCCAGTCGCTTGAAATTTGAAATGATTCGATTTTGCGCTTCTTGAACACTGATCATGGGCACCATTCGGAATGAGCCGGGATTATACCTGAAATGCTTTAGCCACCGCGAATCCGCTGAGCATCAACAACATTGTCTAAATTTTCGATTCGTGCAAGAAGACGACTTAACTGGGCGATATCACGTACTTCAACAATTAGACGAATATTTGCGGTATCTGCTTGCATGTTGTCGTGATCCACGCGAACGTTTACGTCCACGATATTTACACCTTCGGTTGTCAGGAGATTGGAGACATCGCCCATCAGCCCCTGGCGGTCAAAGGCAGTTACGCGGATGGGTACTGGGTATGTACGGGCGTGGTTGCCCCAAGAGACTTTTACCAGCCGTTCACGCTCGGTTGAGCGAAGTATATTTGGGCAATCCATTCGGTGAATGGTGGCGCCACGTCCGCGGGTTATGTATCCAATAATTGGATCGCCGGGCATAGGATTGCAGCATTTTGCTGTCGTTGTTAGTAGACCTCGTAATCCCACCACTGCAACAGATTCTGTTGTTGTATTACTGGCTTTGGGGGACGAAGGGACAATTTCGTCTTCGAGCGGCATTTCTTGTTCAGAAATCAGATTTATGATCTGACTCATAGACAAATCGCCACAACCTAGGTCTTCGAACATTTCGTCGGGGCTTTTATTGTCAATTTGCCGGGCAAGATTCTCAAGGTTAATATCACTCAGACCGAGCCGGCGAAGCTCCTTCTCGAGCATCGTACGGCCTTGTGAAAGATTTTGTTCGTGGTCTTCTTTTTTAAACCAGGCTTTGATCTTCGAGCGAGCTCTTTGTGTTTTTACCAAGCTCAGACTGGAATTTAGCCAATCTCGGCTGGGTCCCCCGTGTTTTGATGTGAGAATTTCGACACGTTCGCCAGTTTTAAAAACATGATCGAGTGGAACAAGCTTTCCGTCAATTTTTGCTCCGCGGCACCGGTGACCAATGTCTGTATGTACATGGTAGGCGAAATCGATGGGGGTAGATCCGGCTGGAAGATCGATGATATCGCCTTTTGGCGTAAATACGTACACGCGATCTTCGAAAACGTCTGACTTCATGGTGTCGACGAATTCCTGAGCATCGTTCACATCTTGATTCCATTCCATCATTGAACGAAGCCATAGAATGTGCTGTTCGTATTTCGAGTCGTGCTTACTTCCGCCTTCCTTGTATCGCCAATGCGCAGCGATCCCAAACTCGGAGTTCTGGTGCATTTCCGCGGTCCGGATCTGTACTTCGAGAGGTTTACCATCGTCGTAAATTACGGCGGTATGTAGAGATTGATAGAAATTGTCCTTTGGCGCGGCAATGTAATCATCAAATTCGCCCGGTATCGGGCGCCAATGGTTGTGTATTATGCCTAAGGATGCGTAACAAGCCGGAATATCAGGCACCATCAAGCGTACCCCTCGAAGGTCTCGTACCATTTCGAAGGTTTTCCCTTTTTTCATCATCTTTTTGTAAATAGAGTAAATGTGTTTTGGGCGTCCAGTAATATCTACTTTTATTCCAGCCTGAGACAAGACCTTGGATAAGTGTTCGATAATTTCGATGATTTGATCTTCGCGTACACTGCGCCGATCGGAGATTTGCTCCGCAATTTCTTTATATTTTTCGGGATTTACATATCGCAGAGATAGATCTTCGAGCTCCCATTTTATTTGCCAAATTCCCAGACGATTGGCTAGCGGCGCGTGGATATCGAGAGTTTCCTGGGCTATCCTTTTTTGTTTTTCGGGTTTGGTAAATCCCAAGGTGCGCATATTGTGAAGGCGGTCCGCGAGTTTAATTAACACTACGCGTACATCATCATTCATAGCTAAAAATGTTTTTCGTATTGCTTCGATAGCAATTTGTTTTTTACGTTTAGAAACTTGTTCAGGTGTCGGAATGATTGGTTCTTCAACCCCACCCAATTGATCGCTACGTGAGACTCGTGGCAGGCTATCAAGTTTGGTAACACCATCCACGAGGTTTGTGATGACATCGCCAAA
Organism: uncultured Anaerolineae bacterium; assembly: GCA_903854805.1. The sequence goes on from CAINXK010000294.1 coordinate 15,388, forward strand.
TTGTTCACGTAAGTCCTTAAGAGTAATTTCAGTATCTTCGACTGTGTCGTGCAACAAACCCGCAGCCAGAACTTCGGCTGGCATTCTCATATCAGAAAGTATGGCAGCTACTGCGACGCAGTGGTTTATATAGGGTTCGCCCGATTGTCGCTTCTGTTCGGAGTGTGCTTTTTCCGCGACATTATATGCGCGTTTTACCAAATCGCGATCAAATGTTGTGTAATATTCAGGGAGGTTCTCCAACAATTGGTCTATAGCAATGGCTTGAGCGAATTTCATATTTAAATTTGCCTTGAGTAGTTCACTATTAAATGTTTACGGATCTATTGATGGTCGACAAAGGTTGCAATTTCGATGTTTTCAAGTGAACTGAGTAGATCGCCTGAATTCAGGATAATTGCAGTTCCGCGTTGGCCAGAGCCAATGGAGATTTGAGAATGGGCGAATACATTTTTGTCCGCAAGAATTCGGACGGGGTGAGGAAGTCCGTATGGCGAAACTGCGCCAACTCGGTATCCAGTAATTAAGAGTACTTCTTCCTCGGTAGCGAGAGTAAGTCTGGATTGACCTAAATATGCTCTTAGTTTTTGCCAGGAGATTTGAAGTGGGCCTGTTACCAGGACCATCACAAAATTGTTCTCGCTAGTACGAAAAAGAATGCTTCGTACTACCTGGTCAGGCACCTGGCCTCTCTCTGCAGCTGCCTGATCGAGAGATTTAATCGTTCCTGAGTGGTTGAATATTTGGTGAGGAACATTTAGTTTTGTAAGCTCAATTGCTACTGGAGGTGTTTCATTCATGAATTCAATTTTACCCGTTCTGTCGATTTGAAGCGGAACCAAAGAGAGTTCTTTTTAATAAAGTTCTTCGGAATTTACCGAAAGAGTGTATTAAAATGAGATGTTTGTGTCGCGAATTCCTAAAGAGATATCGTGGGGTCATATCATTTGGATAAGCAAACCGCGATTCGTAATTTCTTTGACATTTTGGATTTCTTATCGTATAGTTCAATATTCACAAATCATGGAGGCTAAAAATGTATGCAATTCGATTACTTGAAGAGGGTGGGGATCTGGGGGGAGTTGGTGGCTATGTTTGGGTTGCTCTGGCATTGTTTTTTGTGATGGTTTTTATCGGTTGGCTGGCTTCGAGTAATGGCTGGCTAACGAAAGCAGAATCAATCGCTCATAGTGACAAAGTGAACAATTCACATGGAGCGACAGGCAAGCACACTTAACGAACGAGATGGGTTGACTTGGTATCGGTTTTTTCCTAATTCGATAAACATCTTCTTTCTTAATGAGAAGATGTTTATCATTATACAATTATACTGAGGGCATCTTATTTTTTTTGGCAACTTAATGATTATTAGTTAGCTGGGTGGCTTTGCTAAATAATCATTGCTGAATGGATATAAATAAATAGCGAAAATAATGGTCAGGATTGAGATAATTTTGGTCCTGCATGAGCAAATTACTTTGTTCGAAAAGTTTAGAAGTGGTATTATTTCACGTATCGATATCCTTTTTGATGGGTTTCTAAACACGAGCGAAATTCTGATAAAAAAGATACAAATATTAGATAAAATAGGTTCTCTGCTATTGAATAATTAGCGTGATTTACCTACCTAGGTTACTAGCAAGTGTTTCAATTTTTTATTACGTCCATCGTCAATGGGCACAATCCAACATTACCCTAACCCATTTTTGTATGGGTGGGGGAGCGAGAGAACAATGGAAAAAGATAAGTTACTGCAAATGTATTACGAAATGGTGCTAATACGGCGCCTTGAAGAACGTGGTGCAGAATTGTACCAGGCAGGCAAGATCGGTGGTTTTATGCACCTGTATATTGGACAAGAAGCTGTCTCAACCGGATTAATTGCAGCGCGCGAGCCAAGAGACAGAGTAATTACTGCATACCGTGATCATGGAGTGGCACTTAACTGCGGTATTTCAGCGAATGCGGTAATGGCCGAGCTGCTTGGCAAGATCACCGGTACATCTAAGGGGAAAGGTGGCTCGATGCACATGGCGGATACGTCCAAAAACTTTTGGGGCGGGCACGCGATTGTTGGTGGTCACCTTCCTGTTGCTTCAGGACTTGCGCTTGGTGATCAATATGCTGGAAATGATAACGTGACAATTTGTATGTTTGGGGATGGCGCAACGAACATCGGATACTTTCACGAAGCACTCAACCTATCTAAAACATGGAATTTGCGAGTTCTATGGGTTTGTGAGAACAACCAATACGGTATGGGCACTGCCGTAGATAGGGCATCTGCCGTATCCCAGATTCGTCAGAAGGCCGAAGGTTATGGTATGGCGAATGATCGTGTTGACGGAATGGATGTGATGAAAGTTTATGAGGCCTCTCAAAAAGCGATTGAGCATGTGCGGACCAAGCAAGAGCCGTTTTTGTTAGAAATAATGACATATCGCTTCCGAGGGCATTCGATGGGCGATCCTGAAAGATACCGCAAGCAGGATGAAGTCAAAAAATGGGAAGAGAGTGATCCTATTGGAATTTTACATAAATCCCTTATCCAGCAAAATATTTCTCAATCTACGCTGGATGCGATTGACACAAGAGTGGAATCTGAAATTGCAAAGTCAGTTGAGTTTGCAGAAGCCAGCCCTGAACCTGGGTTGGATGAATTGTTCAAAGATATTTATGCAGATGTGGATTAGGGATTGAAATGGCTAAGATAACTATGCGAGAAGCAATCTCCCAGGCTTTAATGGAAGAAATGGATCGTGATCCGTCAGTTTTTATCATGGGTGAAGAAGTTGGTGTTTGGGGTGGTTCTTATGCCGTTACGAAAGGTTTTTATGACAAGTACGGACCAGAGCGGGTGAAGGATACTCCAATTGCAGAGAACGCCATCTTGGGTGGCGCGATTGGCGCTGCTATGGTTGGGCAACGACCGATCGCTGAGTTGATGACCATCAACTTTGCTTTCTCAGCGATGGACTTCATCGTAAATCAGGCGGCCAAATTGCATTACATGTTTGGCGGTCAATTTGAATTGCCATTGGTTATTCGAGCGGTAGGTGGCGGTGGCCGCCAGTTGGGTGCTACACACTCCCAGACCCCAGATGCTATTTTTGCGCATTTCCCGGGTCTTAAGGTGATTGCTCCAGGTACCCCGGCTGACGCGAAAGGGCTTTTGAAGTCTGCAATTCGGTCACAAGATCCGATATTGTTTATTGAACACGCTACGATGTACCAGACGCGGGGCGAAGTTCCTGATGGCGAATATCTTATCCCAATCGGTAAGTCGAAGGTCCAGCGAGAAGGAAAAGATGTGACAGTGGTTACCTATTCAAAGGGTCTTGAGCTTTCTATGAAAGCCGCAGATGAACTTGCAAAAGAAGGTATTCAGATTGAAATTGTAGACTTGCGGTGTCTGCGTCCCTTGGATATGGGTCCTGTATTGGAATCGTTTAGAAAGACCAACCGTGCTGTAATCGTGGAAGAAGGTTGGAAATCGTATGGTGTTGGTAGCGAAATCGTGGCCAGAATCTACGAGGAAGCGTTTGATTACATCGATGCTCCAATTAAACGTGTGGCTCAGAAGGAAGTCCCTCTGCCTTACAATCGGACGCTTGAGCAGGCTGCACTTCCACAGGTTGACGATGTGATTGCCGCAGTTAAGGAGGTACTGAAATAATGTCTGAGATTATTTCTATGCCCAAGCTCGGTTTTGATATGCGCGAAGGTATTTTGGTGCGCTGGGTAAAAAACGAGGGTGACAGTATTGATAAAGGTGATGTTCTCGCTGAAATCGAAACTGACAAGGCGACAGTCGAAGTCGAGTCTTCGGCGGGTGGTGTAGTTCGGAAATTGTTTGCAAGTCAGGGCGATTCAATACCGGTTGGTGCGGCAATAGCTATTATTGGCACGCTTGACGAGAAAATTGATGATGGCTTTGGTTCTTCGGCAACCACGCTGCCGAGTGTTGACTTGCACCCGGCAGAAGTTGCCACTACTCTCCAGTCCAGTTCTGGAGTTGATAAAAAGATCGAAACTGTTGTTGCCGGCCCAGTAAAAGCATCACCTTTGGCAAGAAAGGTAGCAAAAAATTCTCGCGTCGATCTTGCGCAGATAACAGGAACGGGACCTGGTGGACGGATAGTTCGCAGGGATATTGAAGCTTCGCTCCAAATTGCAAAGTCAGAGAATTTGCCAAGCTCAGTGCTCTTATCAGCTGACAAACCATCAATTGGAATTTCTCCTTCGGCCTCGACTACTAGAAGTGCTTATTCGGATGAGACTATTCAAACTAGTAAACTTCGACAGGCGATTGGTCGTCGTTTGGTCGAATCAAAACAAACATCGCCGCATTTTTATGTTTCGCATGAATATAAAATGGACAAGTTGATTGAACTTCGTAAGCAGATCAACGGTTTACTCCCGGAAGGTCAAAAGATTTCCGTCAATGATTTTATTATCAAGGCCGTTGCATTAGCACTAAGGCAATTCCCTAACCTGAATTCAACTTTGCATGGAACCGAGATCGTGCAGTATGGAGCGGTAAACGTTGGTGTAGCAGTGACGGTTCCTGGTGGTTTGCTTACCGTTGTTATAAAGAATACTGATCAAAAACACCTCGGGCAAATCTCGATGGAAATCAAAAATATGGCTGCTCGGGCAAGAGATGGGAAGATAAAGCCGGAAGATGTTGATGGGTCTACTTTTTCCACCAGTAATTTGGGAATGTACGACGTCGAAAACTTCACCGCAATTATCAACCCTCCTGAAGCAGCAATTTTGGCAATCGGTTCTTCTCGTGAGATGCCAGTAGTCGAAAATGGGCAGATAAAAATTGGCAACAGGATGAAATGCACAATCTCAGTTGATCATCGAATTAGTGATGGGGCGGAAGCGGCGCAGTTTATGCAAGCCGTTGCCCATTATCTTGAAGAGCCACTTCGATTGATGCTGTAGCACCAATGGCGAAATGATAAAAACCCGGATGATGGTTATTTATCATCCGGGTTTTTATTTAAGTGTCATGTCGGTAAATAAGGTTTTTTATAGGAGAAATCTCATGGATATAAGTATCACAACCCCTGCACTCTTATTTCCAGCAATTTCATTATTGTTGCTGGCGTTTACCAACCGTTTTTTGGCATTGGCAAATTTAGTTCGCCAGTTGCATGCCAACTATAAATCTGACCCTGATGCAGTTTTGTTAGGGCAAATTTCCAATATTCGCTATCGGATAAACCTTATCCGGGATATGCAAGCCTTTGGGGCTTCAAGCCTATTATTATGCGTAATTTGCATGCTGGTTTTATTTGTCGGCTGGGTGGAGATTGGTAAGTGGGTATTTGTAGCCAGTCTGATTTTAATGGCAATTGCTTTGGCGATGTCCATTCGCGAAATCCAAATATCTGTCGGCGCGTTGGATTTACAACTGATAGACCTTGAGAAAATGGAATTAAACAAGAAATAGGGAAGTTTTCTGAAAGAATAATAGAGCAGGATGGTATTTACAGGACGAAAATTATAAGGCTGAGGTCCTGAATGCCCAATTTCCCAGATTCTAATTTACTACAGGATTCCAGTAACCTTCGATTGGTAATTTCCGTCCCGTAATGGCACCCAATAACTTGAAAACTTCTTGAATTGCCATCGGTACAGCAGCTTCAATTTCGGGTGTCAAAGTTTCTCCAAATTCAAAAACATGACGGGCTTCAATGGCTACAATGAACACATTCCTGTCATCAGGAATATTGGGGATCAGTTTACGGCCCAAGGCTAGCGCATTTTTTATTGACAGGTCGTGAGCTGAAGCGCTATGCCCCCAAGTGAGATCAGCCAGGCTGTCCAGGGCAAATGAAGTGATGCCACCCTCAATGAGTTGGTTGGAGTTGAATGAATCAATCAAGATTACACGATCAAACCCAATCATTTGTTCCATCAGGGAAATACCAGCCAGGCTGAAACATTCCACTGTAATGCTTTGATCGGATGAATTGAGTATTTGGGCAACTTTTCGAGCGATGACCCAGCCAACCCCATCATCGCCGAGGATTGGATTTCCGAGACCGGCAATCAGGATTTTCATAGTGTTGGAATTATCGCCTTTGGCTCCGTAAGTCCGGGGTGTTTAGTCTGTAAATTGCTTGATAATTTCAGTGATTTTTCCATTGTGGTCATAAATTTTTATTTCAAGGGGCATTTGTCCGGGTAAAGAGTGAGTAGCGCACCCGAAGCAAGGATCGTAAACGCGGAAAGCCATCTCAACCATGTTCAATAGACCTTCCGTAGCTTTGCCGTCCTTGATTAAACTTCGCGCAGCTTTATTTGTCGACATTTGGATTGGGGCGTAATTATTTGTTGTGCCAACGATTAGATTAATCTTTGTTAATAGACCGCGTTCATCGGTTGTGTAATGATGGGTCAATGTGCCTCTCGGCGCCTCAACTATACCAACGCCTTCAGTTGGTATTTCAGTTGGAATCTTATGAACATTCTGCGATGTGATATCTGGATCGGTGGCAAGTTCTACCCAGCGTTCAGCAGCGTAAAGCAGTTCAATCAGGCGTGCCCAGTGGGTGGCAAGGCGTTGATGGACAGGTTTTCCTCCCAGAGTGGTATAAAATTCTTCGTAAGCAGCCTGTGCTCGGGATGTGCTCATCCCATTTGATGCATTGAGGCGCGATAAAGGTGTGGCCATATATACACCTGAATCTTTTCCCTCGACAAATCCCTTCCAGCCTACTTGCTTAAGGTAGGGGAATTTTAGATAGGACCAGGGTTCAACGTGTTCGGCAATATGATTGTAATAGTCTTTTGGCTCATATTTGACGAATTCTTTACCATCTGGGTCGACAACACGAACCTTTCCATCGTAGAAATTAACTCGATTATTTTCATCGACCAGCCCCATATAATAGGTGCGATGCGTATAGATATCGCCTAGAATTAAATCCAGATATTTTTGGTTTGCGAGAATAATGTCTTTGAAGGTTTGAAGACTGAACAACGCGAAGTCAATTGCCCACCTTCCCATTTCTTCAATCTGTTTGCGCTCTTCTTCGGATAGAATTTTGGTTATTCCGCCAGGAATGGATGTAGCGGGGTGGATCTTGCGCCCACCAATTATTTCAATTACTGCATGGCCATATTTACGCATCTGAATAACTTTGCTGCCAATTTCCAGCCCGACTTTGTGGATTACTCCCAGGATGTTTCTTTCCGCAACGGGAGCTTCCGGTCCGATGATAAAATCTGGACCGCCAAGGGCATAAAAGTGCGTGGTATGGTCAGTGGCATAGAATGCCATATAGAGCAGTTCTCTGAGTAATTTTGCTGTACGTGGTGGGTCAACATGATAGACGGCATCTGCTGCCTTGGCAGCTGCCATATGGTGGGCTTCTGGGCAAACTCCGCATATGCGATTTGTCAATAACGGCATTTCTTCCACGGGGCGGCCAACGCAAAATCTTTCAAAACCCCGCAATTCAGGAATCTGAAAGTAGGAATTGGAAACATTACCATTTGCATCCAAAAAAATATCTATCTTGCCATGGCCCTCAAGACGTGTAATCGGATCGATGGTAATTCGGTTTGTGGTTGCCATTTAGCCTCCTAATACCCGTTCTTTTTCCAGTTAGAAGTACCTGCGCGGAGTAATGAATTAGCCAGGTTGAAACGATAAAACTGTCCAGTTGGGTCGGGAATACTATCAAGAATGGCTTCAATTTCTTGCGGTTCTTTTGCTTCGAATACTGAGGCAAAGGCGCTCACCAGACGCGCCCCATAATCGGAGACGCCTTCAGCAGGCCCATAGCACCCAATGCATTGTGCCCCCACTCGTGGGCAACGTGCATCACAACCAGAACGAGTTGCCGGACCATTGCACGGCACGCCTTGTTCTAGTACGCAAAGGAAGGGATCGAGCGGGGCAACTTCTTGGATTCGGCGGAATGTTTTTATTAACTTGATGTTTCGCGTTCGAGGGCATTCATCGCAGACGGTGGATTGACCAGCGCCAATAACTGATCCTTTCGGAGGTAAATTAGCTTTGCCATGCAAGACTTCGATGATCAGGTCAATTACTGTGGCAATTTGATGGGATTCCGGAGGGCATCCGGGCATAAAGTAATCGACTTCCACAACCTGAGCAAGTGTTTTTACCCTCGAATTTAATGTTGGAATTGTTAGTGTTCCTTCGGGAACTTCGGTTGTAGATTGCGGAATTATATTGATCGGGTTATCAGTTGTGATGGTATGAAAGGCAATATCGAGAATTTCATTGGCGGAAAATAAGTTTGCTAATCCGGGAATACAACCCTCGATTGCACACGAGCCGAAAGCAACCATGATTTTTGATTTACGGCGGAGCAGGTGAGCAATTTTTTCATTTTCATTATTGCGCATGCTTCCGTTAAAAAAAGTCAAAAAAATTGAACCGTCTTCCATGGCTTCGACGTCTTTATATTTTGCGTCCATTGCGACAGGCCAGAATGCAATCTCGAAATTGGCATCAATATCCAGAATCTTTTCGTGAATATTAAGAACGGCAATTTCGCATCCGCCGCATGACGCTGCCCAATACATTGCGAACTTTGGCTTGCCACTCATGTCACCTCCTTTCCTGAATTGGATAAAACCATCTCATCTTTCCAATGTGGCCAGTTCAAAGGTCCCAGCGCACGAACCTCCTCAACAAATTGAGAAATCTCATGTGCCAATTTTAAACCTTCAGCTGCACTAGCCCAAATCAGTTTGATACGTTCACCTTCAACACCAAGACCTTTGAGTGTGCGCCGAAGTAGTAAAAACCGTCGCAAAGCTTTGTAATTTTGTTCAATGTAATGGCAATCTCCTGGATGGCAACCAGTGATCATGACACCATCAGCACCCCCGGCTAATGCTTTTAATACAAACGCAGGATCCAGACGTCCTGAACACATGAGACGTATAAGCCGGATGTTTGGTGCATATTTTATACGTGCTGTTCCGGCAGTATCAGCTGCTCGGTATGAACACCAGTTGCACGTGAAGCCTACGATGACGGGTTCGAATTGTTCACTCATGCCGTCCTCCTATGTACCCATTAAGATGCCTTCAATTTGGGCGAATATTTGTTCATTGCTGAAACCAGTGCCATTGATGGCTCCTGCTGGGCAAGCAGCCACACAAGTGCCACATCCCTGACAAAGCGCCGGGTTGATGCGGGTGACAGCAAGATTTCCGATATATGTAATGGCATTGAAGGGGCAGATATTATTGCAAATACGGCATCCTGAACAGATTAATTCATTCACGCTAGCGCGAATAGGTTCGAGCTCAACTTCTTTTTGGAGGATTTTATCCAATACTCGGGCGGCTGCAGCAGCTCCTTGGGAAACGGAAGCCGGAATATCTTTTGGCCCTGTGGCGCAACCAGCAATAAAAATACCTTCTGTCATTGTTGAGATTGGATCAAGTTTGGGATGACGTTCCATGAACCAGCCATCCGTTGAGCATGATATTCCGAATAACTTGCCGGTTTCCTTTGCGTCATATCGCGGCTCCATGCCATTTGATAAAATCACCATATCTACTGGGATGCGGCGTTGCTTGCCGATGAGTGTGTCTTCCACCTGTATGATAAGTTTCCCTTTTTCATGGGGAGCGCGGGCAGCATCGGTTATTTCTGCAACTTTTCCCCGTACAAATAGGGTGCCTTCTTCCATGACCCGTTGGTAAAATTCATCGTAGGATTTTGCTGCTGTTCTCATATCAATATAAAATTCATAGACATCCGCACCGGTACGTTCTTTTACGAGGTGGGCAAACTTGAGACTTTGCATACAGCAGATAGTCGAACAGTAGTTGTTATAATTTTTATCACGCGAACCAACGCAGTGAATAATTCCAACTGTTTGGGGAGGTGTTTTGCCATCCCTGAGCGTAATTTCTCCAGAGGTTGGACCTGATGCATTTGAAAGACGTTCGAATTCCAGGCTGGTGAAAACATTACGCAATCTGCCGTAGCCATAATTACTTATGCGACCAGCATCAAACAGGTCATAGCCGGTGGCTAAAATAATATTACCAACTTCTATGGTAATAAATTCATCCTGTTGGTCAAAATTTATCGAGTTTGTCGGGCAGAATTTTTCGCAGGCTTTGCATGTGCCTTTTTGAAAATAAGTGCAGTTAGCTCGATCTATCACTGGATATTTTGGTACGGCCTGGGCGAAGGATGTGTATACAGCTTTTCGATACCCTAGCCCCGCTTCATAGACATCATCTATTACTTTTTTGGGACACTTTTCCCAGCATATTCCACAACCTGTGCAATCCTTTTCATTAATGTAGCGTGCTTTTTTCCTGATAGTGACATTAAAGCATCCTACAAAGCCCGCAACACCAGTAACTTCACTCCAGGTTAGCAAAGTAATATTTGGATGTGTCCCAGCTTCCACCATGCGAGGTGTAAGGATACAAGCTGAGCAGTCCAGCGTGGGAAACGTCTTATCGAATTGAGCCATATGCCCACCGATGGAAGGTTCGCGTTCCACGAGGTAAACATGAAAGCCAGCATTGGCGATTTCGAGGGCGGCTTGAATACCGGCAATCCCACCTCCTACAACCATTGTATTGGGGTTTATTGGAACTTTTAGTTTTTCTAGTGCTTCATTGTATGCGATCCGTTTCACTGTGCCGGCAATGAGGGCTTTGGCTTTTTCGGTAGCAATAATTTTATCTGTATGTACCCAGGATACTTGTTCTCGAATGGATACCAATTCGGTTAGATATGGATTTAAACCTGATCGTTCTGCCGCGGTGCGAAAAGTCTTTTCGTGCAAGTGAGGTGAGCAAGCTGCAACAACCACACGGTCAAGGCCGAGTGCAGCGATATCTTTTTCAATCAATTCCTGCCCGAGGCTTGAGCACATGAATTTATAATCACGTGAAATAACGACCCCCTCTGCGCCGAGTCGTTCCTGTGCCCACTCCTTTACTTTTTCTACATCTACCATTGAAGAAATGTTCGTGCCACAATGGCACACGTAAACGCCTATTTTGGGTTTGGGTGGAGTGTTGTCAGTCATGTTACTCTCCTATTCGCTGGCTTCCTGACCGCTAGCATATTTTTTATGCTTACGAATGGGCATCGGTAGACCGTTTTGTTTCGGACTAGCTTTTACAGTTGGGATGGGAGTTTCAATCCCGATCTTGGCCAAAGCGTCACGGGCATTGGTTAATTCCATCCCAAATCCGGCTTCTTGAGGACTTTTTCCGAATGCGAGGGCCATCAATTGAGTGAAGAAAACAATTGGCATGTGGTAATTAGTACCAAAATAGCGGTTGGTTTCACTCTGGTAGGCATCCAAATTCATTTGACACATTGGACAGACTGTTACCATAATGTGCGCATTGTTTTCTTCTGCAGATGAAATCAATCGGCGAATAAGCTCATACGCAGTTTCTGGGCCGATCTGAGTCATATGCCCACCACAACAGTTAGTCTTGAGAGGAAAATCGATCACGTCTGCGCCGAGGACTTTTAATACATCGTCTAACTCTGTAGGCTGTTCATAGTCAGACCAGCGATGTTGATAGTCTGGACGGGGTACCATGCAGCCCAAATACGGCGCAATACGCAAACCAGTTAATGGGTTTGTTACTTTACTTTTTATGAAATCCAATCCGATATCGTTGATGATGACATCCAACAAGTGGCGAATTTGGATTGAGCCTGGATCGTAATGTAGCCCGCCTGCTGCCAGTGCTTCATTCACTTTTAGCCCAAGAGATGGTCGTTCTGACATGTAGTAATCTGCTTTCTCCAAATTCAGGTAGCATGCTGAGCATGGAGCAAGTAAAGTCTTGGAGCTATCGCTCTGGTTTGCAGCCAACGCCAGATTACGAGCAATCAAAGAATAGGCTGGGATCAGGTTCATACTTACATACTCGGTAGCACCACAGCAATTCCAATCATCAATTTCCTTTAAGCTCATTCCGAGCACGTCTTTGATGGCTTTAAGAGAATCGTAATATGCTTTGGCGCTGCCTTCCATCGAACATCCCGGGTAAAATATGTACGTATTCATGATTTCAGCTCCAGGGACTTTGCTTTATTGAGTATGGATTTGAGTTGATCCATATTTTTAATTCGTTTTGGAATTACCTTCATACGATCTGATGTAAGCATTCCTAGCCCCATAGTAGCCATTCCGGGTAAGCGCAGTGGATAATGTTTTAAGTAATGGCGAGTTGCTAGCCCAAATTCAAAGCTCCGGCCGTAATTTTCTATAAACCCCACGAAAGATTGAGAAAAATCTGGTGCATTTGAGTCTATGTAGAGCTTGGCTGTAATTGCCATTCCTTTCAGAGTGTACATGACGTCTGGTATGTGGACTTTTTGCGGGCAACGAACTACACAGTGATAACAGGAGACACAAATCCAAGGGGTGTTGCTGTGAAGGACCTCGTCGCGCATTCCTGCTCGCAACATCGCGAACAACATGCGCGGTGTGTGATCCATATCTGCTGCGGAAGGGCAAGAACCTCCGCAGGAACCGCACTGAATACACATTTCTAGGCGTGAAACCCCCGCGGTCGCAATGCTTACTTCATTAAGAAGAGTCAGATCTTCTTGTTTGCGTAACCCAGCCCCTTGTTGGTCGGTATTTATTTTTGTTGCCATAGCCCCTCCTTTGTAAGGAGCAACTCTGGGAAATTGACCGGTTTGTCCGGAAACTGTTGGTTTATATTTGAAAAATTTAGCGAATAAACGGCCGATAATAAAACCGAGCTGAATAACTTATTATATTTATTATAGGTTTTTGTGATAAAAATTACAATCAATAGTTTGGGTTTAATAAAAAATTGATAGGTGGAAAGCGTGGGCAATTCCTGAAAATTGGTCGATTAGTCATGTAGATTTGTAATACTCGGTGTAGTTTTTTGGATAAAATGATTTTAAACTGGCTATTTCACACTAATTAGAGTAAAATAGAACTCTTGTTCGTCTCGATTCTCTTTTCCTTTTTTAAACCACCCCCCTAATTTATGGAATTTAAACTTCAAGCCCCTTTTATTCCGACCGGTGACCAGCCAGAAGCGATCCGTCAGCTCGTTGATGGCGTGAATCGTGGTATGAAACATCAAGTGCTGTTGGGTGCCACTGCTACTGGTAAAACATTTACGATTGCATCTATTATTCAACAATTACAGAAGCCGGCACTTATTATGGCTCATAATAAGACGCTTGCGGCACAGCTGTATTCGGAATTTCGGGAATTCTTTCCAGAAAATGCGGTTGAATACTTTGTTTCGTATTACGACTATTATCAGCCAGAAGCCTATGTGCCTCGAAACGATCTTTATATTGAAAAAGAAACCCAAATTAACGAAGAGATTGAACGTCTTCGACTGGCAGCGACAACTTCACTAATATCTCGCAAAGATGTCATTATTGTTGCATCTGTATCCTGCATCTATGGGCTGGGTAATCCTGAAGAATTTGGAAAGGGAACAGTAACTCTCCGAAAAGGTGAAATTTATCGTCGAAATGCGCTTATCCGTCAATTAGTAGAAAGTCAGTACCAACGGAACGATATGGAGCTTCGCTCTGGTTTGTTTCGAGTGCGAGGTGACACCCTGGAAATTATCCCAGCTTACCAGGATAATCGCGGTTATAAAGTAGGCTTTTTTGGGGACGAAGTAGAACGTATTATGGAGTTTAATCCGTTAACCGGCGAGATATATTCTGAACCTGATGAGATATCCATTTATCCGGCTAAGCATTACCTGGCGCCAGGGGATTTATTAAAAGAAGCAATTGTCGATATAGAATCCGAGTTGGCTGATCGGGTAAAACTATTTAATGAGCAGGGGAAACTTTTGGAGGCTCAGAGGATCGAGCAGCGTGCTCGGTATGATCTGGAGATGCTCAAAGAGGTAGGTTATTGTTCTGGTATCGAAAATTATTCGCGGCATCTAGACAGGCGCGCCCAAGGAACCCCACCCTGGACTTTGATTGATTTTTTGCCATCAGATTATTTGCTTGTGATTGATGAAAGCCATATGACAGTACCTCAAATTAGAGGTATGTATAACGGAGATCGATCACGCAAAGAAACTCTTGTTGAATATGGTTTTCGCCTTCCGAGTGCTATGGACAATCGTCCTCTAAAATTTTCGGAGTTTGAGAATGTAATGGGCAATACTATCTATACTTCTGCAACTCCCGGACCTTATGAAATGGAACGCGCAGAACAAGTTGCCGAGCAAATTATTCGCCCAACTGGATTGGTTGACCCAATCGTGGATGTTCGACCAAGTCAGGGTCAGGTGGATGATTTAGTTGCGGAAATACGTCTCCGGGTAGAAAAAAAAGAACGAATTCTGGTTACAACTTTAACGAAACGCATGTCTGAAGATTTGGCGGATTATTTAAAAGAGCTTGGAATTAAAGTTCACTATCTTCACTCCGAAGTCGAAACCTTGGAGCGTATAGCCATTTTAAGAGACTTACGATTAGGGATCCATGATGTTATTGTTGGGATTAATCTTCTTCGAGAAGGGCTCGATTTGCCCGAAGTATCATTGGTAGCAATTCTCGATGCGGACAAAGAAGGGTTTTTGAGGTCTGGTACTGCACTTATCCAGACAATTGGCCGGGCTGCGCGACATTCAAACGGTAAGGTAATTATGTACGCGGATCGGATGACCGATTCGATGAAATTCGCACTCGACGAAACAAATCGCCGCCGGGCAAAGCAAACAAAATATAATTTAGACCATGGGATTGTGCCAGTTAGTATTCACAAGGCAATTCGCGATATTACTGATTCTCTCTCGGTGGAAGGGCGTGAACGAGCAATGGCTGTTGGAGAGGAAAAAGGTACGTACCGTTCTGGAAAGAAGGCGGATGCTGCCAACCGAAAAGAACTCGAAGCAGTGGTCTTAGAGCTGGAAAAACAAATGAAAGAGGCTGCAAAGAATCTACAATTTGAAAAAGCAGCTGCAATCCGAGATGAAATGTATGAATTGAAATCTATTCTCATGGACGACGAGAGGTTGTCACCCCGGGAGCGAATTAAATTATTGACTGGAGAGTAGGCAGTCTAAGCGGTTTAGTGGCATGAAGCAAAATTCTCAGGCCTGGTGTGGGTGGTGACGTTCTTTGAACGCATCAATTTGTGGCGCAATCAGACCGGCAACAAATAGCATAATTGCCCCGATGAAGGTTATCCAGAATCCTACTCCAGGATAGGCCCGAAATTTTACCCAGAATCCCCACCATGCGGAAAGCGCCATAAGACTTAATAAGCCACTTAGCAACATGAGATTTCGATCGTGGTTGCGCGCATATGGTTGAATAAATAACCTAAAAATGGCATAACCGGATAGAAAAAGGGGAATAATTAACAGTATATTCGCCCACAAATATTTCCCTGTTAGTAGCATCGAAAGCGAACTCTTTCCACATAAAACACCGGTTGTACTGAAAAAGGATTCGAATTTTGTTAAAAAGACTGGCCTTACGGCGTTCGCTGTTTGATTAGTGTCGGGAGCACACCCCATTTCCTCCGCCTGTAGTTGGCCGACTTCAGTAACTTGCCCGTTTCCAAACTCTAGAACTGTCAAACCTCTTCCCGCGGGTAAGAATAATCCAACAAGCATTAGTAAGGTGGATGCAATTACCAGGTAAACAGAAAAGGGTCTTACCATTTTAACCTCCATGAATTAACATAGAAATCAATCTTTGTAAAACTAGTCGCTCCGGTAGGAGACGAATGATTATTCGATAATAATAATAGAAAAATAATCCCGTAAATTGATTATACAACTTAGAGAATATTTTCACAATTAGTGTCTTTTTATTATTGCCCCGGGTTACTTGGTGGTTACCATCCCTGACGTCTTTTGCAATAGGTGGATACCCCGTGTCAGTTTTGGAATATTTATCGGGAAATCCTATGAAACTTCAAAAATTACCCTTTTTTGTAATGGCGCGAGGATGTTTTGTTCGAATTATCGCCGAATTCGCAGATTCGAAAATCAATGTTTGGGCGAAAATTATACTTGGGCGTTTCGTTGTTGAATTGTGATGCTAACGCGTGCAGACATGATGGCTGAAACGAAATCAGCCTACAATACCGATGTACTAAATCTGGTAATGCAGGCTGATGATTGTCTTGGTGGATCGTAGTTTACTGTTTTAAAGGGATTAGCAGCAATGGTATGCGAGTTTTTTTTACAACATGTGGCGCAACTGAGCGTGCCCAAAATGCCCCTATGCCAGATTTTCGGTGGGTGCTGAGTAGGATCAAATCTGCACCAACGCGGGCTGCTGTTGAAACAATAACTTCTGCAGGGTCACCTCTTCCAATTTCGGCATTGACATGATAACCCGCATCTAAAAATTCATCCAAGTGGGTTTGCAGATGTTCTTTCGCAGTTTCCTCAAGGATTTCGAGGAAAGCGTTCGTAGTACTGGGTAGCATGCTACTTACAGCAGCGTCCTTCCCGGTCAGGGTATTGAGGGTTGGGATCACAGTTATTAGATAGAGTTCAGCATTATACGCTTTGGCTAAACCCAATGCATAACGCAAGCTTTCATCATGTATAGATTCGCTGTCTAACGGAACGAATATTCGACGCAATAAAAAAGGTGGTTGAGGTCCCGCTTCTGGCTTAATTAATAGGAGCGGAGTTTCCCCCCCTGCAAGTACTTGTTGGGCAATATTGCCGAACACAAGATCTCGGATACCGCTTTGTCCATGTGCGCACATTACAATTAAGTCTGGACTAAATTCTTCGGAAGCATGTTGGATTATGCTGCCTGCAACATCCTTTACTTCAGCTGTGTGCACATGGGTATTTATTTGCAGACCATTTGCGGAATCTTTGGCAGCGATTTTCTTCAAATACTCAACAGCTTCATCGGCTTTGGATAAATGATGATCGCTATGAACTGCTTGCGGAGCATCTTTTTCGATTACATGCAAAAGAGTAACTGGCGCTCCGATAGTGCGCGCAAGAGATTGTGCCGGTTCGAAAGCAGCTTCGGCTAACTTGGAACCGTCCAAGGGGACAAGGATATTTTTAAACATTGTTACCTCGTGGTTACTAACTGAAAT
>CAINXK010000295.1 GCA_903854805.1 uncultured Anaerolineae bacterium
ATCTACCTGCGCCGCACCGGTGATCATGTTCTTGATATAGTCGCGGTGACCAGGCATGTCGACGTGGGCATAGTGACGCTTATCGGTCTCATATTCCACGTGGGCGATATTGATCGTAATACCACGCGCCTTTTCTTCAGGAGCGTTGTCAATCGAATCATAAGCGCGAAAATCCGCTTTGCCCATCAAACCAGACACTTTGGTGATCGCCGCGGTCAAGGTCGTCTTGCCGTGGTCGATGTGCCCCATTGTTCCCACATTGAGATGAGGCTTGTTACGGTTAAATTTCTGTTTCGCCATTTTCCTCTCCTTTTGGAAAAGAACAACTGAGGATAGCAGCAACTGAGCCCTCAATGGGATTTGAACCCATGACCCCAGTCTTACCAAGACTGTGCTCTACCAACTGAGCTATGAGGGCTTGTCTTGCTGCCCGGAGTAATCCGGGAAGGTGGGCAGTGAAGGATTCGAACCTCCGAAGGCGTCCGCCAGCTGATTTACAGTCAGCCCCCTTTGGCCACTTGGGTAACTGCCCATTTTACTTACTAGAGCCATTACTGACTCGCATTTGGGGTCATTCCTGGCCCCAAACGCCAGCCATCAATGGAGCCGACGACGAGAATTGAACTCGTAACCTCCCACTTACAAGGCGGGTGCTCTGCCGATTGAGCTACGTCGGCGGGATTAATGTCCCGCATTAAGCGGGCAAATTATACCAAATCCTTCCCGCGGTTACAAGGTTACTGGCAAAATTAATCAGCCTGTACCCGTTTTTTTCCTCGGGCTTCAGGCTGAATATTAGCCCTAGCGGAAAGGGAGTTTATCAGGATTCTCTCAGGCCGTCAAGTCCAGTATGTTATAATTCGCACAATTAAACAGCTTTTCTAATCATCTGAACCAGATCTCCTGTCAACCCGGCCAAAACCAGTTTGATGTTTTCCACTCAGTGGCCTGGTTCAGTTTCTTATACCACAAGTAATGCTCCAGGAGTCAGATTATGTTAAAAATTGAGGTAACTTACTGCGCAGTTTGACACTACACTGACCGGGCCGTGAGCCTGGCAAATGAACTGCTGAAAGCGTTTGAAGCTGATATCGAGACCTTTACCCTGATCCCATCAGATGGTGGTCGTTTTGAAGTGACTGTAAACGCAACCCTGATCTACTCAAAGCTCAAGACCAACCGGCATGCTGCACCCGGTGAGGTGCTTGGTCTTGTAAAAAAAATCATCCCTTAGCGAGGTAGAATGGCAAAGAAAGGCCGTGTTTTTTCAGGCGCCCGCCCCACAGGACGCCAACATCTGGGCAATTATCTCGGTGCGATTAAGAATTATGTCGCCCTGCAAGCAGACTATGAATGTGTTTACTGCATTGTAGATGTGCATGCGCTCACCACCATTGAAACCACCCGCGACCTGGTGCCCAATACTTACGACATGGCCATCGATTGGCTGGCAGCTGGCATTCGCCCGGAAGATTCGATCGTTTTCGTTCAGAGCCATGTGCCACAGGTGATGGAACTGCACACATATCTTTCGATGGTAACTCCCTGGGGTAAGTTGACCGATCTGCCTACATTTAAAGAAAAAGTCAGACAGCAGGAAAGCAATGTGAATTATGGTCTGGTGGGCTACCCGGTATTGATGACTGCCGATATCGTGCTGTATAAAACCGACACGGTACCGGTGGGTGTTGACCAGGCTCCGCATATTGAATTTGCCCGCGAAACAGTGCGTTCTTTCAATTATCGTTACGGTACCAACGTGCTCCGAGAACCGCAGATGAAGAACACCGAGGTCCCCAAGGTCCTGGGCATTGATGGCGTCCAGAAGATGGGCAAGAGTCTCAACAATCATATCGAGCTGGCCAGCACACCCGATGAAACCCGCCTGCGTGTCATGCAGATGGTCACAGACCCGCAGCGCCTCAGGCGCACCGATCCGGGCAACCCGGATATTTGCAATGTATATTCGATGCACAAGATCTTCACACCCACACAAGACCTGGAAATGATCAACCAGGAATGTCGTCGGGCCGGAATTGGCTGCGTGGATTGCAAGAAACGCTTCGCCGAGAATCTAAATAACAATCTGGCACCATTCCGCGAGAGGCGCGCCGAAATTGGCAAGAGCCCGGATACAGTCTGGGACGTGCTCCACGATGGAGCCAAACGCGCGCGCGCCATCGCCGAGGAAACCATGGTCGAAGTGCGCGCCGCCATGCAGCTGCCAAAATAATAAGCTCACCCCAAAAGCCGGATTGCTGCAACAGCAGCATACCGGTTAGCCGGGAGAATTAAAAATGCGTGCCCTGGTTCAGCGTGTCAAATATGGTAAGGTCAGTGTAGCAGGCAGCACCATCGCCGAGATTGGCACAGGCCTGATGATTCTGTTGGGCGTGGGGCACGCCGATAGCGAAGAGCAGGCCGCCTTCCTGGCTGATAAGATCGCCAACCTGCGAATCTTTGAAGACGCCGAAGGCCGCATGAACCTCTCGCTGCTGGATGTGGGTGGGGCTGCCATCGTCGTCTCTCAGTTCACCCTGTACGCCAATATGAGCAAAGGCCGCCGGCCATCCTTTACCGAGGCAGCCTTGCCCGAAATTGCCCGCCCATTGGTAAGTCGTTTTGCAGAATTTCTGGCGGCCCAGGGTGTTGCCACCGGGCAAGGTGTTTTTGGTGCCGATATGCAGGTGGAAATCCACAACGACGGCCCCGTGACCATCTGGCTGGAAAAATAAGGACCGCCAACGAGCATGCTCGCCGGCTTGAAAGATCAAAAAAACGCTGCTCGTTTTGTGGACGGCCTGCCAGCCGGGCGCCAAAAACGGGCATAAAAACTCCACGTATCGGGGAACCTGGCCAGAAAAACTTGCCGGGTAAACGTTGGATTGGATAGGTGCTGACCCAAAATATTGAAATTCGTCATCAAAGTGATGCAAATCAGGGCATCTTTCGGCGAATCTGCTTAAAAATGACCGTTTTTCAGCCTGAACGAAGCTGAAATTCCCATTAAAACCTTGACGAGTGAAGATTTCACTGATATATTTTGAGATGTAGGATGCAAGTAAGTTTTCGTTGGAAACAGGTAGACGACGGCTCAAAGCATTGCCTTTGAGCCGTTTTTGATAAGACCGGCCGAAGACATTACTGCACCACAACTCTCCACCCTTTTTGTTGTTTTGCTCTAAGGAGGCAAAAAATGTCTGAACGTGTCATCGGTACGGTAAAGTGGTTCAATGGTAGCAAGGGCTACGGTTTCATCTCCCGCGAAGGCGGCCCTGATGTCTTCGTCCACTTCTCCGCTATCCAAGGCGATGGATTTCGTAACCTTGAAGAAGGCCAGCGCGTAGAATTCACGGTCGAAAAAGGCCCCAAGGGTCTGCAGGCCGCGAACGTCAAGGCCATCTAATAGCCTGACTGTACAACCAAAACCCCGTCGTGAGACGGGGTTTTTTATTTCCACAAAAGTGTATCGAGCTGCACCGCCAGCGCGCCACAGTCCAGCATGGCCGCCGCCTGTTCCTGGCTATAGACGCCCACCCCACCAATCACCGGCAGACCCAGGCGCGTAAGGCTGTGCAGCAGACCGAGCGCCTGGGGGAACAGCGCCGGACCATATAAGCGGCCATTGATCAATGCGCCTGCTCCAGACTGATCCCTGCCCATCAAAGAGCCGCGTGGTGCTGCAAAGCTCAGTGCAGCCGCGCCATTCTGGATGACCCGCGGCCCCAGGCTTAACAACTGTTCAAACGGCAGGTTCGCGATCAACGGCAGCTCACCCAGCGACATTTCCAGGGTCCGCAGGATAATATCTGCCGCCAACTGCGGGGCAAAACCCAATTCGATAGCGGCAATATTATCCAGCCCTTCCAGGCCGCGCACCATGCGCGCAGTCTCATCCGGAAGGTCGGCCATGAGATGAACGATAACCGGCTGCGAAGCAACCGCCCAGCGGCGCGCATACTTCTTTAGCGCACCCGAAAACCCCGGGTTGGGCAGCCCGGTATGTAAAAGCAACCCACCAGGATATTCAATCATTTCCGGAAGACTGGCAACCCGCCGCGCGCGCAGACTGAGCGGATTGGTCACAAAGGCGCCCAAATCGTCCCAGCTGCCGGCCGGAAATGTATTCAGCGCCGCGCGGACATCCGGGGCGAATCCCAGCATCCCGGCAGCGTTCATCAATGGCTTGCGAAAGATCAGGTCATTTTTAAACATATGCTAACAATCCGCCAGTCCTTTTGGCTGGGCTGGCGGAAAAAGTTTAATCCTATGGGTTTAATTTGGGCCTTGTGGCTGTGTTTGGGCCGGATTGGTTGGCACAGGATTTGGAACATGCTCACCAATCAGAATCATCTGGTTCTTGTTAAAAATGATCGTGCTCCTGCGGATGGTAATGGCAGGATAAAGCGAGTAAATCACGGTTGCATCCGTGATCGGGATAAAATCGTCTGAGCGCGATAACAACACACGCCGGATATCCATTTTTTCGGTCAGGTGAACCGAGCCAAACAACTCAAAATTGGGCAGAAGCACGCAAATCGGATAAACCTGCCGGCTGGCACGCCGATAAATGCTCTTAGTGGTCATATCACGTTCGTCAGGATAAGCGAACAGGATGGAGTGTTTTTCCATGCGCAGCTCACTCATTTGGATCGGCGCGGACTTCCCCATCCCCAGGAGTTGACTGATCTGCGCTTCGCGAACCATGATACTTGTTTCATTCTTAAGATTCATCAGGTCACTCAGGCGCTCGTGGGGCGTATCCACCAGCCCCCGCACTACATGATCATACGTATAAAATTCAGCTTCGAAGTACATGTCACACCTTCCAGAACTTATTTGATGATAATAAAAACCCTGGGCCACCGCTGGTAATACCTGTGTATTTACCCAACCGGAGAGCCAAACACAGAAAAATATTTTGTAGACGGCTAGCCATGGTAGGATGTGCTTTCCGCCGGAACTCCATCTTGCGGGAAACCCACCAGTTGGCTTGCATTGAGCGATAAAATCAGGATAAAAGGGACCCGCAAGAAGGTTCCGTGAGTAAATAAAATCTTGCGCACCAACAAATCTGCTATTTCAGCTTGATGGAAGTCAGACGGCATTGCTCATTGAAGAAATATCAGATGATAAAATAATTATACAACCTTCTTCACACTCATTCGCTCTCAATCACACGGAAAAATCATGACTGACTACAGTTCCTATCAATCTCCTTTCTCCTGGCGCTACGGAACCACCGAAATGCGCCGTATCTGGTCCGAACACCACAAACGCCTGCTCTGGCGGCAGATCTGGGTGGCGCTGGCGGAGGTGCAGGCCAGCTATGGACTGGTGCGCCCTGAACAAGTCGCTGACCTGCTGGCACATTCTACCCAGATCGATTTGCCGCGCGCGCTTGAGATCGAGGCCGAAATTCAGCATGACCTGATGGCTGAGGTGCGCGTCTTCGCAGAACAAGCCAGCGTTGGTGCTGGCATCATCCACTTTGGAGCCACCTCGATGGATGTGGAAGACAATGCCGATGCCCTGCGCCTGCGCCAGGGGCTGGATCTGATCCTGCAATCACTGCGCGATCTGCTGGCCAGCCTGGCTGGCCTGATGCAAACCTATGCGCATACCACGCTGATCGCCTTTACCCATCTCCAGCCGGCCGAACCATCCACGCTCGGCTACCGGTTGGCGCAATATGCCCAGGATCTGCTCAGCGATTACGAGACTCTCCAGGCTGCGCGCCAGGGCATCCGCGGCAAGGGCTTCAAAGGCGCGGTTGGCACGGGCGCTTCGTATGCCGAACTCTTCGGGGTGGACGAACTCGCCAATTTTGAGAACCAGCTGAGCCTCAAACTGGCACTGCCCTTCTATCCGGTTGCCACACAAACCTATCCGCGCAAACAAGATTACACTGTCCTTTCAGGTCTGGCCGGGCTGGGCCAGTCACTCTATAAAATGGCCTTTGACCTGCGTCTGCTGCAGTCGCCACCCATCGGCGAATTGAGCGAGCCATTCGGCGCCAGGCAGGTCGGCTCATCGGCCATGCCATTCAAGCGCAACCCCATCCGCGCCGAAAAGATCGACTCACTGGGACGCTATCTGGCGCAACTGCCGCGCGTGGCCTGGGATAATGCGGCTCATTCACTGCTGGAACGCACCCTGGACGACTCAGCCAACCGCCGCACCATTCTGCCTGAAGCTTTTCTGGCTGCCGATGAAATCATCAAAACAGCCAGCGCAATCCTGGCAGGCCTGGTGGTGGACGAACGCGCCATGGCCCACAACCTGGCTATCTACGGACCATTTGCGGCCACCGAAAGAATCCTGATGTCAGCCGTTAAAGCTGGCGCCGACCGGCAGGTAATGCATGAACTGATCCGCGGGCAGGCCATGCGCGCCTGGGAGAGTATCCGCAGCGGCGAAGCCAATCCATTGGAGACCAACCTGAGCGCTGATCAAGAATTATTAAGGTTCATCGCGCCAGAACAAATCCAGGCCCTGATGGCTTACCAGGCCCACGTGGGCGATGCGCCCAAGCGCACCCTGGATCTGGCAGGTGTCATTCTGAATCGTATCCAATCTAAATAAGTGTATTAAACGAACAGGGCAGCCAATTGGCTGCCCTGTTCGTTTAGTCCTGCATCTGCACAAGCGAGTCGCTATCCGATTCCTTATAAGAATCGGGTATGAAACTGATGATTGCGAACAAAAGGACCAGGAAAATAATGACGCCGATCACAAAAATGGACATGACAACCTCCTACTAATAAACTATCCTGACACTTATATAACGTAAAACGGGGCAAAAAAGTTTCGTTTTCCTATATTAATGAAACACCATTTTTCGCTTTCTGTTCCTTACAACTAACCGACAGCTAATGGGGATGGATGATCTTTCCAGCGCGCTCGATGTGGAAACTGAACTGCAACTTTGGAAGAGGCGGGCGGGTTTGCGGGATGCAGCATGCCTGGTGGTCTCGCACCACCGGGCTGCCTATCGTCAGGCGGATAAAATCATCGTATTGAAAGATGGCCATCTGGAGGCCGAGGGCAGCCTGGCTGAACTTCTTGAATCTTCGCGTGAGATGCAGCGCTTGTGGGAACAGCAGCCTGCGTGAGTTTTATTGTGATACCCTTTCAAGACACCACAGGAAGTCC
>CAINXK010000296.1 GCA_903854805.1 uncultured Anaerolineae bacterium
ATTATCCGTAAGTCCCCCCATCACGAAACGGAGCGAAACCTGCTCGCCGTAGGTTTCCTGGATACGCCGCAGGATTGGCTCGGAACCCCAGCACCACGTGCAGTAGGGGTCGGTAAACTCAATCAGTTCGATCATTGGTTTTATATTTTTCATCAAAACACCCTCGGATAAAGTCGGAGTAATTGTCACATTTATTCAAGAACTGGTGGCCTTGGAAGAAGCTGAGAAGTTGGCAAAGAAGGCACTGCTTTTGATCGAAAGGGAAATCCGCTTTTAGCCCCTCGTTGCCTTCCTGAAGTGCCCACGAGCGACTGCTTCCTCGATGCCCCAACTCCACAGCCTTTGTGGCGTGATAAGCAAGACCTTGCGGTCGTCTTTTTCAATGATTTCAGCCTTGCCGTGGATTTTGATCCCGCGCGGCGTCCAGGGATTCACCGAAGCCAGATCATCAAGAACCAGAGCCACAAGATCATTTCCAGATTCGACATTTTTGTATTTCAAGGTTTTTGGAATATCAAACCCTGAGATCAAAAATCGGTCGCCATCGAATTGAAAAACCAGCGGGGCAACATCCGGCTGAAGCGACTTTGAAACAGTCGCCATCCGAAGAATATGTTGCGATTTAATATATGCAATTTCCTTTTCGGTAAACATACCATTCTCCATAAAACAGTGGGCATGCAGCGTGCTTTATCGCATGATCTCCAAATAAGAGACGGCAGTTGCAATCACCATGATCATGAATGCCGGGATACCATCTGCCAATTTGCTCTTCACCATGATGTGTGAAACCACGGCTCCCAAAAAATAGAGAGCGAGGCAGAACGCTGATAGTATGCCAAGCGGCTGCATCCATATCCCGAGAACAAGACCCAGCGTGCCAAGCACCTCTAAGGCACCCAGGACTGGAATCAGCGCAGGTTTTACACCTACATGCGCCATCGATTCCATGATTTGATGAACTTTCATAAATTTGGCGATGGCAGAGCCGGTAGCGGCAAAACCGAGCAGTGATGCAAAAACAATCAATGTTGTGTTCATTTCTTGTTTTTTCCCAGCGCAGGCAGACCGAAGGGTGTGATCAGGCAGGCCAAGAACCAGATAATCGGTCCGCCCAAGCTTGCGGCACCGAATTCGATGATGCCTGAGGTTACCAGCGAGAACAGAAAGGTCAGGTCGCAAATGCCGATAATGAAGAGCCCCAGGAAATAACCAGTCCAGGATTTTTGGGCCCAAATCATCCATGCCACCACCAGGCCCAGTATGCCATACCCGGCTACATCAATGGTGAAATTCAGGAGCAACTGCGCCTGGGCATGGGCTGTAATAGCGTCGGTTGTGTGCTGAAACGCGGCACGAGGCGCATTGACACCCCCAATCACGATGTTCCACAATCCAGGTGCGCCGCTCGTCAGATACTGATGCACACCTTCATATCCCACCCAGATGTGCAATATTCCCCAAAGTGCAAACAAGACCGCGCCGATTTTCGCTGCCATCCCTAAAACGGTGTTTCCTTTTTTCTGTTCCATTTGACTCTCCATTACTGATATGATATTATACGTTTGTCGTTAATCCAACGTGTGTCGTCTAATTTACTCTTTTAATTCAGGCAAGTCAACCACCAAACACTGGATTATGGTGGATAAACGACAATGGAGAAGAAATGTTGGTTATTGAGGAAAAACTTGACAGACGCATTAAACGAACACGAAATGCCATCCTGGACGCATTCCAGGATCTTCTTGCCGAGAAAATGTTTGAAAATATCTCGGTGCAGGATCTAACCGAACGGGCAGATATTAACCGTGGAACGTTTTATGCTCACTTTGAGGATAAATATGCCTTGCTGGATTATTGGATTGGCCAATTGGTGCGGCAGGAAATTGAAAAACGTACCCTGAATTGCGATTTCTATACCCCGGATAATTTGCGGAGCTTGATTTCCATGGTTTGTGAATTGCTTTCCTGTACGCGTAGCGACTGCATGCAGCCTCAGCCACAATTTGAAAGCCTGGTGGAAGGACCTTTCAAGAAACAGGTTTTTGAGCTGGTGTCACATTGGTTGGAACAATCAAAGTCAGAATTGTCAACTGAAATCCCCGCTACAGTGGCAACCTGGGCGATCTATGGGTTGGCGTCTCAATATACCCATAACAAAAATCGTCCCAATCTCGAAAAATTCGTGAATGACACGTTTCCGTTTGTAGCTGTCAACCTGGAAAAGTTTGTTTGACAATTGTGGTTTGATTTCACAACAGATTGATCTCCAGTGTTCTCGATCCAAGACCCTCTCAACGTCCAAACACACAACTATAACGTGCAGCCATGGGGCACAGTATATATGTGCGGTGATACCCTTACAAATTTAATATTGGCTTGTACAGGCCGTTAAAGACAATTAGAATTACCCATCAACGACAATTAGAAATGCCCAAGCATAGGGGCGAGGAAACGGCTAGACTCTCATAGACAAAAGGAGAGCCGATGACCGCAACCGACGCC
>CAINXK010000297.1 GCA_903854805.1 uncultured Anaerolineae bacterium
ATCAAGGCGGCGAATAATTTCAACTGCTTTGCTCCGCAGCCTTCCAATCCGTTGGAAAATATTTGTGAAAGTGCTGATCTTATGCTACGATAGCGTTGGTGGTTGTCGCTCATGGTTCGCTTCTGGCTCTGTGGTAGGAGTTTAGCTTACCAGCGGTCAGCCACTATTTTTTGTCCGGCAGTGAAGTGAATCTTAGTGATGGAACAACTTTATCCTACTAGCGAAGAAGAATTTAGTGGTTATTGGTAGTGTTTGTATTTTCAGGAGGCAAGATGAACAAATTGATCAAGTTTATTGTTCTTTGCATGATTCTTGTCGCGAGTATCGCGCCGGTGAGAGCCCAGACCGAAAATGTTCAGATCCAAATGCTGGACAGTCACGCTGCAAAAACGACCAGATTGGTGGATGGCAATCGTATCCAACTACTGGTCAAACTCCCATCAAAGGTTACATTGGCAACAGATGCGGCCTTTGTTCTGGAAGGCATGGAAGCAAGCATTGCCACTTGTTCCTTGCCGTCTGGCGCAGATACGTGTACCAGCGAACCTTTTTCTGCTCTGGGGTGGTATTGGAACCCAGGGGGCGTGCCCCAACCCAGCCGGGCTATCCACGTTTTGATCGATGGCCAACCGCTCCCCGGGGCTCAGGAGATAACCATTAAACCTCGACCAGTCGTGATGGTCCATGGTTTTCTGTCCAATTGGGAAACATGGAAATCTTACCTTGGTCCAGGCGGCTACCTGGCATCGATTGGTTTGCAAGGATTTGCTGTGGGGGATGGCCAAGCGCCGGGAGTTTTGAATACCGGTGATCCCTCGAACCCGGCTGGCCGGACAAATTCGATTGCCCAAAATGCTGAGGTCTTGAAGGGCTATATTGCGGCTGTTCAACAAAAAACAGGCGCTGAAAAAGTTGATCTACTTGTCCACAGTATGGGTGGAATGATCACCCGCTATTATCTCGACCGGGTGATGGACAGTGAGAATGTAGCCCAGGTTATCTTCCTGGGAACGCCAATGGCCGGGTCGGCCTGTGTCTATCCGGTTGCGGCGCTGGGTTATTTAATGCCAGCCTCCCTGGAGATCCTGCCTGATTACATGGTCAATATTTTTAACCGCCAGGTAGTTCATCGCCACGGCATCCCTTTTTACATGATAGCTGGAACATTGTTGATAGAACCTCTGACCTCGCCTTGCGCTACTGCACCTTCAGATACCGTGGTCGCATTCGACAGTGCCACTGCCGTGCAGCTGGAAGATGTCCAACAGTTTCCCATATACCATGGCAACCTGACCAGCGAAAAACAGGTCTTTGATAACAATGTCATGCATTTGCTGCAAAACCTTCCCGATTCATTTGGACAGCGTCCGGACCTTGAAGCGCCGATAGTGACGGCCACCTCTGATCAGTTTTCGCGGACTTATACCGGGCATCTTCAACCGGGCGAAAGCGAGGAAGTTACCATAAATATCGATCCCGATGTCAGTTTGGCGAATTTTAACCTGTACGATTCATCCAGGTCTCTCGAAATAGAAGTTCGCGGCGCGAACGGCAACGTGATCGCTCTGGATCCGGTTCGCAATGGCGTGATCAAATTCACCGATCCGGCCATGATGCTTTACCTGGGCTATGGATTTAAGCAACCAAAACCCGGCAAATGGGTGATCAAACTCAAAACGACCGACCAGACTCTTTCCCAGGGGGCGGATTATTCCATAGATGCCCGTTTCGTGGGGGGCGCAATTTTGAGCGCCAGGACTAATCCTACCATCCTGACTCAAGGCCAGACTGTCAACATCGATGCCCAAATACAGTTGCAGGGTGCCGGACTGGTGGTTGAATCTGCCATTGCTCTAATTCGAGCTCCAGATGGCACCCTGGCGGACCTGCCCCTCAATGCCAAGAGAACAGGATACAGTGCGGAATATCGCCCGAAATCCCCGGGGTTGTACAGTGTTGAAGTCCGGTTGGTTGGCACCGATAAAGGTGGGTTTGGCGTGGATCGGGCTGCCTTCCTGACCTTTGAAGTGCAGCCAGGGAGTGATAATTTCGGCCCTATTCGGACGATTGCGGTTGTCATTTTACTGTGCGTGGTATTGCTGCTACTGGG
>CAINXK010000298.1 GCA_903854805.1 uncultured Anaerolineae bacterium
ACCTTCTTTACACAAAAAAGGCCCGCCATGCGCAAAACTCCACCGGCGGGGGCAAACCATCGATTTTTAATCACCCGAGCAGCAGAACCGGGATGGTTATGTGCCAAAACGAAGAACTCGTGGGTAATCTGACATTGTCAAAGAAGATACAATCCCAGCAAAAAATGGCGGCGAGGTTTATGTCAAGATTTCGTAGCAAAGCTAGCGCAGAAACCGCAAGCGATCAAAAACCAAACCAACTGTGAGCCTGACCCGTTGTTCAGATTTATCGTAAGATCCAGGGCGTGTGCCCCGATTAGAACATTTCCACTTCGCCCAAATCATCCAGGGTTTTCAAGGCAGCCTCACGCGCCGCCTGGTTGCCAGTGCGCAAAACTTTCAACAGCGCATTGACCTGCTTGCTTTGTGGTTTTCTCCTGCCTGGCTCCTGATCTTGTGCAGTGGGAAGCGGTAAATCCTGCTCAATTTCGATTTGGAGATGACCAATCCAGGCATATCCTTTCGATACTTGCTTCAGCCCTACATAGGCACCCACCATTCCAACCAGGAAAATCAGGATATACATAAACCAATCTGCTGATAGGAGCAGAAGTAACCCGAGCAAGCTGAATTGGCTAACCGCAATGACCAGTGATTGCCTGGCATGCGCCCTTAGAAATTTTCGTTGAGAGAAAGCTGAGATCAGCAGAAACAGGTAGACGCCGATCGCAAACAAGATCCCCACACAGGGTAGCACGATCGCAAAAGGCGCAGCCAGGACCATCCAGTAACACAGGCTGGAATTATTAACTTCCTGTTTTCTGATCTTGAACATCAGTCCCAACTTTCAAGCATGTCGCGGAATTCCTGCGATCGCGCAAGCAGCATTTCACGGCGACGTTCGATAAACAAGCCCAAACCAACGATCAGGATGCCAACCCCAAAAATTATGATCCAACGGTTGACATCATAGGTGCGCACCAAAACGACCACCTGGGCCAGGATATTAGCAACACTGGCCAAAATGCCAATGCTGAAAGGCACCCGCAGATGCCGGGCGGCCCCCCACCAAACCACTGCCAGGCCTTCCGCGAGCAAGAGCAGGAAGTAGGGGAAACCGCTAACAGCATTCACAGATTGGATGAACGAAGTTACCAGCAGCAGCGCAAGCCCCAGGCTTTCAATCAACAGCGCAAAACGACCAGGGCGGCGCACCCGTTCGATGAAACCCATCCCAGCAAAATACAACCCGGCCGGAAGCGCATAGTATTGTGGCTCACCCACATTTTGCTTGAACAACAGCAGCGACCAACCCGCAAGCAGCATGCCCATTCCAAAATAACCGAGCAGGGTTGTGCGCCTGCGTAGCGACATGCTGAGATAAAGCGCGCCGCCAAATCCGAGCGCAAAAGCCGCCGGGATGCTGTCTGAAAATACATCCGGCAACGTAATCGCCAACCCCAGCACCGATAACATGATGGCAAAGTTTATCAGCGGCTGCCGCCAGGCCGTTGATAAACCTTTGAGCCACTCCACCAGCCATGAGAACAGATACAGGATCAGGGCCAGGCCGCCCAGACCGGCAAAAATCTGCGGGATGCTGATTCCCAGGCTGCGAAGTTGAAAGCTGAACGCCAGGCTGCCCAGTCCGAGCGCTATATGGGCCAGTAATTGATCCTGCCAGAGCGTGGCGAACAGAGCAAAGAGCAGGCAAAGCCCGGCAGATACCCACAGACCGGTATCCAGGCTGCTCAAGGCCAGGCCTTCCCACAACAGGCTGTCAAGCGCCACAACAATAAAAATAGGCTGTGCCCAGGAAAGAACCGTCAGATATCCAAGCGAGGGAAATGCTCCGAAATCAAACTGGCGGCCCGCAAACTTAAAAACCACCCGCCCATTAGCAGTCATCTCGGTCACCGGGTATCGGCGGCTGACAAGATAACCCGCCAGCGCCTCCAACCAGGTCAGCACCAGAAAAGGCAGGGTAATGAAGCGCAGCGGATTTCCGCTGGGGTGGATACTAAAATATGCGAGCACCGTCAGATGAGCCGTGAAAAGCGTTGGATAGAGCCAGGCTGGGTGACGGAACAGGAACGCAGATGCCAGGTAGAGTAAGGAGGCTGCTGCCAGGGCCAGCGTCAGGGGCAAGGGCGCCCAACGCGAACCAAGTATCATTGTGACCGTCAACGCATAGGCAATTAAATAAAATGGCATAGCGGGAAAGGTCAGCGCATTTAGAATGGCACGCGGTGACTTCAAATTCAGCGCGGATCTGTGAAAAACGAAACGACCAAGACCAATGAAAACCAGAATGAGCGGCAGCCAGACCAAGCCCTGCCATTCAAATGGAATCGTGAAGTACCTGCTCACAAACAAACTATACGGAACAATGCTGAGCCAGGCCACCGGGTATAGGAAAATAGTGCGATGGAAGCGCCAGGCCGAAAGCGCATACAGCAGGATATTGGCAGGATAGATCGCCAGCGCCAGGGATGGGTCGCGGTTGGACAGGACCAGGGCAATGGCGCTGAGCAAATAACCAGGGGCATAAAGCGCCAAAGAGTATGATCCCATCAGCGCATTCTCAGGCCTGCGCTGATCCAACCACTGGCCCAAGCCAAAATATAGGAATGCGAACATACTGAAGGCCCAGGCGATCCACTGCGAGGTCAGACGGTCGTTATATTGCAGCGTTACTAACACGGTGATGGGTGCCAGGCAGGTGGCCAGGTACAGCCAAAAAGGCTGCCGAAAAATTATTGCGGATGCGGCGTAAACAATGACATCCAGGGCCAGTACATAAACGGTCAGGCGTTGGTCATTGAATGCCAGCAGTGCACCAATCACAGTCAGGCTGTAACCCATGCTGTAACACGGCCACTTGTAATCCGGGTTTAGACGCCGCAAGAAAAGACCGGCTGAGATCAATACCGGTCCAAGCAAAGCCAGCGAAACTCCCTGCCAGGCAGTCGCAAGCTGATAATACAGTTCCAACTGTAGAATCCAGACTGGCAAAGCATAAACAGCAAAAAACAAGAACAACATGCGCACGCCGCGCCGGATCAGACTCTCTCTGCGCCAGAAAAAAGCGATAAAGTCATCAAAGCTGCGCAGAAGTTTGAAGTGCACGGCCATGAAAGATAAAACAGCGCTCAAGATGCCCATACCAAGCACGATGGTATTCAACCACAATGCCTGCATAGAAACCAGCATGGTAAATACGATCAGCGCATAACCCGCCAGGGTTGGACCGTGTGCATGGCGAGTAGAAGCTTTGGGCAGGCGATCCAATCCGAAACCTGTCAGCATAAGCAGCATGGCCCAAGCTGCCCAGGCCACAACGAACTGTTCTGCGGATAGCAGTTGCAGGCTGGCCAGCAGCGCAGTGAATGACAGTATGCTTAGCCAGGCCGAAAAATGTGCAAACAGATTCTGACGTTTCATCCAGGCCCAGGCCATGGTAAAAACAACCGCTGCCAGCTGGATCAGCCCCTGTCCGAAGGTGGCTTGCAGATCAGCGCTGGGCAGGGGCGCCAGCGAAAGCCCCCAGGCCACCCGGCTGCTAACAGCCAGGATTTGATCAAGACTCGCCAGGAATGCGATCAGGGTATACAGATGTGCCGCGCTAAAGAAAGGCCAGGAATAGGTTGGTTCCTTTTTCGCCAACCAGCTCCCGAGCGCCAGGTATCCAAGAGCCGGGATGCTGAGCGCCAGCCAGCGATAGGCAAAAGGGGTTCTCAGCAGGATCAAAATCTGTGTGCACCACAATGGGAACAGCCAGGCCAACACCCACAGAAATGCGCCTCTCACCAGCCGGGGTATCGTGCTTTCAGTTCTACCAAACAAACCTGAAAATTCATCCCAGGTACGATGGCGTTTGAAGTGCACCACCACTGCCGAAGCGACCGCAAAGAGCATAAACATACCCAGCACAATAATATTAAGCCTGCGCTGTTGAATTGAGATCAACAGTGCTCCGATCGCTAGCGAATAACCAGCCAGGTATGCACCATGCGCATATCGCGGAGAACCATCCGGCAATCGGTCCAACAGGAAACCGGCCAGCAGCAGTAAGCCAGCCCAGCCCGTCCAGGCTATCACAATCTGTTCCGCTGATATGGTTGGCAAGCTGAATAAAAATGAAGTCAGCGCAAAAATACTTATCCAGGCTGCAGCCTGGGCAAATAGCTGCTGGCGTTTCATCCATGCCCAGGCAACAGTAAACACAAGTACTGCCAACTGGACCAGACCCTGCCCAATGGAGGCTTGGATCGTAAGCGCGCCTTCAGGCATTTTTTGCACAACTGGCGCAGATAAATCCAGCGCAACCTGGACCATTCCACCCAGAACCCGATCCACGTTCATCAGTAATGCAAGCAAGACGTACGTATGCGCTGCACTAAATAATGGCCGCGCATGCGTGGCATTCCGCCTCGCAAGCCGCGTCCCCAGGGGCAGGTAAAGCAGGGCTGATAAACACAATCCCAGCCAGCGAACTGCAAACGGATATTCCAGGTACGTCAAAAGCAGCATGCACCAAATTGGGAACAGCCATGCCGCTGCCCAAAGGAAAGCATTCCGCACCAGTCGCGCAAAGAAACCTTCCATTGGGCCAAATAGAGAAACAAATTCATCCCAGGTATGATACCGCTTGATCTCCAGCAGGAACACGGATGCGACCATCGCCACGATAAAACCTGCCAGGGTCCAAAGCAAGGTAGGCAGATCAACCACAGAAAATAAAATCGACACAACCGCCAGCCCATAACCGCCAAGGTATAGACCGTGCGAATAGCGCGTGCCCAGGTTGTCCAGACCGGCCGCCACCAACAGGTGCAGCCAGGCCACAGCACAAAAGACTAACCCGTACTGATACCATTCCAACGCCCGCCCAAAGAGATTCGGAGAATAGGCACTGAAAAAGAGCGTCGCCAAAAATGCGACCAGGAACGGCTCCACGAACAATGGCCAGCGGCTGTGGTGCAAGCGCGCGGCCAGGATGGTCAGGAAAACTAGCATGGCCTGGGCAGCTAAACTCGATGGCAAGCGGTCAAACAATCCAAAATTCTGAAAAAACCCGATCGACGAGACGACCAGCGCAAGCAGACCGAGCACAACCACTCCCATGGCAAACGGTGCCCTGAACCCACGTTTCGCCCAGACCGGATCCTTTGACTTGCCAAGAAAATATTCGATAAACAGGTACACAAAAGCCAACCCGGCCCAAAGCATGGCAGCCTGCTCAATGAATATATTCATGGTATTCATCCAGAATAGGCTGGATATGGAAAAAACGAGCGCTATGCCCCAAGCAAATGCCACACGCCGGTAATACCAGGCGTTGACAATAAAGTAAGCCATCAACAGGCTGTAGGTCAACGCCGGAGCCCAGGCCGGCGATGTCAAAACAGGGTTGAAACCAGCAAAAAAGATGAGAACCGCTGCCAGCCAACCAACCCACTCAAACGGCACTGCAAATTTCGGTTCCGTACGCCGGGTTAAAATTCCCGCAGGCAAATGGAATCCAGAAATCAGAAGCAGGTACGCCATCGGGTAAAACCCTGATTGGATGCCTGCCAGATCCAGCCACAACCAGAAAGGCCAAAACAACAAGCCTGACCCAATAAATCCAAACAACGGCTGGCGAAGCAGGCTGCTCCACGCGCAGAAACTGAAAGCCAACAACGTTACAGGGATGGCTGCTTCCAGTTGGTTGCCGGCTAAAACCAGCCAAATACTACTGATCAAAACCGCCAGGCTCAGGATCAGCCCGCTTGCATACAACAACTGGCGATAACGCCATCTCAACTTTTCATGATCAGGCGCCGAGGTCAGGAGAACACCTGTGCCGTCAAAATAACACCGCCCGGTCAGAATATAGCTGACTGCCAGGATGGCCCCGGCCGCCGGCAGCCACAAACCAGCCGCATCAAAGAACAAAACACCGTAACTGACTGCCCCCGCCAGCGCCAGCACCGATGCGAGCAGCTGGTGGATTACCGGGAATTTCCAGGCAAGCAACCCGTAAGCGACCGTTGCAAACAGGAATGCAGCCAGCTTGCCAACCTGCGAATTCGGTCCATCGACAAACAGGATCACAGCCAGGCTGATCGGCATTAGGACCTGCGGCAGGTAACGGGCTGTCTGCGCTATTTCGCGCCAGGAATCCCCGCGCCTGTTCAGAAGGATAGATGATCCGATCAAACCCACGCCAGCCAACGGAACAATCGCAATCGTCCATACAAGCGGGGCCTGGAACACACGCGTAACTGCCAGCAGGATACTAATACCACCCAGATACATCAGGTAGCTAAAAAACTCGCCACCCAGCCGGTAAACCGTAAAGACATACATGGCTGTTGTCACCAGGGAGGCAAATAACCAGTATAGGTTGATCTCGATACTCAGATTGTTAAACTGGTACAGGGCCGCAAAATCCACCGCCAAAAGCACTGCACCAATCCCGGTTATCACAGTGCCCGCCTGGATGAGTCTCAGCCGGGTGCGCGTCAACCAGCCGCCTACATAAAAAGCAGTCGGCAAGGCAAACATAAACGCAACCTGTAAGATCGGAGGAAAAATATTCCAAAAATTAATCACCAGCACAGCCGCGGAAACCACGATCATAAATGCGCCCATATAGAGCAGGGCCCGCAGCAGCGCTCCTGAAACCACAAAATTTACAGCCCGATCCCATGCCTTGCCCCAATCCACTGGTGGTACAACCGGTTTGGCAGCCGGAGCCGGGCTGGCCGGGGCAGCAGGTTTGGAATGGGCAGAAACAGGTTCTTTCATTACAACCGGTTGAACCGCTGCAGCAACCGTGGAAATGGGCACTGACACCATGGCAGCCGGGTTGGACACAGCCGCAGGAACCGTCTGCGAAACCTCGCGGGGTTCTGCTGCGGCTGCTGCCGGGAATGAAGCTGTTATTTTTTCATCAAAAATGACGGGTTCGACCGGCAATACGCCAGCCTGGGTGGCAACGTCTGCAACCGGTGATAGCGGAACAGCTACTGGGATCTCCGGAACCGAGAGATGCATTTGAGATCGCAGGTTGGACTGGCGTTTTTTTAGATCAGCGAACAGATCATCCGCATTTTTCCCAACTCTTTCGCGGTTATCATTTAACCAGGTAATCAGATATTGAATGTGTTCAAACTCCTCCAGAAGCCTGCGTTCATAAGCCTGGCCACAACTTGAACACTTTACCAGAGAGGCAGAGGCTGCCTGGTGATGGCAGTTAGGACATTCCATGAGTGAGACCTCTTTTGATAAACAATAAAATACAAATAAAATACGGCACGTTAATAATCGTAAATTTTTACAAAACAGTGTAAGTCTGACGGGGTTGGATTTTTACTCGCTTGCAGCCCGGGTCGTGGGCGTAGCCCGCTGGATGGTGTTTTTGCGCAAAAATAAAATCAAACTTATATCCTCCAACCCATTTTTATTGATAACTTCCGTGACCATAATTGATGATAAATATTATACAATTGAATGACGTTACTTACTGTTCGTACTTTCACAAAGTCCATTGCATGGGAATCTTGTGTTTCAAGGGGCAATTTTGCGACACACCGCTTTCCACTGCTGGGTTTCTGCGCAAGGTTTATACGAAAAAAAATGAATGACCCAGAAAATACAATATTAAATCGAAAAGTTCGAACCAATCCATGTGCACGCTACACATAATTTCACACACAGATTGGGACCGCGAGTGGTACCAAACCTTCCAACAGTTCCGACTCAAGCTTGTCCAGTTAGTTGACAATCTGCTGGAAGGCAAACGTACTGCAAGCAAGTTCGGCTCCAGGATGATGATTGGGGATATGCCCGATTCATTCCGACACATCGGGCAAATGCCACAGATCCTGCGCGGATTCGGCATCGAAAAACCCTGCCTGTGGCGCGGCATGGACGAACAACCAGCCGAATTCTGGTGGCAAGCCTGGGTACCGATCACATGCAGCCAGCCCGCGGAGAAAACCGATGGCTAATCAGTCAGCCTGCTGGGCTGCAAACAGCCCAAGCACCAACGCCAGCAAGACCCTGCCCGGTGCCAGCGTCCATAGATAATGATCAAACATTGCGATAACACCCAGCCCCACAACCAGCGCTGAGAAAAGAATCTGCTCTGGCCGCCGGGCGCGGATGGTGGCGTAAATAACCGCCACCGAAAGACCCAGGAACAACAGCCCACCAGGCAAACCCAACTCGCTGGTTACCAGCAGTGGGACATTGTGGACGGGCTCAATAATATAACCATTGGCTGCTCGCCGGGCCAGCTCCAGAATGCCCTGCCCTGCTCCGACCCCGGTCAATGGCCGTTCACGAATGAACCCGGCACTCTGTTGCATCAACCACAGGCGGGCTCGCGAAGAAAAATCTTCGGTGCTAACAGCCTGCGTGCCTCCGGAACGTGTCTGGATCAAGGTCCGCAAGGGAATCGCCACCAACCCCAGGCTAATGATCGCACACACAGCCAGCACAAGCAGTCGTTTGCGATCAAAGCTGCGGTAATGAGCAACCATGATCAGCGAAAAAGCCGCCAGACCCAGCCAGGCACTGCGCGAAAAAGTCAGCACCAGCAAAACCAGCCCAAACCCAACCAGAACGGGAATAATGAAATGCCGTTTTTGGGCCACCTGGTAAAAAGTCACCAGCCCAACGATAAAAACAAAAACCAGGCCACCCAGGATATTAGGATGAGGCAGGCTGCCATAAGCCCGCAGCCAGCGGGCCCCATCCACCAGTTGGACCACACTGGCCGCATGCTGCGCAGGCTCCAGGCTGCCCGGCCAGTTCAGACCCAGCGAAGCCAGGAAAGAGCTACTCTGTGCAGCAAACTCCCAAAAACCAAGCGCGACCTGTCCAAACAATGCTGCCATGCTGCCCAAAGCAAAAGCGCGCCAGGCAGCAGGGCGAGAGCGCAGGGAGAGAAACAACCCAAATACCAGCCACAAATGCAGGCTGAAATAGATTGAAAGCCCTGCATCCTGAGACCACAGGCTGCTGATGGAGGCCAGCAGGCACAAGCCCAAAAACCACGGCAGCGGAGATAACAGCGCTGCGCGCAAATCGAAGGTTTTTTGACGAAACCTGGGCTCCGGTCCGAACACCTCTACCATGGTCCAGCTCAAAAACGCCGCCAGGGCCAGCCCATCACTCAAATAAAAAAGAATATGATCATAAGTGAAATAAACCCTGGCATGATCATTAACAAACAGGGTCTGAAAATACCAGAAACACAACCCAAACGGCAGCAAACCAACCAGAAAAAAGTGTGCTTGCAGCAGGCTCTTCTGCGCAGCAAGCGGCCAGAGACGCAGCGCACCCAGGGCCAGCGCAAGCAAGAGGGCTGAAATCGGAAACACCCCCCACGAAAACACACTCAACGCACTCTTGGTGGGTGCCAGAACCGGCGGCGGTAAAACTGCCTGCGGGTTCTCCCAGACCTGCACGCCGTTCGAGAGTAAGGCGCGTTTCAGCCAGCCGTTGCGTTCAAGGATCGCGATGTAATCAGCCCGGTTCACAAAGCCCCAGCGAACACCACGCTGCCCAGATTTTTGCAGGATCGGATCCAGCCGGGAGAGACCGTCTGGCAGCCAGTAAGCTGTATCAACCTGTCCGATGCCACTCTCGCGTAGTTCGGGCAGGCTGCGCGCCGTGTGATAACTGCCATCGATCGTAGTGGCGTTGGTCAACCGCGAAAGATAAGCCAGTTGATCGCCAAAACCGAAAGTCAGGTACCGCCATTCTGAATGATCAGCGCTCGCCAGGAAATCTACTACTGGCTGCATGTCCAATTGTTTGGGCTGAGTGGGTAAAAAAGTGGGCAGCAACCCAGAAATGAGCGCCGTCAGTCCCAACAGCCCTAAGACAAAGCCCGCCAACCAGCGCCGGCTGCCAGCTGGCAGGCTTAGCAAGGACCACCGCTCGGCCCATCCGTGCCCGGTAATTTTTAGCTGGCTGATCTTTTGGAAACGCTCCAAAAAACGCCCGCCCAGGTCAAGCCGGGTTTGTTTACGAACATAGACCAGCGCAATACCAAAGAAAGGCAGCAGCAGCAGCGAAGCCCACAGCGCAAAGCGGTCATACGTCAACCATTCCCAACCTCTGCCAAACAACCAGCGGGGCAAAGGCGTGGTACCGCCCAACCCAAGCACAAAAAGAAACACAAAAGAAAACCACAAACCGCGGGTTTTTCTTTGAAAGCCCTTCCAAAACACAAATGGGATCAGCGGGATCAGAGCGCCATAAATCGGCAAGAAAAAGGCAGCCGGCGCCAAAGTGTCTGTAAAAAAATTGTGCCGGGAAGGATGATCAATCGGGGTCTGCATGCTCTGACCCAGGCCCCAGGCCCAGAAAGGCCAGATCACTAACAATCCAGCAGCCACAGAAAAACCTACAAACAGGCCCAATCGCCACAACAAGGTGAAAAAGCTGATTTTCCGGGAGCCAGCCCGAGCCTGGGGATTGAGCAGAATCTGAATAAAGACCGCGCCAACTATCCAGGGCAAGAATAGCAGGGTGGCATGATGGGCGGCCATCACCACGCTGATCAACGCTACC
>CAINXK010000299.1 GCA_903854805.1 uncultured Anaerolineae bacterium
CAGCTGCGAGAGCACCCGCTGTAGACCACGGAAAGGCGCATCGGTGCGGGCGTGTTTCTCTTCCAACGGACTGAGGTGCAGACTGGTGATCTGGCTGTCGCGGATACTCAGGCCCATGCGCAGGGCCAGTTCAGCATGTGGGCCACCACGCAAGGGGATCAGAATGCGCGCGGGTCCCTGCGGAAATGGTCCACGCAGCAGAGCCACATTGCAAGGTGGCCGCAAGAGGGCATCCGAGACACTGATGCCCAGGGCCTCGAAATGCTCATCCAGATCCAGGAGCAAAAGATCGGGTTCGTCGGCGTGGATCAGGGTCAGCAGATCATTCCAGATCTGGTGCGAGACCAGCACCCGGCTGCGAGCGCGAATGCGGATATCGTCCGAAAGACTGCGCAGTTGTTGGCGCATCTGGCGGGCAGCGGCAGCCCCCAGGCTAAGCGACTCTCCTGCGGCAACCGGCACCAGCCCCACCAAGGTCACCTGGGCATCCAGGGCGCGGGCGGCATCCAGGGCAGGGTTTTTCTTGGCGCCATAAATAACCGGCACGATGACGCTGCGAAATGATCGGAATTTTTGAGTTTTCATGGGTTGCTTCCTTGAATTGATAATGACAGGAATAATCAAAAACGGTTCCATTCTGACGAGCCCAGACCAGGCAGGCTTTTTTCGGCTCTCATCAGATGCGTGCGAGACAATCAATCAGCGCTATTCCGGGGCAGTATCAACGTTAACCCTGAGACTGCACCACACAAATTTTTGGCAGCGCTTTTGGCGCTATTTTCCAAAGAAACTGCGTGTCATTGGTCCAACCGGCACTGAAGTGCGCTAAAAACAGCCACGATCGTGCCTGCAAACCCTGGGCGGGTTAAGCACAAGCTGCAGGCAGCGCAGATTATTTATTTTTCCCCATTAATCTGGGGAGAACCATTTTTTCTAGGCTTCACGCGCAGGCAGAGCGCTGAGCTGCCCGGTGCTTGCCTGTGCTCAACCTTTTAAGACAGATCCACCAGCGCAGACCGGTGTTTATTTCAACCATGTTCGACGCGTTCCAGCTCCACACGCGCCAATAGGGGCGCAATCTTTTCAGCATAAATGCCCTCCCAGGTATAGTGCTGCCTGGTTCTGAGCGCAAACCGAAAGACCGGGCTGGCCTTGAGAGTCTCGGCGATGCAGCCTGCCACCCGGCGCGGATCGTCGTGCGGGCTGAAGTAACTGGCATCATCCAG
Source organism: uncultured Anaerolineae bacterium (assembly GCA_903854805.1). The sequence goes on from CAINXK010000299.1 coordinate 1,227, forward strand.
GGCCAGGGCCCGCAAGGGTGCCAGGTCTGTGCAGAAGACCGGGCGATGGCTGAGCGCCGCCTCGATCAGCGGAATACCAAAGCCTTCCTCCAGGCTGGGCAGCAGCAATGCATCCGCCAGGCGGTAAAAATCGGCAATGATCGCATCCGGCAGGTAAACATCGCTCAGTTCAGCCAGAAAATGCGCACAGCCATCCAGCCCCAGCCGGCTGCGCAAGACCAGCAGCTGCGCCAGGTATTCTTGATTGGCCGGGTTATGCGCGCCCAATGGCCCGGTGACCAACATGGCAGCCTGGGGAAAGTCGACCCGCAGCTGGGCCAGGATGTGCAGAGCCATTTCAAGATTCTTGCGCGGGGTGATCCGCACCGGCAGCAGCAGCAGCGGCGCGGCAGCCAACAAATGCAGTTGTTTGAGCCAGGCCACGGTCTGCCCTTCCAGCTTCAGAAAGGCGGCGATATCCACACCGTTCGGGATGACCTGCGCGCGCTCGGGCGGCAAACCCATCAATTCTGTCAGCTCGGCCTGGCGCAGATCAGAGACCACCACCTGCGAGACTGTCGGCCAATCAGTGCGCAGCAGATCCCAGGGGTAACCGTCGTGCAGCTCGCTGCGATAACGCTGGGTCGTCCAGGCCAGGTCGTGATGCCACAGGATCAGGCGCGGGAAGCCCGGAGTGCTGCTCAATATCTGCAGCGCGGCGGTTAGTGCCAGGTTTTTATTAAGCGAGCAGACATTGTGCGCGATCAAGACCTGCATGCCCTTAGCAGCCTCGCCCACCTGCTGGACGAGCTGTGCCACCAGGGCTTCGAAACCGGGCGGGACGCGCCCACGATCCAATTGGACTTTGGCTGCCAGTATTTCGGGATGACGCGAACCGGCCAGAGGCACCTGGATGAATTCGATACCCGGCAGCCAGGCTTCTCCACGCCCGGCAATGACACGCACTGTGTGCCCAGATTCACTGAGCAAACGCGCCTGATGAGAAAGCACACCTTCGACACCGCCGACGATGGGGGGGCTTGAGTAATGCAGCAGGGCAATATTCATGAGCGGTTCATTTCTCCCAGGCAGTCCGCCAGCAGCAGCTGCAGATGGCGTTCCAGCACAGTAAACGAATAATAGCGCCGGCCCAATTCGTAATTTCGGCGGGTGTACTCCTGAACATCATCCGGAGCTGCCAGCCAGCCGCGAACACGCTCCAGGGTCTGGTCATCGATGAAACCGTTGAACTCGATCACCGAAAAACCTTTGGGCTTGATATCAACTTCATAGATGGAATAATTATTGAGCACAATCGGGCGGCTGTAATAAATCGCCTCGATAAAAGCATTTCCAAAACCTTCGATGCTGGAAGGATACGTCACCAGATCGGCCTGCGGGTAGATATCCGCCAGGGTGTAAATCCTGCGGCCATCGGGTGTCAGCCCGCGGGTGTCCTGCACCAGCTCAGCCTCAAAATTGACCTTTACGTCCAGCAGCCGCGCAAATTCGCGCACGCGATGTTCGTAATCGCTGCCTTCATCGCCAGAAGCATGCGAGATGACCAGCCTGGCTTTCAATCCCACCCGGCGGGTCAGTTCGATGGCATGTTCGATACCTTTGCGCTGGATGATGCGCGTGGGTTGTAGAAACAAAAGCTCATCCGCTGCCAACCCCAGGCTGGCGCGGGCTCCCAGGGCGTACGCATCCGGCGGCGTGGGCGGGTGCTCAAAATCCATCACGTTGGGGATCACTCTGGAGCTCAGCCCGGTACGCGAGGCCAGCTGTGCGGCTGCCACTGAGTTGATGACCACATGCCGGATGGATGGCAGGTTGGCCGGGAAGGCTGCTGTCAGGTAGTCATTGACGCAGTTGACCATGAAGCGCTGGCGCTCCCAGGCGAAATCGTGGTGATGGGCGATGGTTGGGTAACCTGTCTCGGCGATGAACTCGGTCAACGCCAGCCCCAACGGCAGGTGCACCGGGATGGAAAGCGCATTTTCAATCACCAATATTTCCAGCTCAAAATCACGGGCAAAGTGATACAACTGCTCTTTCAGGTGCTCCTTCAGCTCCTGCACCTGCC
>CAINXK010000300.1 GCA_903854805.1 uncultured Anaerolineae bacterium
AAGAGCGACTTCATGGCCGTCATGAGTCACGAGATCCGTACCCCCATGAACGGGGTCCTGGGCATGAGCCATCTGCTGCAGCAAACCGTCTTGACGGACAAACAACGCAATTACCTGGCGAAATTGCAGCTCTCTGGCCTGTCCCTGCTGGGGACGATCAACGAAATCCTGGATTTTTCCAAGATCGAGGCTGGCAAGCTCCAGCTCGAAATCACCCCTTTCGAACTGGATGATGTCCTCACTACACTATCAAGCAACGTGGCTCACCGCGCCTGGGAAAAACACCTCGAACTGGTCTTTGATACCGCACCTGAAATCCCGCGCCTGCTCTTGGGCGACCCCTCCCGGCTCGGCCAGGTCCTGCTCAACCTGCTGGGCAACGCCATCAAATTCACAGAGACGGGTGATGTTATCTTAAAAATAGCTATGCCCCAGCAGACCGCTGAACAGGTCACGCTCGAATTCTCCGTTCGCGACACCGGCATCGGCATGACCGTAGAAACCCGGTCGCACCTCTTCGAGGCCTTTACCCAGGCCGATAGCTCCACCAGCCGTAAATATGGCGGCAGCGGCCTGGGTTTGACCATCAGCCAGCGCCTGGTGCAAATGATGGATGGGAAGATCAGCGCTGAAAGCCAGCCCGGGATGGGTAGTGTCTTTACCTTTTCAGTGGCATTTGGCCGCCAGGCGCCGCAGCAGTCTGAACCGGTGGCTGGCCTCCTGGCGTTGGGTCTGCGAAAGGTATTGGTTGTGGATGACAACCCCGCTGCTTTTAGCGCGCTGCAAAGCGCGCTGGAATTCCATGCCTGTCAGGTGACGGTGGTTAATTCTGCTCGGATTGCCCTGGAAAAGCTGGTAAAACCGCAAACAGCCTACGATCTTATTTTTGTGGACCACAACCCGTCCTACGAATTGGATGGGCTGCAGGTCATCCAGCGCATCAGACAGCTTACCCAACGGGCGCACATTCCAACGGTTCTGACGATCAGCGCCGAAGAATTTGTGCATCTCGAAGAAAATGTGGGGCTGGATGCCTGCTTGATCAAGCCCTTCACACACGCCCAGCTTTTGGACATCCTTCTGCAAGTAATTGGGCGAAAGAACCCGAACCTGCCCTTGCCAGGAACCGGGCCTCTATCCGCTGATAAGCTTAACAACCTGCGCGGCGGGCGCATCCTGTTGGTGGAAGACAATGAGATCAATCAGGCCGTGGCCCTGGATATGCTCCAAAACATGGGCCTTCGGGTTTCGCTGGCGGATAGCGGCGAGAAAGCGCTTGAGATGGTGGCGAGCGAACATTTCGACGCAGTCTTGATGGATATTCAAATGCCCGGTATGGATGGTTACCAGACCACCGCCCAGATCCGTCGAGATCCGCGTTTCAGCGCCGCCCGCCTTCCGATCATTGCCATGACCGCCCACGCCCTGGAGGACGACCGTCGCAAATCGCTGGAAGCTGACCTGAACGATTACGTTTCCAAGCCAGTGGATGTGACATATCTTGCGAATGTCCTGCTGCGCTGGGTGCACCCTCAGCGTGCGCAGGCACAGCCTGCGGCAGTGGCCATCAGCCAGGATTCTGATGATGCAATCCCCGATTTATTACGGGATGATGCGCATGCTATCGCGGCACCAGAATATCATCCCGAATCATTTCCGAAGAACCCTGTAGTTTCGGGACGAGATGACCTGCCTGCCTCGCTAGAATCAATCGATATGTCTGCCGCCTTGGCCCGCCTGGGGAACGACAAAAAGCTCTACCGGAAATTGCTCTTGATGTTCCATGCCGAGCATTCCCGGGATGTGCATGCTATTCGAGCAGCCTTGCAGGCCGATGACATCGAACTTGCCCAGCGCCTGTCGCATTCGCTCAAAGGACTGGCCGGCACCATCGGCGCCGATGACCTGCGCGCGGCTGCAAAGGATTTGGAAACAGTCATATCGAAAGGCGATGCGCTTTTAGTTGATGAACATCTGGCGCACTTGGAACAGAGACTGGTGCTTGTTATTATTGCCATTGGCAGAATGGTTTAACCTATCGCCTGATAAACAATCGCCAATTTGGTTCCGAACCAGAAGGATGCGCCAATGAAAAAGCACTTCGGCTCGCTCAAAACTGGTGCTCTCCTTGGCGTGATTATCGGGATTGTGTTTGTCGTGGCGGCGTCGCTTACCATTGTGCTTGTTCCTAACAGCATTCACCAGCAGGCATTGGCCGAAGCGAAGTGTAAGTGGGATAGATGCTGGACCACCGGTCCAGGCCGGTGCTGGTCAATCGTTTGGCTGAACTGCATGGGGGCAGTGTCTCGACACCTTCGGCGCAATCAATACCCCCAGTGATGCTGGCCTGACCCAGCCCGGTTTCACCGTCTGGCCTGCCCAATCTCCTGGCGCAGGTTCATTTAATCTTGGCTCAGGTGGCACTGAAACCTTCATCAGCTCGAACGCCGCTGATGAAGCCACGCATCCGGTAGCTGGTTCTGGTGGTAACTATGCCCCGAGTTCTGGTTTCGCGCGGATTGATGCCATCGTTGGTGTTGGTGCTTGGACAGTCGTCCCTGGTGGGGCTGGCGCTGCCCAGGATGATGGTTTTACTAGCTACAAATTGCAGGTTGGCAATCTCTGGGAGTAGTTTTGCTTTTTATTGCAGGTTAGCCATGGATTTTTTAATTGCAGCCCAGCCGATTGTGAAAAATCGACCAAAAGCCCTCTATTCTTGGTATCATTGGGTACCTAAAAATGTTTAAATGACATTGCAATAATCCTGATAGGGTTTTTGCCTGGATCAGGACTACAATCCTTTGAAATGAGAAATGACCTATGAAAATCACATTCCTCGGTACTCATGGACAATTTAATATCGGTGATGAACTCCTTTTGGAGACATTCCTGACCCAGTTGGGCCCGGAGCACCAATATGCGGTCAATTCATATGACCCGGCCTTTACAGCTGCATACCTGCATAACAAATTTGATATAGAATCTTTTCATACTACCGGCGAATTGCCGCGTTTTCTGAAACACCTGCTTACCTCCGATATTTTATTCTTTGGAGGCGGCAGTATTATCAAGGAACTATACGCCAGTGTTGGGCGCAATCGATATTCCACATTGTTGATGATTCTCGCTTCTGTTACTTTTACAAAGCTGGTTGCGCGGAAAAAGGTATTCATGAGTAACATTGGGGTGGGACCGCTGCTCTCCGCAGGTGGGGAGCGGCTGGCGCGCATGATTCTCAATCAGGTTGATTTTCTCTCAGTGCGTGATGATAAATCACTACGAACCTGCCAGAAATTGGGGATAAAACCTGGAAAATTGCGTCGCGTACCAGATGCGGTTTTTGCCAATCCCCCGGCAGTTTTTTTACCCCAGGCGACCCCACCGTTTGCCGCCGGCAGTTTGCATATTGCACTCAATCTAAATTACGATATCGAGAATCGGGCTGCCTGGGATGGTTTTCTTCAAAACCTGGCGGCCTGTCTGACCCAGCTAAATGCCGGCACGGCGCTAACCATCCACGCTCTGCCCATGCAAAGTAAATTCAAGGCGAATGATGATCTGTCCGTGTTGAAAGATTTTTCCCGGCTGATCCCTGAAATTCCATTTATCATTCATGATCCGCAGACAGCCCAGCAAGCGGGAGAAATTATTTCGGGCTGTGACCTGATCCTGGCTGAGCGCTTGCATACCCTGGTGATTTCATCTATTTTAGGAAAACCGTTTTTCGGGCTGGTTTATGATGTCAAGGTCCAGGAATTGGTTGATTACCTCGGTATGTCTGAACATAGTTTGAATATCAACCAGCCATTTTTGGTGGAAACATTGTTTAATGGTATTAAGGGTGTTCTCAGCGAGCGGGAAAAGATCCAACGACATCTCAAAACTCGAAGTGGAGAACTTCGGGGTGAATTGGATGCCTATTTTTCGGAGATCAGAACGAAAATCCAGTAGGACCGACCGGTTGGGTCTGTTTTGCCCAAACTGCGCCGAGGCCCAAAACCATGACTTCCATCCGTAAGATTATCTTGATCGTTGGTATTTGTTATTATACGCTCTCGGCGATAATGTTCCGGGGAGTGATTGCCAGTATTCCTTCCATTTTGCGAGGCGAGGCTGTTATCAATGCCGACGAACTTGTCCCGTTTTTCAATCCTAACAGCCAGTTTATTGATCAAGCTGCGGGGAAATTCAATCAGCTGACTAACGGTTATGAATTCCGGGTGCGTTATTCTTTTCATACCACCTGGATGCGTTATTACAAAGTTCTACCATTTGCCATCCCAATAGTTGTGCCACTGATTGCTTTTTCTGGTTACCTGGGGGTAGCCTGGTTTGTCAGTAAGATCCTGCCGCGATTTAAAGTAGAAACGGTTTACACCATCACTGCTGCGCCGGTGTTGGCGATATTTCTGATTATGGATTATGCCAAGATAACGCACTTTTACACGCTTATCCTGGGTTTCGCAATGTACCTGATCGCGATCGTCTTGATGACTTATGGGCTGATTTTCCCGCAAAAACAGCCCTACCGCCCGGTTATCAGCGCCTGTTTAATTACACTCCTCAATCCTGCCGTTCATTACCTGGTTTTATTTGGTTTGTATATGGCCCTGGCGGTTGCCACCCTGGTTGTGTTGGATGCAATCGCAGTCGTCCGTGATGGAAGCTGGCGGCTGATAACCCAACCGAAAAAATGGGGTGCTGGCTGGTTTATTTTACGTACCCAGTGGAAGCGATTATTCCTGGAAGTTCGTTTCTGGCGTTGTATTGGGTCATTTGCCATCTTGATTTTTGTTACTCTGATCCCTTATGCCTTGTTCGTCAAATTTTATGCCCTGGCTGGTGTGGCTAATCTCTCAGAGACTGTTCCGGCTGATTATTATTTTATCGTTGATGCTTCGATCGCACCTGGTCATTTGCTGGCATTTGACATGGCTGGCATCATGGACAAGTTCACCACCGGAGATTATCTATCGAAGGTTCCGCGTTGGTCGAATGCAATTTATACCGCATTGATGCTGATGCCGCTGTTTTATAAAAAGGCGCGTAAAAGCTTGTTCGATTCGGAACCGATGCGTGGCTTAATGGTGGTTGTTTATATCAGTACCTTTTTCTCAATGTGGGCAACACTTGGATATACGGATCCCGCCTGGCTGCCTACCTTCCACCGTACTATTTCATTGATAAGTAATTATGCCAATGGAACGCGTTCTTTTGCTGGTGACCTGGTGGTGAGCCTGCTTGCAACCGTGGTGCAGGTGCTGCGATTTCCACATCGTTTTGAATTCATCATGTTTGTGATGGGCTGTGTAATGGTACCTGTTTCACTGGTGTGGTTGGAGCAGGAACTCAGGGATTGGGCAGTTACGCCAGCCGGTAACCAAAGTACGAGGTTGGCGAGCCTGATCTTGAATATCAAAAGAATGGTTAGCCGCCTGATGAAAGCCGGATACCTGCCGCTGGTGGTGACACTTTTGGCGCTTGTCCCGATATTTTCCAACACGGCATACACAAGGGTTTTTCTTTCCGGGAATTTTAGTAATTTTCTGGCCCCATATCCAGTTGGCCCGCTCAAGGAAGTAAAAGATGCCTTGCTAAAATTACCGCCTGGCAAGGTGGTGGTATTACCGCCCACGGAAACTGCCAAAGTGGAAGTAGATATTAATGGGGTTGAGCATAAATTTATCGATAAGTTCCATATCTATTACCTTGATCTGCCCAGTTACTATTACGGTTTAACCGGTGATTCTGACAATAAACATGAGTTTTTTCTTCTATTGCGTGCATTATATTATCAGCAAGCCTGGTGGATTAATATTGCCCGTGATTTAAACCTGCGTTATATTGTGGTCAACAAAGAATTAGTCGCCAGTACTGTTGGCGGGCAGGAGTATTTGCGTGATGTAGAGCGCGTTCTGATTCCAGAGTTTATGCAGCGCAGCGCCTATGTAAAAAAGTTGATGGAAAACGAAAGTTATGCGCTCTTCGAATTTACCGATCTGCCAAAGGCAGAGCGGGTACCGCTGTTTATTGATACTGATTGGAATACTTTTATTCAGATACTTTCACGTAATCTGGAATTAACCCGTTATTATGACTTGCGACACTCGAATGTAGTTGGGGACCTGGAAAATTATGACCAGTTGACCTTGGTGACGAGTGATATGCATGTTTCGATCCTGAATCTCTACGAGAAAGCGCACAGAGAAAGTTTTTTTCGCCCCAGCAGCACGATTTTAGCCTTTAATCCTGACCTTATTTCAAGCTCCTATTATCTCTCGCCGATGTTCCGCCTGTTTCAGTTTTTTTCGGATAGCAAATACAATCGCCTGAACATGATTACTCCCGGTCTGTGGGGTACAATAGAAGGTGGTTTTATCGGTGTTCCGAGGGCAACGGCTATTCGCATCGACGTGACTCTGCCCGAAGCGGGCGAATACCATCTGCTCTTACGAGGTGCGGCTTCAAAGACTGAGCTCTTGATGCAATCGAAACTCTATACTGAAAAACAATATTTATTGTTGCAATCTGACCCGGCCAACCTTGGTTTTTATGATAAAAAGCTGGTCTTTTCTTCGGCTCGCAAACCTTTGGATGTTAGCACCTACTCTCCAGCAGAGTTGGGAAAGCTGATCCCGACCGATGTGGTTGTGATTAATGGAAAATATCAGTATTTTGATTTGGGATCGGTAACTGGAGCCAAAGGCAAGTACGCCTTTTATTTTGACAAATTGGACGATGCGCCTCTCTTGGTGGAAGGGTTGCTGCTGATTGGAGAAGAAGAATACCGGTCGCTGGCT
>CAINXK010000301.1 GCA_903854805.1 uncultured Anaerolineae bacterium
GGACTCTTATATTTAAGCGTTCCATCGCTGGCCATGATCGCGATCACATCCGAAATATTGGCAATCATGCTCTTGTGTTTTGCTTCGCTCTGGCGCAGCGCCTCTTCGGTCTGCTTGCGCCGGGTGATGTCGCGGAAAATGACAGCAAATTGGCCCGGTTTGGGTGAGTATGCGGTGACTTCATAATACTTTCCCAATTCAGAAGAGTAATTTTCAAAATAGGTTGATTCTCCGGTCAGGGCAACCTTTCCGTAGCGCTCGACCCACTCTTTTTCCGTACCCGGCAGCATCTCCATTTTGGTGTGCCCGATGAGATTATTGGCTTTCAAGCCGGTCAATTTTTCGAAGGCAGGGTTAATTTCCAGAAAACGGTAATCGCAGGGTACACCCTGCGCATCGCAAATCATCTCGTGAAGTGCGAATCCGCTATCCATAGACTGAAAGAGCAGGCGATAGCGTTCGTCGCTCTCGATCAGGGCTGCGTCCGTCCGCTGGCGCTCATGCCGATGCACCACCTCCCGTAATTCGCGTTCAATCGCTGGAACTACACGGGCTAATTCTCGCTTCTGGATGTAGTCCTGGGCGCCGCCCTTCATTAGCGATACGGCCAGATTAATATCAATTTCGCCTGAGACGATGATAAACGGCACGTCGGGGCGTAATTCTTTTGCCAACGCCAAAGCCGCCGGTGCACTGAACTTCGGCATAGAATGATCAGAAGTGATGACATCCCATTCCTGGTTTTCTAATTCAGAGCGCATTGCAGAGGGCGTGTCCACTACTTCGCAGGTGACTTCGTAGCCTCCACGGCGCAGTTCAAGCTGCAATAGAGCAGCATCAGTTTCGGAATCTTCAACAATCAATACTCGCAAAGGATGAGCCATAGACTACTTCCTTCAATTCATTCGCTGATAAAAGATATCTTTTTTAAACCCTATCCTGGTATTAATCTACGGGGAAATACCATCTAATTGATAAACTGATCAGGTTGTGTTTCATTTGAATTGGTGCAGCATCGCGTAGGCTGAAATTGAGCCTATTCTGGCCGTTTTCTAACGCCTGTGGGAATGAAACACACTCTATTGATTAATTGATTGTAACCATTTCAAATAGAATAAATCCAATGACATTAACGTCCAGTATCCTTTAAATCGGCCATAAATGCCAATTTCCAATTCAATAATTCAGCCGCTTACAACATCCTTCTCCGACCTGCTGGAGTACCTCCCCATGTATCATACGCCCAACCGATGAACATATCCGCAAATTCCTCACCGACATCTGGGGATTTGCTTTGTTGCCAACCTCCAAAAGGCCCATAATAACCTCCAAAGGGACCTGTCCAGCGATGGGGAAAATTTGAGTTTCTAGTGTATTGACTGCCCAAAAGATGGGTCCATCCAGCGAGCCAGATAGAAATACAACCCGGTGGTCGTCATGAAGCCTGCCTGGCTTTTAAGTCGCAAAGGTCTTAGTTTTCGGCCTGGACCGTGCTGTGCTAAAATTTCACGACATTTGGGAGACGAGCGGTAACGGGTACCGTAACTGCTCAGCCCTGGTAAAAAATATGTCGTCGCGAGGCTTTGCGACCC
>CAINXK010000302.1 GCA_903854805.1 uncultured Anaerolineae bacterium
GTTCGGCTCAGTTTAGCAGGTCATCCGCGATGCGTACCAGGCCGTGCGGCTCGCGGATGACCACGCGCTCGCGTCCGGCGTACAAAAGCCCCTGGCGTTCCCAGACTTTGAGAGTGCGGCTGACGGTGAAGAGGGTTGTGCCGGTCATTTCGGCCACATCCTGGCGGCTGAGCGGAATGTCGATCAGGATGCCTTCGGCCACCTTGCGACCCGATTGGGCCGCCAATTTGAGCAGGGTGCGCGCTATGCGTTGTTCAACCTTTTCGCTGGTCAGAGCACTCTGGCGATCCTGCAGTTCGGTGATGTAGCCGTGCATCAATTTCATGACGTTGAACGAGACGGTTGGGTCTTTTGCAACCAGGGCGCGCAGGCTGCGGGTATCCCAGGCCAGGGCTATACTGTCCTGGGCCGCCTGGGCGCTGGCGGGATAGCCCAGATCCGGGTTGAGCAGAGACACGCCTCCATACGTCTGCCCGGGGGTTATGATCCGCAGGGTGATCTGCTGTCCATTGGGCGTGACCTGTGTCATCTTGACGCGCCCCTGCACCAGCACATAAGCATGCGTGGCCGGATCGCCTTGCATGAAGAAATAACCATCATCTTCGATGGAACGCTGCAGGGCAGATGCAAGCGCAAGATCCAGACTTTCGGTGTTAATCTCGCGGAATAAACTGGAGGTGCGTACAAGTTCGATAATCTCGGCATCCATGCTATTATTGTACAATAATATCTGGATAAAAACGGTACGCTTTTAGTGCCGTTCTGCTACAGTCTTTGCATTATCACGGCAGGCCCTGGTCTGCCTGAATACGCTGCACGCTGAATAAAAGTCAGGGCAGATTGGGCTTGCCGCGCAGGTGTTTATTTTGCGCTAGGTTGTTTTACGTGCGAAAGATGAACCTCAACAAAACCTGCTCACTGTTACCTCAGAGAATTTTGTACACATCATCGATGTTGAATAGGAAGATAGATGGAATCGATTAAAGAACTTTACCGGATTGGAATTGGACCATCCAGCAGCCATACCATGGGACCACGTCACGCAGCAGAAATCTTTCTCAACCGGGAGCCCGCGGCGGGCTCATACAGGGTGATCCTTTTTGAAAGCCTGGCAGCCACCGGGCGCGGGCATCTGACCGATGCCGCCATCCGGGCTGTCTTCCCGCCGGGTTCGTTGGAAATTATCTGGCGGCCTGACCAAAAAATGCCCTTGCACCCCAACGGTATGCGGTTTGAAGCACTGGATGCGCAGGGCGACGTGCGGGCGCATTGGGATGTGTACAGTGTGGGTGGCGGCGCGCTGCGCGATATGAACAGCCTGCCAATTCCCACGCCGATTTATGATCTAACCAGCATGCGCGATATTCTGGCGCACTGCAAAAAAACCGGCCAGGCCGTTTGGGAATATGTTGAGGAGCGCGAAGGCCCTGAAATATGGGAGCACCTGGCGCAGGTCTGGAAGGTGATGCGCGCTGCCATTCAGCGGGGTCTGCAGGCCGAGGGCGTACTGCCGGGTGGCTTGGGGCTGGCCCGTAAATCGTGGTCTTTCTATCGCAAGGCTAACCTTTCCGGGGTGGCTTTGCAGCGGGCCGGGTTGGTTTCGGCCTATGCTCTGGCGGTTTCGGAGGAGAACGCCTCGGGTGGCGAGATCGTCACCGCGCCGACCTGCGGTTCGAGCGGGATCGTCCCGGCTGTCTTGTTCTACCTGCAGGAAATGCTTAAATGCTCGGATGAAACTATACTGCGCGCATTGGCCAGCGCCGGACTGATCGGAAACCTGGCAAAATTTAATGCCTCGATCTCGGGCGCGGAGGTTGGCTGCCAGGGGGAGGTGGGTGTGGCGTGTGCCATGGCGGCTGGCGCGGCGGCGCAATTGATGGGCGGCACTCCGCGGCAGGTAGAATATGCGGCCGAGATGGGCTTGGAGCATAACCTGGGCCTGACCTGTGATCCGGTGGCCGGGTTGGTGCAGATCCCGTGTATTGAGCGCAATGCTTTTGCGGCGGCCCAGGCCCTGGCCAGCGCAGATTATGCCCTGTTTACAGATGGGGGTCATCGCATCTCTTATGACGATGTGGTGGCGGTTATGCGCGAAACCGGGCGCGCGCTGCCCTCGCTCTACCGCGAAACATCCACCGGTGGGCTGGCCACGGCGTACGTTCGCCGCAAACATTCCTGAACCCCGGATTTTGGACCCGGGTCGGGCAGCTGACCGGTTTGGTATGGTTTCTGTGGAATTTTTCTCAAGAAATCGTCTCTGATTTATCGTATAATGAACAAAATATTGGCCTGTATAATCACCAAGAATCGTTTTTCCGATCGTTTAAATGGGCTGTTGCAGCGCCTGCTTTTTTCCTCTGCGCGGCATGCCGTGCAAATACAGCAGGTGAAGAACTCTATTTGTGGGGCCGGCTAACGAGAATGTCGTTGGCTGGAAAGCTCAAAACCATTTTCAGCACATCCATCAGGAGATTGTATGTTTGAATCATCAGTCAGCGCCCCAATTGAAATTTTAATGATCGAAGATAACCCCGGAGATGTGCGTCTGACTCGTGAAGTGTTGGGGGAAGCCAGTGTTCACAACTCGTTGGTGGCGGTCAAGGATGGGGAGGAGGCTATGAATTACCTCTACAAACGCGGCTCTTTCGCTGATGCCGCCCGCCCCGATTTGATCCTGTTGGATCTGAACCTGCCCAAGATGAGCGGCCTGGAAATTTTGCAAAAGATCAAGTCTGATAAGGATTTGCGTTCCATTCCGGTGGTCATCCTGACCAGCTCGCAGGCTGAGCACGACATCCTGGCAGGCTACGACGCCTATGCCAATGCCTATATCACCAAGCCTGTCAGCCTGGATCAATTTAACCGTATCGTGCTGGCCATTGAAGGTTTCTGGTTGGAGACGGTCAGGCTGCCACGTCAGTCCACAGAATCATAAACGCAAACTCCGCGGACAACCCAAGGCAGTGGTTGTTCGGCGGGTTTTATTTATATCTGCACCCATTGATTTGAGGCGAATGCCATGAATGACCTGCTGAAGGTGCTACTGATCGAAGACAATCCCGGCGATAGTCGTCTGATCCAGGAATTGTTGGCCGAAAGTAAGGCGGTTGTATTTGAGCTGCATTGCGCGGACCGGCTTACCCAAGGGTTGGAGCAGCTGGCCGGGCATGAGTTTGATTTGGTCCTGCTGGATCTGGCTCTGCCCGACAGCCTGGGTCTGGAAACTCTGCTGGCAGTGCGTCACTACCGGCCTGAACTGGCGGTCATCGTTCTGACCGGCACGGACGACGAGGCTTTGGGCTTGCATGCCACCCAGGCCGGAGCCCAGGATTACCTGGTCAAGGGCCGTGTCAGCAGCTGGCTGTTGATCCGTTCGATCCGATACGCCATCGAGCGTAAGCGTTTTGAAAGCCGGCTTGAATACCTGGCCACTCATGATGATTTGACCGGGCTGCCCAACCGGCTGATGTTCAACTTTATTCTGGGCCTGGCGCTGGAACGTGCCCGGCGCGGGCAACACAATGATAATGAAAATAATAAGGTGGCAGTCATGCTGCTGGATCTGGATAACTTCAAGCAGGTTAACGATACATATGGTCACATCCTGGGGGATAAGCTTTTGAGAGCTGTGGCTGAACGTTTGCAAGGCTGCATGCGCAAATCGGATACCGTGGCGCGTACGGGCGGCGATGAGTTTACCCTGGTGATTGAAAACATGGTGGATGCGCGTGACAGTGCTGTCACAGCCAAAAAAGTGTTGACGGCCCTGGCGGCGCCGTTTGATCTGGCTGGCTACCGGCTGCAAACTTCGGCCAGCATCGGTATCAGCGTTTTTCCGGCCGATGGGGTCAACCCGGAAGGCCTGCTGCAGTATGCAGATATCGCCATGTATCATGCCAAACAGGTCCGCAATTGTTACGAGTTTTACGATTCGAGCCGGGAAACCATCCTGGCCCGTCCGAGCTGATGGGTGAAGTGGATCTACCCGGCACGGCTAGCAAAGTGCGCCGTGCCGGTGTGTGCCTGAAACACTGCTATTGGTTGGTAGTTGCCCTATTTTTGACTGCTTCAATCAGAATATCAGCACAGCGCCCTCATAAATTGCGATTTTCTGCTTAATAAAAACCGTAATTTGAGACCGCGGGCATTACCAAAAAGAAAAAAAATCCGTATGCTATACTATCAAATCTCACAATCTGTCACAGTTTGTGTCGGAATGATCCTGATGCGCGGAGACAAATCGCCCGGTCGGGATTGCGGATTGAGTTCGTCCAAAGGAATTTATGCGTATCGATCTTCCAACACTCGCCATTGTGCTTAGCCTCACCAATTTCTTGCAATTCGTTGCCCTTTTTACCCAATACTCTTTGAATAAATCCCAAAGTGGGCTCGGCTGGTGGACCTTGGGCAGCGTTACGATCTCGTTGGGGTTTGTTTTCAATTACCTGCGAACCAATCCCAGCTTTGAACTGATCGCAATTGGTGCTAACAATGTCCTGTTCATTGCTGGATTGACTTTTATCTATGTTGGGGTTCTACGTTACTTCGGCCAACCCATCCGGCGCGGACGGCTCTTCGCGTCCTGGTTTTTGATCACGCTGAGCGTCATTTATTATTTCACCTTCATTGATAACGATGCGATCATTCGGCGGGCAAACATCTATTTTGCTGCTGCCGTGATGTCATTTTTAATTGCTCGGGCTCTCTACGTATATAAGACGCGCCCGGTCATTGCTTCGGCGAATTTCCTCGCCAGCCTATTTCTATCCAATAGTATTTTCTTTAGCACATGCTGCCTGGTCTTATTCACCAACACTCTAACTCTCGCGCAATTGCAAATTGCGATGTACCTGGATGTCCTTATCAGCAGCAATATGTGGGCATTTGGGTTGATTATCATGGTCAACCAGCGCATCAATAATGAAATTCTCGAGGCCAAAGAAAACTCGGAATTAATCTTCAACACCAACCCCGATGCGGTTCTGATCACACGCTTGAGCGATGGGCATTTTATTAATATCAACGATGGGTTTACGGCTTTGACCGGTTTCACGCGTGCCGATGTGCTTGGGAAAACGGTCCTGGATGTTAATATCTGGAAAAACCCGGCGGATCGCCAAAAATTTATCGCGTTGATTACCGAACAGGGCCATTGCGACAACCTGGAGGCTGTGTTTCAGCGCAAAGATGGCAGTCAAGCCATCGGGATGGTTTTTGCCAAAATTATCCTCATGCAAGGTGTGCCCCATATTATCAGCGTGACCCGCGATATTAGCCTGTATAAACAAGCCGAAGATGAAAAAAAGAAGGCGGATGCCTGGCTGCGGCTGCTTTCTATGGCAATTGATCAGAGTCCTGTCACCACGGTTATCACCGACTTGGCTGGGAATATCGTCTTTACAAATCCGAAGTTCACAGAGCTCACTGGCTACACAGCTGAAGAAGCGCTCGCTCAAAACCCCAGGATCTTAAAAAGCGAAGATACGCCTTCTACAAATCATAATGACTTATGGCTCAAGCTGACCGCTGGTCTAAGCTGGCATGGGGTATTTCGAAACCGGAAGAAAAATGGTGATCTTTACTGGGAGTCGGCTGTCATCTCTCCGGTCAAGGATGAAGCGGGAAATGTCACGCATTACCTGTCGGTACAGGAAGATATTTCAGAGCGCAAACGGCTCGAGGAAGAACTGCAAAATCGCGCCGTCACCGATGAATTGACTGGGATATTTAATCGCCGTCATCTACTCGAATTGGCGCCCGGCGAAATTAAACGCGCCATGCGTCTGAAGCACCCGCTGTCAATTGCCTTGATCGATATAGATCACTTTAAACACCTTAACGATACATACGGGCATGCGGTAGGGGATCAGGTATTGTTGGCGTTTACGAAAACCTGCCAGAAAAATATTCGCGAGATCGATATATTCGCGCGCTTCGGCGGGGATGAATTTGTGCTGGTTTTTCCAGCAACGAAACTTGACCAGGCGTTTGAAGTGGTGGAGCGTGTGCGCCGAGATCTGACGGCACACGTCCTGCAATTTAACGGCAAACCGGTTTCAATCACTATCAGTTCGGGTATCTCTGGGCTGGTGAGCGATGCGGTGACTTTGGATTCGCTCCTGGAGCGAGCCGACCAGGCTCTTTACCGGGCCAAAGCTGCCGGACGGAACTGCGTTATGGTTGAACGTGCTGCTTCCGAACATTGAGCGGGTCGTTCCCGCTCCAAAAATCCAAAAGACCGCTCCTTTCGGTTGGCAGCTGCATTTATTCGCCGCGGAATATCAGTGGGCGAAGAATGTGGTAATCCCAAATTTTCGCATAGCTGTGACGCCCGAGCCCGAGTATCTTCTGACCTGATAGGAGATCGTCATGCTGATTTTGTTGTACGGACCGCTGCCTGTGCTAATCTAGCTTAGCGCGGCACCTGGAATTTTGGAGCACTCCCAGATAGATGAGAATTTTCTTGTGGTTATTTTGAGGAAAAAACTTTCGTAAAATAACCACAAGTAGAAAAGACCATGAATCAGCGTACTTCTATTGGCTATGTTTGTGATGGTTAAGATCCAAACTTGGATACCTGCGGGTAATTACTTATGAGAATTATTTGTAAAACCGAGACAGGGTATAACGAATATGCTACAATATTGAGAAACTTTACAAAATTCCTCGCCTAATGATCTTAACTTAAGGTTTTTGTTTTTGCTGTGGTTTTCAGGGGGTGTATTCATTAATAAAATTCTTCGCTAGTCGAAAAATATGCTGATATTTTTATGCTGATGTAGAATTCAGAAACTACATTTTTTGGAAAGATGGATCTATGGATCACAGCAAAAAAAACGAAGATCAGAAAGATGAAACCCAGCTCGACCGTGAATCGCTATTACAAGGAATTCTTGATCATTCCCCAGCGTATATTTACATTAAAGATCTGAATGGACACTATATTCTCACAAACCGAAAAAGTGAAGAAATGTTTAACATTAAGAGCGGAGATATTCAAGGAAGGACTCCGCATGAAGTGCTTCCACGGGAAATCGCTGATGTTTTTGAAGACCATGATAATGCAGTGATTGCTTCAGACACCCAGCAGGAATTCGATGAAATCGTTATCCGGGAAGGGCTACCGCTAAACCTGCTAACTATTCTGTTTCCATTGCGGCGGGAAACGGGAGAATCCTACGCCATTTGTGGAATATCCACCGATATTACCCGCCGGAAGCAGGCAGAATCCGCTGAACATGAGCAACGTATTCTTGCGGAAGCTTTTGCAGATACCGCAGCTATTCTAAATAGCACCCTTGACCTAAACGAAGTTTTGGACCGCATTCTGTCTAATGTAGAAAAAGTGGTTCCGCACGATGCGGCATTCATCTTATTGATTGATGATCCCCAAAATTGCGCCCGAATAGTCCGCTACAAAGGGTTTTCTGAACATAGTCAGATTGAAGCGTTGCTTTTAATTTGCATACCAGTGGTTGATCTTCAGGATACTCTTGAAATTCCGGAATGGTTGAAGCTAAAAGAGACAGATTGGGTACAATCCTTTGTTGGGGTCCCAATTTACTTTGAGAAACAGATAATTGGTTATCTTTGTCTGGTAAGTGCGGTCTCGAAATTTTTCAAAGATTCCCAAATTGAACGCCTGCATGCCTTTGCCAATCAGGGTTCGATTGCAATACGCAATGCGCGTTTACATAAGCAGGCACAAGAGTTGGCAGTATTACAAGAAAGGCAACGCCTGGCACGTGAGATGCATGATGCGGTAAGCCAATCACTTTTTTCGGCATCAGTCATTGCTGAAACGCTCCCAAGAATCTGGGACCGCAGCCCAGAAATTGTTAAGCAAGATTTGGTGGAGCTACAGAAGTTAACCCAAGGTGCGCTCGCAGAAATGCGCAATCTACTGGTCGAGTTACGTCCACAAGCCTTAATCAATGCAGACCTTGGGGATTTGATGCATCAACTTGTTGCTGGACTTGCAGGTCGGTCACATATAAATGTAGTGGCTGATATTAAAGGCCGGTATTTCCTCCCGGCTGATGTTCAAATTGCTTTTTACAGAATCGCCCAGGAAGCACTCCATAATGTTGTAAAGCATTCCAAGGCTAGCCAAGTGGTTATTAATTTTGAAAACCGGTGGGATACAGTTTCTCTTTCAATTATTGATAATGGGTGCGGATTTGACCTTTCCAAGGTTCCCCCGGATAGGTTAGGTCTGAATATCTTTCACGAGCGGGCCGCTTCGATAAAAGCTGTTATCAAAATTAACAGCGTCCCCGGAAATGGAACTGTTATTAATCTAGAATGGCAAAATCTGGACCGACAGGATACATAATGACCCATCCAAATTGCATTCGCGTATTGATAGTTGATGATCATGACATGGTTCGAAAGGGACTAAGCGTTTTATTACAAGCTTTCGATGACCTTGAGTTGGTTGGTGAGGCCCGTGATGGACTGGAAGCAATCAGTATGAGTGATAAGTTGGATCCGGACGTGATTTTGATGGATTTAATCATGCCCCAAATGAATGGCATTGAAGCAACTCGCGTGATAACCCACAAACATCCCAATACCCGTGTAATTGCTCTTACAAGTTTTGAAGAAGAAAACATGGTAATGGATGTTCTGGAAGCCGGAGCGATAAGCTATTTACAGAAGAATGTGACTATTGATGTATTGGGCGACTCAATTCGAAAAGCCAATCTGGGATTGCCGACCCTGTCCCCTGAAGCCACACATTTATTGATCAACACACTGGGCGGTAAGGGCCTGCCAAACCTCTCGGCGAGAGAGATGGAAATTCTTAAACTAATGGCCGCCGGTCTGAATAACCTTGAGATTGCATTAAAGCTGGGGATTAGCCGGTCAACCATTAAAACACATGCCAGCCATATCCTTGCGAAATTGGGAGTTTCCAGTCGCCTTAAGGCTGTAAGAATTGCGATTGAGCATCACCTTTTGTCCTGAAAGACCGGGTATCGGTCAGATGACCGATACCAATATCCCCCACCCACCTGATATACAAGGTTATTTTAATGTTATATAGTTGAGGTGACTAATAGGTCACCCAATGACTCAATCTCAAATTCGCATCTTACTTGTTGACAAATACGAAATAGTCCTTCATGGGCTGGCAAAGCATATTGCCACCCACGAAGACATGTTGGTTGTTGGTGAGGCGACCGACGGTGATGAGGCCATCGCTTTGTGCGGAAAGACTAATCCGGACGTAGTGGTGGTTGATTTAAACCCGCCTGGGATAGACAGCGTGGAACTCACCCGCAGCATAACAACTCTTTACCCGAAAATCCGTGTGATAGTAATGACCCTGTTTATCGATGAGAAAAAACGCAAGGTGGTCCTTGATGCAGGAGGATTTTGCTATCTTCTAAAAGGAAATCCCATCGGTGAATTGCTTTCTTCAATTCGATATTCAAACCTCACAAAACCGAAGTCCATTGATTTGTAAGAACAAACAAACGGATTTTCAGGTTTTTTTTGGGTGATTTTTTTATTCTAACTTAAGTAAGGAGGTGGCTTTTCGTTATATTCGTTCAAGGCAAATTATTACATCAAGCTGCCCGTTTTGTGCATAGGATTTATTCAATAACATTCAAATCTATCGTTCCGAATAGAGGTGTTTATGTCCAAAAATGTGAGGAAGGTTATACGCGTTTTCTGTATTCTTCTGGTGATCGCCATGCTAGCTGCATGTGCACCTGCGGTCGCCCCATCACCTACGCCAGTGCCCAAAAAATCGATTAAGGCAGTTGTATTACTGGAAGGCCCATTAGCCGATACTGGTTGGAATACCTCCAGTTGGGCAGCGCTTCAGGAACTTTCCAAAAAATATGGTTGGGAGGTTACTTACTCGGATAATACGGAAACATCAAACATGGAAGATTTGATGCGAAGCTATGCCAGCAAAAATTACGATATTGTTTTTGGCCCGGGCTGGCTTTTTGGCGACCCCATGCTTAAAGTGTCACCAGAATTCCCAAATACCAAATGGGTTCAATTAAATGAAAATAATAAAGGTGGCGATAATTTTAGTTCCAATGGATGGATCACTGGCGAAATGGCTTATTTTATGGGGAAGGTAGCTGCGAAAATGTCCCCGACTGGAAAATTGGCATGGATTGCGGGTACTGAATCTACGATAGTGTCTGCCGACAAAGAGATTTTCGAAGCAGCAGCTAAAGAAGTTAATCCTAATGTGACTGTTGTAATAAGTTACGTGGGGAGTTGGCAGGATCCGGTAAAGGCCAAGGAACTTGCAAAAGCGAACATTGAAGGTGGTGTGGATGTTATTCTTTCAATAGCAGGTTCGGGTGATTTTGGTGTATTCGAGGCTATTAAAGAAGCCAACCAGGCTGGTAAGAAAATCAAAGTTGAAGGTTGGACAGGCGATATATGCAGTTACATGCCTAATGATACACTGGTTAGCCTTGTCCAACTTCCAGGATCTTTGCTAAAACTGGCTGGAGAGGACTTCCAGGCAGGTAAGCTAAAACCAGGTCATTCTGTTTACAGTGTTAAGGATGGCGCCCAAAATCTTGCATGGTGTGGCACAAACACCCCATCCGATTACCAGAAAGAAATCGACCAGGGAGTTAAAGATTATATAAACGGGAAACTTCAGGTACCTATTCGACCTGACCTCTAAACAGCAATTCTATTATTCTTACTCACCCCAGATTTGACCTGGGGTGGGTAAGAATTTGAGGAATTATATGGTTGAATTACTTAGAATAGAAAATCTCAGCAAAGAATTTCCAGGTGTCCTTGCTAATGACCGTATTTCATTTTCTATTAACGAAGGCGAAATACTGGCATTATTGGGAGAAAATGGTGCTGGAAAATCGACATTAATGAATTGTCTCTATGGCATGCTTCAGCCCGATTCAGGCCAATTATTTTGGAAAGGAGAGCCGATTAAGATAGGAAACAGCCGAGCGGCAGTTGATCTTGGCATTGGTATGGTGCACCAACACTTTATGCTTATTCCGGTTCTCTCGGTGGTTGAAAATATTGTTTTAGGCTTACCTCCGTCACGAGGACCTTTTCTTGATCTTGATAGAGTTGAAACCCGACTTCTTGCTTTGAGTAAAGAATATGGTATGGATATTGACCCGCGTGCGCTTGTATGGCAGCTTCCTGTAGGAATTCAACAGAGGGTAGAAATCATGAAAGCCCTTTACAGGAATATCAAATTACTCATATTGGATGAACCTACCGCTGTTTTGACCCCACAGGAAGTGAGCGATCTTTTTGCTGTTCTCAAGCGCTTAACAGCTAGTGGCCTGGCAGTGATTATGATTACCCATAAACTGGAAGAGGTTGTGGCTATCAGCGATAGGGCTACTGTTCTACGAGATGGAAGGGTGATCGGGACTGTTAGAACTCGCGATACCGATGCTCACCAGTTGGCGAAGATGATGGTCGGGCGGGAAGTAGTGTTAGAGCTGGATAAACCTGCTGCTAATCCTGGGAAAATTGCTTTAGAAGTACGTAATCTTCAAGTCTCGGGAGATCGTGGTCTTCCGGCTTTGCGGGATGTTTCATTCACAATTTCCCAGGGTGAAATTCTGGGAATTGCCGGGGTAGACGGTAATGGGCAGTTAGAATTAGAAGAAGTTCTGACTGGATTAAGGGCGCTTACAGACGGAAAGATTTTGTTACAGAACGAAGATATTACAAAATTTTCTCCCTCGCATCGCCACAAGTTGGGGTTGGCACACATACCCAGCGACCGGTTGGATCGTGGAATTGCGCAAACCCTTACCGTAGAGGAAAACCTTGTCGCAAACAGTATTGCAGAAGCTCCATACTCAAATCGGGGTATTCTCAATTTTGGCCAAATTCATGGCTTCATAAAGCATTCAATTTCAGAGTATCACATCCGCAGTTCATCTGCCCGTGCATCCTTGTCAACTCTTTCGGGTGGCAATCAACAACGGGTTGTACTTGCTGCTGCTCTCAGCCACAACCCGAAAATTATCATTGCCGCTCAACCTACCCGTGGGCTAGATGTTGGGGTGACACAGCAGGTTTATAACCGTTTACTAGCAGAGCGATCCAAAGGCACAGCTATTTTGTTAATCTCAACCGAGCTGCAGGAGATACTGGCATTAAGCGATCGGATCGCAGTGATGTACCGGGGAGAAATTATGGGCATTGTAAATACTTCGCCAGATATGTTGCAAAATATCGGCTTGATGATGGCGGGCCTCCGCCATGCAGAAAATGTAGGGGAGTAGCCTTGACCACTATAAATTCATCTTTTGGCCAGAATATTAAAACGACAATCCTTCAGAATGTCAGGCGTGCTGGAAAGAAATTATTACCTCCTCTGATAGCAGTTGTGTTCGCACTCTTGGTTTGTGGAGTGCTGATTTTTATACTTGGGTACAACCCAATCAACACGTATCTTGCCTTGTTTGATGGCGCTTTAGCAACCCCTTCTGCTATTGGTACTACGATAATAAAATCATTGCCACTTCTAATTGGTGGGCTGGCTGTGACTATTGCTTATCGAGCTCAAATTTTTAACATAGGTGTCGAAGGGCAAATTCTGATGGGCGGGGTATTCGCAACCCTTGTAGGAACCAGCGTCGTAGGCTTACCGGCAATAGTACATATTCCTTTGACGTTGTTGGCAGGGATGTTTGGAGGAATGCTATGGTCGTTTATTCCGGGCTGGTTAAAAGCCATGCGGGGAATAAATGAAGTGATTATTACTTTGTTGATGAATTACATCGCTGTCCTGCTCTTAAGCTGGGCGGTGCGTGGCCCCCTTCGATTACAAGGGCAGGAGTATGCAAAAACAGCAAACATCCTGAGTAGTGCTGAACTTCCAATTCTAATCCCTCAGCTTCGCCTTCATCCCGGTATTTTTATAGCGCTTATTTTGCTTGTAGCGGGATATTGGTTTCTCTGGCATACAGTGACAGGTTTCAATATCCGGTTTGTTGGCGCGAATCCAAGAGCTGCTGAAGCAAGTGGAATAAATGTCAAACGAACAATGCTAACGGCTATGTTAATAAGTGGCAGTCTGGCTGGACTCGCCGGCGCAATCCATTTGTTGGGGTCCGAACATCGCATGCTCGAATCCTATCTTACTGGCTACGGCTATGACTCAATCGCCACGGCTCTGGTTGGTCAGCTACATCCTTTTGGTGTGTTGGTGGCAGGTTTCTTTTTCGGTGGCTTGCGGGCAGGGTCCAACAGTATGCAAGTATTGGAAGGCATCCCTGTGACATTAATTTATATTATCCAGGCTCTAATTATTTTATTTATCCTGTCAAGTAACTTCATTCGGTTTGGCAAACACTGGGTGAAACAGGAACGAGAACAAGATATTGAGCAGCATCCTTTACCCCCTTCAAATGGTGTAGGAGATAATCATGCTTGATTTATTGAACCAAATTTTCGTCATTTTTGCGAACCCAGACTTTTATGCTGCTGCCATTCGTCTGACAACTCCAATCCTATTGGCAGCAATGGGTAGTATCTTTTGCGAGCGGGCTGGAATTATGAATATTGCCAGCGAAGGGTGGATGTTGATCGGCGCAATGACTGCCGTGACCGCAACGTATTACCTGGGAAATCCATGGCTAGGGTTGCTTGTTGCTGGTCTTGTGGCATTATTAGCAGCGTCAATCTTTGCATTTTTCGTGGTGCGTGTTGGGACAGATCACATCGTGACTGGGGTAGCCCTAAATCTATTTTCCCTGGGTTTAACGAGCCTTATTTTTAGGCGTCTTTTCGGACCAATGAGTAAGGCCCTGGATATTACCGGCTTGCCCACCTGGCACATTCCTGTACTCGGGGACATCCCTATATTGGGGAGAATATTTTTCAATCAATCACCTCTTGTTTATTTAGCCTTCCTTTGCGTTCCTTTTGTACATTTTATTATGTTTAATACGCGCTGGGGATTAAATGTTCGTGCGGCAGGTGAATCTCCCCGAGCAGTAGATTCGGTAGGCGAAAACTTATTTGGTATCCGTATTGGTACGATCTTGATCGCAGGGCTAATGGCCGGGCTGGCTGGAGCCTTTCTATCGATCGGTCAGACAACCATTTTTCAGGAGGGCATGACTGCTGGCAGAGGCTATATTATGTACACAGCAATTGTTTTCGGTAAATGGCTTCCGAAAGGGGTTCTGGTTGGCGCATTAATCTTCGGTGCAGCTGATGCACTCCAGCTTCGTATCCAGGCAATTGGCAGCATACTGCCGTATCAATTTGCATTAATGATTCCCTACCTGTTTACGATTGCAGCTATTGTTATTACTGTTGGCAAGGTGGCTTGGCCAGCAGCCTATGGACAGTCATATCGCCGTGAAGATCGCGGTGTCGAATAATTCTCTAGTTAAGGATAAAACATGAACCCAACTTCTTTAGATAAACGGCGTATGGACCACCTCACCTGGCCGGAATTTGCTCAACGGGTTAAGGAAAACTACATTTTCATTCTCACAGTTGGCGCAATTGAGCAACATGGCCCTCATTTACCGATCGGCTTTGACTATATGTCGGGTAATGAAATCTCACTCAAATTGGCTGAACAATATCCGATTGTAGTCATGCCTCCATTAACGTATGGCTACCGCTCTCAGGCTACTATTGGCGGTGGTGATCAATTTCCTGGTACGACTTGCATAGGCGCAGAAGCGTTAATGTTTACAGTACGCGATATTCTGGAAGAGCTTTTACGCCACAATGTGAAGCGCATCGTTGTCAACAACAGTCATTTGGAAAACCAAAGCTTTTTGGTTGAAGGCATCGAGTTGGTGCGACGAAAGTATAACCTTGTAGATCTTCAAGTAAAAATTCTGATCACCGGGTGGGGAAATTTTGTTAAGGACGATACTCTCGATGCTTGCTTCGAAAACGGGGATTTTCCTGGTTGGGACCCGGAACATGCTGCTGTAATAGAAACATCTGCGATGCTTGCTCTGCGCCCGGAAATTGTTGATTTGTCTTTACTCCCTGACGAGACCGCTAACCGATACCCAAAATATTCAATCTTTCCTACACCTTCAGATATCGTAACCAAAAACGGCGCTCTGGCTTCCGCAAAAGGGACAACATTGGCGAAGGGTCAGCGAATACTGAAGGATGTATTTGATGGTTTTGAATGTGCGTTTGACATCGAATTTGGTATTAAACCGAATAAATTTAAAGTTGAAGGAGAATAATGATGACATCCCCCACTCTCGATAAAAGACGGATGGATTACCTTACTTGGCCGGAATTTGCGGAACGAGTAAAAGAAAATTATATTTTTGTTCTAGTTGCTGGCGCAATTGAAGAACACGGCCCTCATCTACCGATTGGTTTCGATTATATGATGGGTTATGAGATTGCTATGGAGTTGGCTAACCGTTACCCGGTTGTAGTTATGCCTCCGTTAACATATGGCTATCGTTCTCAGGCGTCCATCGGAGGCGGTGATCAATTTCCTGGTACAACCTGTATCGGTGCCGAAGCGCTCATGTTTACGGTGCGTGATATTTTGGAAGAATTAATCCGACATGGTATTCACAATATTGTTATCTTGAATTCTCATTTGGAAAACCAGAGTTTTTTGATTGAAGGAATTGAATTAGCCCGGCGGAATTACGACCTAAACAAACACCAATGTAAAATTCTGCTCACCGGCTGGGCTCCTTTTGTAAAGGATAAAACGTTGGATGATCTATTCGATGGGAAATTCCCCGGTTGGGACCCTGAACATGCTGCTTTGCTTGAAACATCAGCGATGCTGGGAATAAATCCATCCATTGTAGATATGAGTCAACTACCCAATGAATCTGCACCACGATATCCGAAATACTCGATCTTCCCCACTCCATCAGATATTGTCACCAAAAACGGTGCCCTTGCGCCAGCCATCAATGCTTCGGTTGAGAAAGGTAAATTAATTTTGGATGATGTTTTTGAATGCTACGAAGAATGTTTTCGAGCTGAATTTGGATTAGAGCCCATCAAGGGAAGTTAATCCACCAGGTACACAAGACTCTGCTTGACAATCATTGCGGAGAGCGACACAAGCAGGCTAGCCTGGAGGGCAGCCTGCTTGTGTTTTGGTTAGCGTCTCTGCTCCAATGATTTCAAAAAACTATGTTTCCCGCAGGGGCTTATTTTGTTCAACGTCCAAATAAGCGCAAAGTCCAAGTAATAAGCGGGTACAATAAGGCATAATCAGATAAAGTGGACTGAAAAAGGTGAAACATGAAAAACAAGCAGTTGCTCCTGAGCATCACTGCCCTTTTAATCATATCGCTGTCCTGTTTTTTTTTGTTTCCAAACGGTGTCAATGGTGGAAAGGTTCCCACTGATCTCAACAAAGTATTCAAGACCCTTCCCATCTACGACCCCATGGCACCTCTGACTTCATTAAGCGCAACTGCACTGCGAGGATTGATAAAACTTGATCCGCGCGTGGCTGTATATCGGGCAGCAGGGAGTCTACCAGCAGGGCCGCTTCTGCGCATTCACATATCTGGCCGATGTAACGCTGGA
>CAINXK010000303.1 GCA_903854805.1 uncultured Anaerolineae bacterium
AGACTCTGGTTGACCCAGGCATCATAAAGGGGCCCCATTACGTTACGGGTTATGCTGACCAGCCAGACCGCCGCGATGCTGATTGCGAGCACCGGCGAAAAAGCGAAAATTAAAATAG
This sequence comes from uncultured Anaerolineae bacterium, assembly GCA_903854805.1. Next base: position 119 of record CAINXK010000303.1, read on the forward strand.
CGGCTGCCAGTAGGCTGGTAACCCAGATCATTACGCGTGCCACGGCTGGAGCGTGATTGGCATCCAGGCGCTTTTCTACTGCTCTTGTGGCCAGGATCGATAAGATCATCCCGCCTGCCCGCAGCAGACCAAAAAAAGCCACTTCATTCATTCCAAAGATGTTTGGCAGTGTGAAATGGTCCACCAAGTATTTGATCCATAAGCGATCCCAACCCTCGGAGTACAATCCATAGATCAGCCCCACACCCAGGATTGACAAGAGCGCGGGACGTGCGCGCAAAGCGGAAATGCCTTTTTTGAAAATATCGCCCATGTGCTGCCAGGTATTGCGATCCTCCGGGCGGATAGGGTGAAAGCCTTGCTCTGGCATAGTCAGTGCGAGGAAAAAGGCGATCAGTGCGACTGCAACCCCGCCCACGATAATTGGCAGATTAACAGCCAGGTTTCCAAGAGGAATTGCCACCAGCATTCCAATCAGTGCACCTGAAAGGTCAAATCGGTTGGCGTGTAAAAAAGCGCGGTTGGCATTGGCCTCGCCAATTTCATCCGAAAGCCAGGCCTGGGTTGCACCGCTGGTGAATGTGTAACCTAACCCCCATAAAACCTGTGCCAATAGAATTGGCAGAAAGATTGGAAACAGGCCTTCAACGATGAATGCGCTGCCCATGATGATGTAACCGATGATGATTGAGAGACGTCGCGAATAAGCATCCGCTACCACTCCCGTCGGGATTTCAAAAATCAAAATCGTTACTTCGAGTGTTGTTCCTACCAAAACAAGCTGAAGACCGGTTAGCCTGGCAACAGTAACTTCGTAGAAAGATGCCACGACAAAGATCATGCTGAAGAAAAGTGAGTTGAAGAATATTAATCCCAGGTAAAGCCTATAGGCATCCAGTTTGCGCATTTTATATTTTTAGATTTTCTTGTTCTTAGACGATACCTAAAAATTGCGATGGCTTGCGAGGGAACAGTGTGCTGATTAATATCCGGGCTTCTTCATGTTCCCACCAGCAATCGGCGTAGGATTGCTTAAGTTCGTAGAGTTCACGGTGCCCGAAAAGAACCTGTAAAAAGGTCTGACCTGGAAAGGCGATGTCACCTGAATTTTTGCTATCGGGCTTCCAGGTGTCAATATTGGTCAGTTTCGCATCTGTAAAGGCCAGGCGCAGTCCGCTGTTGTAGAAATTGATCTTGAGAGCCCCGTTGTAGCCTGGAATGAGAGAGTTAGCCAGGCGTTGTTCCAGAACTGGGGCGATGCGCCATATAAACGCAGGTAAATCTGGCACGCGCAAATACCATGCGTATGGTTCGCGAATTTGGGGTAGGTTACTGCGCAGAATCTCATAAACCGGGTGTCTATCAGAAAGCGTAAAAGTAAATGCCAAGCGGCTTTTGCCTTCGCTTTCACAAATTGATTTGCCAAGATTCCATAGATAGCGCACCACTGAGGGGGTTACATCCAACCATGAAATCCCTGGAGTAAGTTCATACATCACTGCTGGAACAGAGTTGCCCCCTGCGAACCAGGGATGCGCCAGAAACCCGACAGGTTCCCCATTTGATGTGCGTTCAATGATATTCCATACCAGGCGGTTGATGTTGTTCTGACTTCTTCCGACCAAATCCAGCTGCCAGAGTGCCGTATCTCGAACTGCGTATAGCAGGCTGCGTTTGGCAGCGTGTAAGTACGTTGCGCTTAAAAAGGGAATATCTGTTTCGCTGGCAATTCTCAGGCCGAATGGTTCAGGCACTGATTCTGCCAACTTGGGTAGATTTACTTCGAAACCTGAACGGCTGCCTTCCAGATCAACGCACATTTCGTAACCAAACATTCGATAATAATTTGGTATACCAGTTATGGCCTGTGCCAGCTGACCGCGGGCTGTGCTCCAACGATGGATTTCATCAAATTGGATCCGTACCAGTCCCTTTTTGCGGAATTCGGGTAGGGTTCCGACCAGTTCAGGTCTTCCAACCCCAAAGGGAATACCATCGTACAACCAGGTTTGCGAGATAAGGTTCAGTGACGAGATTATTCTGCCGGTGGATTTTTCTTCAATGATTGTAAAATCATCGACCCCAAAGGTGGGATGAGGTTTCTCGAGAAAATCGCGTGCCCATTGACCGATGCGTTCATCCGGGCCATCATCGCCATGGATCAGGGCGTTGAAATTGAACAATTTTTCTGCGTCATCAGGTGTGGAACGGCGCAATACCAATCCGTCACCCAGATCACGGATAAAAAGTGGCTTGGTTGTGTCTGGCATTTCTTCTCTCCAACCTGCGCCAACACGATTTGATACTTCGGCGCATTCCGAAAGATAACATGGATGCCTGGCGCAGGTTACATTTTTAATAATTGGTCTATTTCTGCCCGGGCTTGTTGGGATGTGCGGAATAAGACTCCGTGCATCCCCAGCGATTTGCTGGCAGCAATATTTTTCTCGACATCGTCCACGAAAATAGCTTGCCCGGCTTCCACATCCAATTGTTCCAACGCAAATTGGTAGATGCGTGCATCAGGTTTGGCAATGCCAAGTTCAGCCGAGATTATCATGGTCTCAAATACATCTGCAAACTTCTGGTCGATAATCCAGGCTCGCAGGCCATTCCAGGCATTACTGATCAGGCCGGTTTTGTGGGTATTTCGTAATGAGCGCAGCAGATTAACGATGTCTTGGTCGATCCGATCTCCGCCAAAAAAGGAATCCCGAATGCGCGGCATGGCCGTTTCTGGAAGGTTTAGGCGGCGGGTGACGTCAAGCCAGTGTTCTTCTTCCGTCATTTTGCCGATAGAGGCCAAAGCAGCAGTTTTGCATTCGAAAACAAACCGGTCGATTTCATCGTAATTCATACCGAATTCAGCGGCCAGATTTGTGCGTGAGGATTTGTCCTCTGTGCGCAGAATGACGCCGCCCAGGTCAAAATAGATCGCTTTGATAGACATAAAAATCAGCTCAAGCTTCGAGCATTTTTTTATAAACCGGGTTGAGTTCGAAGGCTTTTTTTGCCAGCTTGGTGGAGCGACGGCACTTGGGGCAGTGTGCGTCATAATGAGCGTGGCTGTCTTGTTTTAAAATATCAATTGCCTGAGCGACTTGTTCGCTGGTGAGTGCAAAAGGCATGGCACAGAAAGAGCATTTAAGTTGCATATGATTCTCCTTGAAAAGATCCATTTCTGGATGGTGGCTTTACGTTTTCCTTCGACGTGGTTTCGGCAAGTTCGTTCATAATGAGACTTGCTTACGCCTGGCGTAAGTACAACGTATGCCTAAATTTGAACTATAAGTGTATCCCAGATTTCGATCAGGATGAAGACGGCATTTTTTTGACATTTCCTGTATTTTTTTACATTTCCGGCTGACTACCAGGGCGGTATTCTTTTTCATAGACAACAAACTCGCTGGCGATATGCATACCGGCGCGTTCATACAAACGGGTTGCACCAGTCGGGTTGGAAGCGTCCACTGTTAGACCGATGCTGGAGTACCCACGCCGATACATTTCTCTGAAGGAGTGTTTTAGTAATGCCATGCCGAGACCTTGCTTACGCCATGGGCGCCGCACACCCAGCGTGCCGACCCAAGCGATGCCCTGTTTTAAACGGCAGAGCGAATAGCCTGCCAGTTGGTCTCCATCCCAGGCGATGAACCATTGGTCGGAGTCCAAATTGGGTTGGCCGCTGATATTCGTTTGCCAGAATTCAAAAGTGCGAGGAGTGTGGCCCCAGTGATCACGAAAAGCATCCTCGTGTGCCAGGAAGAGTGTGCGATCCTGGCTGGCCAGATCGAATTGGCGCAGTTCAATCTGGCCAGGCCAATTTACAGTCGCAGGAAGAGCAGAGAGGTTGATTTCCATGCGCCAGGAATAACGAATTGCATTGAAGCCGGCTTCTTCATGAATGGTGCCGGCATTTTTTTCCTTTATCCCAACACCATTGCGGATAAAAACACGCCACCCAGGCGGGGCAAGTGGGACTTGCTGCCGGCAGCGACCATCCAGAGCTTTTAGCAGACTTGTGCCTATGCCCAGACCAAGATATTCTGGGTGGACATAACCGTCGCCTGCCAGTACGGCGTGCCGATAACTGTTTGTAAATTCTTCAAATCCGATCACTTTACCATCTGAATTGGTGATGACCCAGGCATCGGTTTCAAGGTTGAAGCCGGGAGTCTTCCATGCCTGGGCCAGTTCATCTGAAGAGATGGACATAGTTGCATCTTCATCTGCCTCGCAAGCAGCATAAATTAGCTGAACTACAGCCTCCAGATCGCTCCATTGAGCAGAGCGTAGGTTGAAACCAGTCCCTGAGTTGGTTTTCAAGCCAGCTCCTGTGTGCTGATTTCCAGACCGGGTCGAATTTCTTTTTCGAAATTATCATATTGGCGAACGATTTTCATGCCGGCTCGTTCGTATAAGCGCAAAGCGCCGGTCAGACTGCTGGCATCCACGCCCAGGGCGGCGCGTTTTTGCCCACGCGCAAAGAATGCTGCAAAGGCCTGTTTCAATAAGACATAGCCCAAGCCTTGTTTGCGCCAGGCACGCCGGACGCCCAGTTCATTTACCCAGCCGCTTTCAAGATCGTCAGAAGTTATAGGGCGGCACAAACAAATGCCCGCAATTTCATTCCCATCCGCTGCGACGAACCAATAATCGGGATCATAGCCGGGCTCGTCAATTAGATTATGTTTAAATTCGGCAAACCCGTGTTCGAAAGGCTGTTCAACAAACCCAAAATGGTCTTTGAATGAATCTGTAAAAGCGCGGTAGACAGCCTCGGTTTCGGTGTTTGGATTATAGTGGCGGATAACAATGCCTGCGGGCGCGGGTGGTACTTCGGGCGCAGCATCGAGGTTAGCCATCATGCGATAATATGAACGATTATGGGTCCAGCCAAGGTTTTTGATGGCCTGGAGGCCGGCCTGGTTTTGGTGTTCGGTACCAGTGTGAGCTGCAATTCGCAGCTCACCTGGCACCAGGTCGAGGGCCGATCTGGAGTGGTCTTCAGCCCAATTGAGTAGATATTCCCAGAGCCCTGTATTCATATACTGAGGGTGGACGCACACCCAGTTCCAGGGATGGACTGGAGGTTGGCTGGTTAACCATGTTTCGACCAGACCCACCAACTTGCCATCCGGCCCAAAAACTGTGTGGACATCTTTTTCAGGATTAAAGCCTTCGTTTTGCCAATCCACGCGAATGAGTTCCGGGTTGTACAGATCGTCGCGACCGTTGATATGTCGAGAGTATGTGTTGACCAGCTCAAATAAAAGCAGGTAATCTGATAACTTACCGGATCTAGCACTGCAATTCTCGGGGAGCAAATGGTCATTTGGAGTGTAGTTTGTTGTGTTCATAGGACTTTCCTTATAGGATCGTTGGATCGTTTACATAACTTTCGGGTAGGGTTCTTTTCCGGGGCGAATTTCTTTTTCATAAACGCTATAGACACCACAGTTTGGCAAACCTGTGTTTTGAGCCAGGCGCAATGCGCTGGCCAGTTTTATAGGTTGAAGCGTGATATCCTGATCTTTTTGCAGAAGTTGCCAGCCAAGTGCTGCGCATAAGGCGGGGGCTGTTTTCAGGGTGCGCAGAGTTCCAAAGCGTGGAGCGACCCGCCAATTGGCAGGCAGAAGTTCCATCGCCAGGGTTACACGTGCTTCTGCCCAGCGCAGCAAGGCCGTGCCAATGCCGCGACCTTCATAGTCTGGATGCACACAGCCCCATAACCATGGATGCGTTTCGAGACCTTTGACAGTCCAGACTTCTATGTAACCAATCAGATGCTCACGCTGGTCAAATACCAGACGTACATCCAGGGCCGGGTTGAACTGGGGCGTTTTCCATTCTGTACGCATTTCTGCGAATGGGAAATTGTTTCCACTCAGTTGGTTCATTTGGCTTTGATTAAATAGATACGCAATAACAGGAATGTCATTAAGCATTGCGCCGCGGAATGTATATCCGTCTGGCAGGTTGCGGGTTGCAGATTGGTAAAAGAGAGCCATAATGGCCTCCAAGGTGAACAATGGTAGCGGGTGAAACCGGAGACTCCGCATCCATGAAAGATCAGGAAGTCTCGGGTGGTGGGCGTTTAACTTGTTTCGGGCACCCCAGGGGTGACGAACCTGTTAAAACAGGCCGATCAACCCTGTCGATCAAGCACGGATTTTTAAATTTATTGGTAAATGTTGTCATCATTGTGGTCTCCTCAATAGCTGGATAGTCAGTTCAATAAATTAGCAGCGAAATTACTGTTTCCACAGAAGTTGTTGGTGAAAATTTTTATCCAATTTGGCCTTATGCGACCATTTGAATAATTTCCGGTCCTAAATGGTCGATTCGGTTAGCGAAACTTGATCAAGCCATTCCTGGCGTAAGATACCCATATAAACCAGGTCCCAGCGCTTGCCTTCCCGCAGAAGCATGCCGCGCTGCCGTCCTTCCAGTTTGAACCCGGCTTTTTCATACGATCGGATTGCGCGCGGGTTATAACTGAAAACGTCCAGCGAAACACGCTGTAAATTCAGTTCCATGAAGGCATACCGCAGCATGATCAGCATGGCTTCGGTGCCGTAGCCCTTACCCCAAAACGCGGGTTCGCCGATGCCGATGCCTGCGAATGCATCTCCATGGATTAACATGTTGTTCCCCAGCCCGACACTCCCGATGACCTGATCGTTTTCCATTGTCCGAATTTCAAATTCATAGGTCAGCCAATCGTTCAGGTGTTTTTCAATCCACTCACGGGTTGTGCGGGGGGATTGTAATGTGGCCGAATCCAGATCTGCCAGGCGTGAATACTCGCTGTTCAGACGCCATTTTGACCATAAACTGCCGGATGTCTCGGGGTTGATGGCAGCCAGGTGTACTAATTTTCCAGATAAAAGATTGTTAGCAAGCATGTGATACCTCCAAAGCTATTGTTTCCATTCTTCGAGAAGTAACCCGAAATGAATGGCATCCCAGCGCCTGCAATCCCGTGCCAGGGCCTGGCGCCGGCGCACTTCTTCGCTGAAACCGGCTTTTTTAAATAAAGCCTGGGCAGGAAGGTTGTATTCGGGGATGATGGCTGTCAGACGATACAGGTTTATCTCAGAAAAGGCATACCGCAGCAGCATGCTGAGTGCTTCCTGGCCGTAACCATTTCGCCGATCATCCGATGCTCCGATCCCCAGGCTGATTTGACCACAACCATTGGGCCAGGAAATCTCCCGCAGCTCACCAAAACCTATCAGACGTTCGTCGGCTATTGAGCGAATCCGGAAGTGAAACAGGTTTTTATCATCGTCAATTTCTTTTTCCAGTGCTTCGTACTTTTTCTTGAGCTGAAAGACAGAGAGTGGCCGCATTGGATCGGTTGACATCATGCGCATGAAGGTCGGGTCGTGTGTCCAACGTGCTTCAATCTCAGGATCTTTTTCCTGGTCCAATGGCCCCAGGCGGATTAGTTTTCCTTCAAAAAGCGGGGTGCTGATATTCATGGGAGAATCCTTTTATTGTTGCTGATGTAAAAAAAAACGGCCACGGGCTTCACCGGTGGCCGCCAGAAATTGTTATTCTGACAAATAAAAAGGCCACGGGCGGTTGCGCCGTGGCCAATATTTACGTTAATTCGCGTAACTTAGCTCGAAACAGGCGCAATCCATTTATCAACAATCACACTACCGGCAAGGCTGGTAACGTGTGCAAAAGATGATTTATTGCAGGAACTGTAGATCATGAAGAGCGCCTCCTTTTTTAAAAGATTAGTTTCTAATAAAAGTTTATCACGCTGGTTTTTAGTAGTCAAGTCCAAATTTGAATTTGTTTTGGTTTTTAAAACGGGGCTTGATATGTTTGAAAATTTGTTCTAGAATAGGATGGTATTTACTCGCTGTAACCCTGATTCAGATCTAAACCATCGCAACGATTGCCAGAAATTATTTGGTGATCGGGTAAACTTTTGATTAGTATTCGCCGCGCGCAAAAATTCGCATGGCGAAAAGCAAAACCGAGGACAGCTCTGAGTAAATGTCATCTTCCCGTATAGCCCGTGAGGTATGACATAGGTGCTTCCACATATTGTTTTTAGGAGAAAACTTAATGAGTAGCCTTGAAAAAGCCGTTCAGACCCAGATTGATAATATTCAGAAAAAGACAGGTAAATCGTTCGATGAACTGATTGCGCTGATCCATGCCAGTGGGCTTAGTAAACATGCTGAAATCCGAGATATGGTAAAGCGTGAATTGATGCTTGGATATGGCGATGCCAATGCTTTGGTGCATGCTGTGTTTCAGTCTGACGGCACCCGTGCGGCGGCGGCCAGTGGTCTGAGTGCTGCTGCTGTTCTGGATCAGCTTTACAGTGGTCCCAAGGTTGTATTACGTCCCATTCATGACGCTTTGATGGCGGAGATTGTCAAATTTGGTGAGTTTGAGAGCCTACCCAAGAAAAGCTATGTCAGTCTGCGACGCAAGAAGCAATTTGCTATGATTGGACCAGCTACCAATACCCGCGTTGAACTTGGTCTCAATCACAAATCACTTGGCCCAGATCCGCGTCTGTTGCAGCAACCTGATGGCAGTATGTGTAATTTTATAGTTCGCCTCTCAGATGTTGGGCAAGTGGATAGTGTCTTGTCTGGTTGGCTCAAAGCAGCATTTGAAAGCGCAGGGTAAATTATATTTATGGACAGCCATATTGAACAGACACATTTCTTAAATCCGTTATTCAGTATTTTGGATGAGACTTTCGAGAATCATCACGGGATTTATCTGGATGCACATACTTCCCTTTTTGAGACGCTTGAAAAGATCACTGCTGAGCAGGCTTCCATCCCGGTGGGAGGCAAGTGCGCTTCATTAGGCGCGCAGGTGGCGCATATCGTTTTTTACATGGAAGTGCTTGAACGAAATATTGTTTTCAGCGATACTACGCCTGCTGATTGGGGAGAGACCTGGCGGTCAGTGGGAAAAGTTTCTCAATCAGAATGGGATGCCATCCGGGAAAGCTTGCACCTGGTTTACGGGCGCTTGGATAATTGGGTTCATTCAAACGTTGGCTGGACCGAGGATTCGATCGGTGGTGCCATGGCTATTGTTGTGCATACCGCTTATCACCTGGGCGAGATCCGACAGGCGTTGTGTTTCTTTGATGGAGCCAATGATGGGTAAACCTATGCAGCTTATCAGTGTAAATGTCGGACAGAAGGCAGAGCTTCAGAACGGAAGCAGGCTTGAGACTATCGGAATCTATAAAATACCCACTGGCGAGCCGATCAAGGTGACAGCCTCTGGCTTGGAAAATGATTTTATCTTTTCAACCAAACATCACGGCGGTCCAGACCAGGCGGTCTATATTTATGGTGGTCTCGATTATGATTGGTGGTCAAAGGAGTTAGGGCGTATTATTGTCCCTGGCACATTTGGAGAAAATTTGACCATTAGCGGATTGGAAAGCGCAAAATTCTCAATTGGCGATCGTCTGCAGATTGGAGATGTCGTGTTGGAGGTAAGCTCTCCCCGAATTCCATGTGCGACCCTGGCTGCTCGTATGGGAGATCCGAAATTTGTAAAGCTTTATCGCCAGGCTGAACGACCTGGGTTATACTGTCGAGTAATTCAGATTGGAATTGTCCAAGTTGGAGCTGCTGTTAGAATAATCCCAATTCTGGATGAAAGTGTTCCGCTGCTTGAGTTGTTTCGCGGTTATTATGAGAAAAACAAGAGCGAGGCTGTACTTCAACGCCAACTCAGGGCCCCCATTGCCATCCGGGTTCGGGTTGATCTCGAGCAGGAATTGCGGCAATTGATTGCCAAGTGATGGGTGCCTTTTCTTTAGTACAATTGTTTATCCAGTGGTTAGAAAATGTCGTCAAACTCTAATCATTTTCATACACCGAAGTATGGCGCTTTTTTGGTAAAATCAAAATCGACCGTTCTGGTCTGAATGGACTGCTGGGATTTTTCGCCCTGGCTAAGGAGAATTTTATGGCTGGCATGGAACGCTTTACACAGCGGGCACGAAAGGTACTGAGCTTGGCGCATCAGGAAGCTGAACGCGTCCACCAAAGTTCAATTGGGACTGAGCATTTGTTGATTGGTTTGATTGAGGAAGATGGCGGCGTGGCCGGGCGTGTTCTCCGTGAAATGGGAATGGAACTCGAGCGGGTACGTGAAATGATTTTACGCCTCACCGGGGAAGGCAAGAATCCCCCAGGTGGAAAACTTGAACTTTCAAATGATACACAACAGGTATTGGAATTTGCTGTTGATGAAGCTCGTCGTTTGGGCCATCATTATATTGGTACAGAGCATCTTTTATTGGCATTGGTTCGCACCGATGGCACAGCCGTGGAAGCGTTGCGGCGCCTGGGTGTGACGCCGGATGAAATTCGACGCCAGACTCGACGCGTTTTGCAGGAATCTTCCACTGGCAATCCTCCGGCTACGCCGGTTGGCGCAGCTAAAGGTGGCGAAACGCCGAAGGGTGAGAAGGGCGGAAAGACGCCCATGGTTGACCAACTGGCCACCGATTTGACAGCCAAAGCCGAACAGGGCAAACTTGACCCGGTTATTGGACGCCAGATGGAAATTGAACGTGTGATCCAAATTTTGGCTCGCCGCACCAAAAATAATCCAGCGCTGATTGGTGAGCCAGGTGTGGGGAAGACTGCGATTGTGGAAGGACTGGCACAGCGCATTACCGAAGGTGATGTGCCAGCGCCTCTTATGAATAAACGCGTGCTGCAGTTGGATGTTGGCTCGCTTGTAGCCGGAACGATGTATCGAGGCCAGTTTGAGGAACGTCTCAAGCGTGTCATTGATGAGCTGAAGCAATCAGGATCCATTCTGTTTATTGACGAAGTTCATATGCTGGTTGGTGCCGGTGCCGCGGGTTCATCTGTAGATGCGGCCAATATATTAAAGCCTGCCCTTTCGCGTGGCGAATTGCAGGTGATCGGGGCGACCACCCTGGATGAGTACCGTAAACATATTGAGTCAGATGCAGCGCTTGAACGGCGTTTCCAACCTGTGCAGGTAGATGAGCCTTCTGAAGATGAGACAATTCAGATTTTGAAGGGTATTCGCCCTGCTTATGAAGAACACCATAAATTGGTGATCTCTGACGAGGCGCTTGAGGCGGCTACTCATCTTTCTGCTCGCTATGTCACTGAACGATTCCTGCCAGATAAGGCTATCGATCTGATCGATGAATCTTCCTCACGCGTTCGCATGTATAAATCCCCCGCGGCGAAGCAGGCCAAAGATCTGTTCACCCGGCTGCGCGAAGTACGCCAAAATCGATCACTAGCCCAAGAAGAAGGTAATGTTGAAGAAGTACGTTCCTGGCAAGAGCAAGAATTGGGTATTGAGAACCAGCTGGAGCGAATGCGTACCATTTGGGATCGAGCCAACAGCCCGGTTGTAACTGCTGAAGATATTGCAGAGGTTGTTTCGATGTGGACGGGTGTTCCGTTGATGCAGATTGCCCAGGAAGAATCAGAACGCCTGCTGCACATGGAAGATGAACTCAAGCTGTCGATTATCGGACAGGATGAAGCTATCGAGTCGATTTCACGCGCCGTCCGGCGCGCGCGCGCTGGTCTTAAAGATCCGCGCCGCCCCATCGGTACATTTATTTTCCTCGGACCGACTGGTGTGGGTAAGACCGAGTTGACAAAAACGTTGGCCAAGTTCATGTTTGGCAGTGAAGATGCTGCTGTGCAGCTGGATATGTCTGAATTTATGGAGCGACATACTGCTGCGCGTTTGGTTGGAGCCCCTCCAGGCTATGTTGGTTACGAAGATGCAGGTCAATTGACCGAAGCCTTGCGCCGGCGGCCATATTCGATCGTCGTATTTGATGAGATCGAGAAGGCTCACCCTGAAGTCCACAACATGCTTCTCCAGATCATGGAAGAAGGTCATCTTTCTGATGCGCGTGGCCGCAAGGTTGATTTCCGTAACGCCATCATTGTGATGACATCCAATGTCGGTGCGGATATGATCAAAAAACAGGCTTCACTTGGTTTTGCTCTCAAGCGTGACGAAGTCACCGAAGAGCACCTGTCTTACGATGATATGCGCAAAAAGTTGACGGAAACGCTAAAACGGGCCTTCCGACCTGAATTTATTAATCGTGTGGACAGCGTGATTGTTTTCCGTTCTTTGTCCAAGGAAAACATTCAGAAAATTGTAAGCCTGGAACTTGCCAAGGTTTCGGAGCGCCTCAAGGATCACATGATCACCTTGACGGCATCTCCGGAAGCGCTGACTATGCTGGGCAACCAGGGCTATGATCCGGATATGGGTGCGCGTCCTCTGCGTCGTGTTATTCAACTTAAGGTGGAAGACCTGCTTTCTGATAACCTGCTTTCGGGCGGTTTTGTGGATGGTGATCACATCCAGGTAGATCTTAATGCAGATGGCGATATCGTAATGACTCGTTCTGAAGCCCCTGAAACAGAAACAGCTCCCGAACCGAGCGTATAACAAAAAAAATATGGGGCGACCAACCGGTCGCCCCATAAATATTAATTACTTTTTATCAATGCCCTGTTTTATCAGCCTGGTAAACGCGCTGGGACGGTGAAACCGAAGGTGTGTCCGGCGATATAGACAACGCCATATCTTCCCGCCAGCTTGGCTGTGCCTTTTGCAGATGTACAAGTGACCACAGCCGGTGATAAATCGCCGCTGTAATTGCAGTAAAGCTTAAGGCTTTTGCTGCCGACCAACACATTCCCCTTCAGGTCATTTCTGCGGATGTCGCCGACAACCAAGAACTTAAAGGTGACGCCCTTTTCTTCCTTAAAGCTGACTGATAGGAGTTGGATCTGAGTAATAGCCGGTGACTTAAACGCGCTGCCGACTGTAAACGTCAGGATGGATAGTAGAACTAATATAACGAAAAGCCTTTTGTACTGCACGAAATATCTCCTTATAACTAATTGAGTGAAAAATTATTATACGCCCAATATTTGATGGTTTCGCCATTTGGTATGATAGGTGTTTATTAGGGATTGTAATGCCGCCCTTTTATTTACTTTTTTGTGTCTTCTCACCGGCTCATTGGTTTTGCTAATCACCATCCTGATTTTTGCAGCGCGGCGAACGAAAATCGGTGTATTCTAACAAGAAATCGTTGCGATGATTATGGTTAATATCTGGACTTGGATTACCGTTAGTAAATCCTTTTTATGATGTACCATCTTTAGGAGATTATTTATGATTACGAAAGAGATCGCGACTCTGGCTGGTGGATGTTTCTGGTGCCTGGAAGCCGTTTTTGATGAATTGAAAGGCGTAGGATCGGTTGAATCTGGTTATTCTGGTGGGCATGTACCAAACCCTACTTACCGTCAGGTTTGTGGTGATTCGACGGGACACGCTGAGGTTGTTCAGGTGAGCTTTGATTCGACGGTTATTTCTTTCAAGGAAATATTGAACATATTTTTCTCGATTCATGACCCCACAACCTTGAACCGGCAGGGGAACGATTCTGGCACTTCCTACCGTTCAGCCATTTTTTATCACGATGAAACCCAGAAAGCCATGGCTGAGCTGGTCATACAGGAGTTCACATCCCTGAAATTATGGCCAAATCCGATTGTGACTGAATTGACAAAGTTCGATAAATTTTACCTGGCAGAGGACTATCATCAGGAATATTTTGCCAATAATGCTAACCAACCTTATTGTTCAGTGGTGGTTGCCCCTAAGGTTGCAAAATTCCGCAAACAATTTTTTGACAAGTTGAAAAAGTAACCTGTTGATCAACCCCATTTAGTTTATTGTAGACATGGACTACTATAAGTGTATGGAAAAACCAATTAGCGAACCTAACCTTAGCAACCCATCTTTTTGGATCAGGGATATACCTGTTTATGGAGATGCCATCCTGGCTCCGATGGATGGCTTTTCTGATTGGCCTTTCCGCTCATTGTGCCGTTCGCTCGGTTCTGCCATGAGTTACACTGAGTTTGTGCGAGCCCAGCATATTGTTCAGGCTTATCAGCACATGGCGGCACGTTTAACGTACGATGAAGCTGAGCGCCCCATGGTTTTTCAGATTTACGGCGATGACCCAGACGAGCTGTTGGAAGCTGCTTTGCGCGTGCAGGATCGGAAGCCGGATATTATCGATATTAATATGGGTTGTCCGGCCCGCAAAGTTGTGCATCATGGCGCCGGGGTCGGATTAATGCGCTCACCATTGAAAGTGGCGCGCATATTCCGTAAACTCACAGCCGCTCTTTCTATTCCCGTGACTGGCAAAATCCGTCTCGGCTGGTCTGACTGCCGCAGCTATAAATTGATCGCGCGCATTGTGGAAGAAAATGGTGGTGCCTTGATTGCCCTTCATGCTCGCACAAAGGAACAAGGTTACTCTGGAGATGCAGAATGGGATGCCATTGCAGAAGTCAAGGCTGCGGTGAAGATTCCCGTAATCGGTAATGGTGATATCAAATTGGTGGATGATATTGATCGTATGAAGGCTTATACGGGTTGTGATGCAGTGATGGTTGGTCGTGCTGCGATTGGCAACCCCTGGATTTTTTCCCGGCTTGATAGGGATGATGTTTCTCCTGAAATGGTGCACACGATGGTGCGACAGCACCTTGAACGTCATCTGGCATTTTATGGCGAACGAAAGGGCATGGTACTTTTTCGCAAACATGCTATACAGTACCTGAAGCTTCAGCATTTACCACGCGTCGTTCGCACACAAATTATCACCCGCGAAAACCCGCAAGAATTTTTAGATTTATTGGATCAGGCATTCGAACAGGCAGATCAGGCTGGTCCAAATGCT
>CAINXK010000304.1 GCA_903854805.1 uncultured Anaerolineae bacterium
ATACCGCATAAGTTGCTTTTTTATATCTTTATCACCAACGTGGTTTCCAAGCTTTTACCGTTAAGCCCGCAGGGAACCCCAATTGGACGCGGATTTTCGCGGATGTACGCGGAAAAACCAAAAGATTTTTGCTTTTTCCGCACTTGTCGGCGCTCGTCCGCGTCCCAAAAGAATTTGAATAAACAAGTTATGCTCCACTGCATTTATTTTGTGGTCAAGCCGCCCCAGTGCATAAAGCCAACAAATTCATGAGCCCGCAGCGCGAACAACTGCCGCTATCAGCTGTTTGTTGAGCTACCCGGCGAATAATTCAGCAGATCTTTGCGGTTCTCCAGGTGCAGCAGCTCCAGCACCTGGCCCATCTCGCGCTTGACGGTGCGCTCACTCAGGCGCAGCTGCAGGGCAATCTCCTTGTATTTTTGGCCCTGGGCCACACTCTGCAAGATCAGCCACTGCCGGTCGGTCAAACCCTCTGGGCGCTCGGCCTGTTTTTCTTCCAGCATACCCTGGCTGACACGCCCGCGCCGGTCAAACTTGCGCATCAGGCGCAGCGCCATGCCGGCTGTCAGCGGCGTTTCGCCACGACTCAGGCTGGCCAGCAGGCGCACGAACTCATTGGCATCCAGGCTCTTGGGCAAATACCCCGAAGCTCCATTCTTCATGGCCTCATACAGGCTGTCCTCATCTTCTGAAACCGTCAGGATCAGGACCTGCGTTTTGGGCAGGGCCAGCTTGATCAGGCGCGTCGCTTCCAAACCACCACAGCCCGGCATATTGACATCCATCACAATCACGTCCGGGCGCAGCGCATCGGCCATCGACTGCGCTTCCAGACCATCATGCGCCAACCCCACTACCGTCAGCCCACGCGACTTCAACAGGTTGCGCAATCCTTCCAGAAACAATTGGTGATCATCCACCAGCAAAATCCGCAATCCGCGCGCTGTACGCAAATCATCTGTATCCGAATCTCCCGGCTGCTGCCCAAGGCAGGGCACCTGCACTATGATGCGCGTACCCAAACCCTGCGCGCTCCGGACCTCAAAGCGCCCACCCGCTTTTTCGATCTGTTCGCGTATCATTGTCAGCCCAAAATGATGGCTGCCATCCTTGCCCAAACCAGGGCTCGCATCGGGCAGGTGCCGGGCCTCCGGGTTGAACCCGACTCCGTCGTCCCCGATTTCCAGCCGCGCCAGCTCATCCGTAAATATGAAGCTGACGGTGACATGCAGCGCGCCGGAGTGTTTGCGAATATTGGCCAACGCCTCGCGCAAGACCTGCAGCACCACCATTTCCACATCCAGATGGAAGGCTGGCTCGGGCGCATTATCGGGATAATCCAACCAGGCGGTCACACCATAGCGCTGGCCAAAATGTTCCAGGATCAGCCGCAGACCTTCTCTGAATGGCACCCTCGAACTGGCGGTGCGCAATCCCAGGATGAAGCTGCGCACATCATCGTGCCCATCACGCGCCACACTGGCAATCTTTTCCAGGCTGGCTTGCAGCGTAGCGAAATCACCGTTTTCCAGGGTGGTCTGGGCGGTTTGGGCTTCCAGGTTCAGGAAACCCATCATCTGGCCCAGGCCATCATGCAGCTCGCGCCCCAGGCGTTCGCGTTCATCCAGCGTCATCAGGGTGCGCTGCTGCTCCAGCATCAGGTTCTGCATATTTTCACGCGAGGCCATCTCATTCATCAGGCGCGCGTTCAGGTCTTCCAGCCGGATATTGGCATCCTTCAAGGCGCTCTCACGCTTGTGAAGTTCGGTGGTATCGCGCATTACGATCAGGCGGCCGCTTAATTTGTTGCGCCAATCATACAGCGGCGTCAGCCGGAAGTTGAAATATAGCGGTCTTTCAGAGGTGCCCAGGACGAATTCACCCTGCGCCTCCATGACATACTGATACTTGCGCAGCAGATCCAACTCGGCGGCATCATTCTTTCTCAGATTTTGGAGCGTATTTCCAATTACCTGCCGTTCGGGCAGCCCTAAGAGCTTGAGCGCTGCCGGGTTAACGTCCCGCAAGCGGTCACGCGCATCCATCACCAGCACCGCGTCGGGCATATCCTGCACTACCTGGTTTCGCGGAATGGCGAGCATATCCAGCAAGAAGTAACGCAGCATACCCCAGGTGATGAACACTCCGGAGAGCGAGTAGCCCAGGACGGTCAGGTCGAGATCAGGGAAAGGGTTAAGGCGGGTTAGATATAAAAGATTGGCCAGCAGCGGAAATGTGATCCCGGCCAGAATGACAGCGGCCTGCCCACGTTGTGAAGCGTCTGCGCGCCGGTAAATACGCCAGAAAACCAGCAGGCTGAAACCAACAATCAGATAGTTATAGGCAGCATAGAACCAGAAGTATGGGCCATAGCTGATATTCAGGAGCGCCATGCCGTCGCGGATCACCAACTGTGCATCTTGCCAGACCAGGTGATGCCACTCGTTGGTCCAGACCAGCAGGGTTCCAATCACCGGCACAGCGGAGATCATCGCCAGGTTGCGGCGTGTCATCCAATTACTATAGTCGGCATATCTCAGCGTAAAAGTAACGATCCCAATCATTACCAGTCCGATGCCCAGGTATTGGAACTTTGCCCAAAAAATACGCCCGTCATAATCGCGCACACCCAGCGCGATTGCATAACCGAACAACCAGAAGAAATCGCCCCACAGCACGGCCAGGATCGGCAGCCCCAGACTGGTTCGTTGAATCCAGACATACACGCTGAGGCTACCAATCAGCGCGCTGCTGACCAGCAGGAAAATACTGAGGGGGTTAGTTTGCCACATACTGCTGCTCTACTTTTCCTTTGACATGATCGTATCTGCGATGTTGATCATTTTTTTCGAGAGGGAGCGAACCCGGTCACACGAAGGCGATTTTGCCAATGACCACCCTGGGCTGCACATATCCAGGCGAGAATAATCAGATTTTACACGATTAATAAAAAATCTCCGCTATATTGCAGCGACATTTTTGTAAGATTCCCTGCACGGCTGGGGCCTTGCGGTTCTATACCCAATTCGTATTTACTCACAAGCTCTTCGTGTTGGCGCTGAACCATCCTGGTTCTGCTGCTCGGGCGATTAAAAATCGATGGTTTGCCCCGCCAGTGGAGTTTTTGCGCCTGTTTTGGCGCAAAACTCCACAACATGTAATGGTCAACGGTAGGTTAGACAAAGCAGCCGCTTCGATTTGTCATTGTTATACTGAGTTGGGCTTATCGTTTGTCAAAAAGCCCATTTGGACGCGGACGAGCGCGGATTTTCGCGGATAAG
>CAINXK010000305.1 GCA_903854805.1 uncultured Anaerolineae bacterium
ACCCAAGGCTCGCTTCCCCAAAAAGGAGCGGGCCTTTGATTTTGGCGAGTTTTGCAAATCAGGCCAGTCTGTCACGCAAATGTCACACCTGCTTGATATAGTAAACAGGTAACCGGCGCGTCTCCGCGGAAGCGCGCATTTCTCACATCCATTTTTCACACAAAAGGAGATAACCAATGCAAACAAAACCAGCAGTCAAAATCACCAAGAAACCCGGCATGGCCGTGCAGACCGAAGTAAAGGCAGGAGGAGGTAGAGCGAGAAGTAGTGAGGAGTTGCGAAAGGGGTTGGGCATTTAAAAGATAGATAAACAGGCTAGGTACCAACAACAAGATCACTTTGCAGATAGATAATATATAATAATACGCTATTTTGCGTGCGTTATTGCCTGTGAACCAGCTTTGCCAGGGCTGATCAGGCCCAAAGACGGGCACAATTGGTACTGACTGACAAAGCGCCGGGCAGCCCGTTACACCAAAGCCCCGCTTCCCCCAAAAGGAGCAGGGCTTTGATTTTAGCAGGTCTACCCAGACGGGTTAACAAATCATCGGCGTTTATGTCACGCAAATG
Source organism: uncultured Anaerolineae bacterium (assembly GCA_903854805.1). The sequence continues at coordinate 571 of CAINXK010000305.1, forward strand.
TCACGCCTGCTTGATATGATGAACACATGCTACCGCCCGGCGCGTCTCCGCAGGAGCGCGCTGCTCAGATCCATTTTTTACACAAAAGGAGATAACCAATGCAAACAAAACCAGCAGTCAAAATCACCAAGAAACCCGGCATGGCCGTGCAGACCGAAGTAAAGGCGGCTGGGGGGTCTACTGGCGCTTATAGTAAAGGGAGAGCGTTTTAAGAAAGGTACACGCCGCTATAAAATTGCTTTATATGCGTGCGTCATGGCTGCCTGCAACCTTATTAAACCACCTTTGCCCGTTACACCAAAGGCCCGCTTCCCTCAAAAGAAGCGGGCCTTTGGTGTTAGCGGGTCTACCCAGAAGGGGTTAAAATCCAAACGGGTTTTACAAATCACCTGCATCTGTCACGCAAATGTCACGCCTATTGGGTAGAATGGAGGTATGTCCCTTGCCTTCTCTCGTTCCATCCGCTTGATGCATCAAGATAGTTTTCGCTTCGGGCTGGCAGCCATCATCACCCTGCTGGTTTTCCTGAGCGCCTGGGTCGCCTGGTTTTTCCTGGCGCGCATTCCAATTTACGCCAACAGCCAACAATATCAGGTCACCAGAACGGGCACCTTGCAGGTCACCTTTTCAGAGGCAGATCTTGCGCGGATATTACCGGGTCAGACGGCAGTTCTTTCCCTGCCAGAAGCAGCCGGAAACCCGGCTCAGACCTTCAAAGCCAGGGTCATGGACATCCCCGCTCCCGGGAAAAAATTGGTGGAAGTGTATGTCTTCACCACAGCAGAACAGCCTACCTTCAACCATTCAGCGACCGGCACGGTAAAAGTTGAAACCAGCCAGGTTTCGCCTGCCACGCTGGTAATGCGTTCCACCGGGCAGCTTTCCGGCAAGCCCTAAGTAATCCCCTCCATGCCAAAAAACGCCAAACAATTCTTCGTTCCAGAAGTCGTCCAAACCTCTGAGATGGACTGCGGCCCGGCTTCGCTCAAGGCTCTCCTTGAAGGTTTCGGGATCCACACCAGTTATGGCCGCCTGCGCGAGGCCTGCCAGACCTCGGTCGATGGCACTTCCATCGATACTCTCGAAGCGCTGGCCGTCCAATTTGGCTTAAACGCGCAGCAGATTATGCTGCCAGCCGACCACGTCTTGATCAAAGAAGCCATGGTTTTACCCGCCCTGGTGGTCATTCGCCTTTCCAATGGCCTGACCCACTTTGTGGTGGCCTGGGATCAACAATCCCGCTGGGTGCAGGTCATGGACCCGGGTACCGGTCGGCGTTGGATACCCCGTCAGAAATTCCTGGACGATTTATTCATTCACCAGTTTCCCGTTCCCGTCCAGGGCTGGCGCGAGTGGGCTTCTTCGCCCGATTTTCTGACCCCGTTGCGCTGCCGCATGGCTGAGCTGAAAATCCCGAACACTTCCATCACTGTCTGGGAAGCCCAGGCCCTGTCCGACCCAGGCTGGCGCAGCCTGGCCAGTCTGGATGCCGCTACACGCATGACAACAGCCATGCTGCGCGCTGAGGCCGTCAAACCAGGCCCGGAAGCCACTCGCCTGCTGGAACAATTATTTACCGATAACCGGCCGGGGGGTCGGGACGATACAGCACCCACTTTCCCAATCCCGCCCGCCTACTGGTCGGTTGAGCCGATTGCAGGAGATTCCGCCGAGGAACAATTACTGCTGCGCGGGGCCTTGATGGTGCGCGTCGAAAGCCGGCGCCTGCCCGAGACTGAACTGACCGAAGACCCCGCCTCTGAAGAAAGCGACCAACAACCAGCCGAAACGCTTTCGCCCGAATTGGCAGCCGTATTAAATGAAGCACCCATCAGCATCTGGAAGTCGCTCTGGCAGGCTGTCCGTCAGGATAGCCCGTGGGTGCTGGCTATCCTGGCAGCCGGTCTGGGTATCACTTCCGTCGGCATCACCATCCAGGCTCTGCTGCTGCAAAGCCTGCTGCGCCTGGAGCAGATCCTGCCAGCCGTCGATCAGCGCACTGGCGCACTGATCGCACTCTTCACCTTCTTAATCGGGATATTCCTGATTGGGTTACCCATCACCGCCACCATCCAGCGCCTGGGGCGGCGGCTGGAAACCCGCCTGCGCGTCGAATTTTTGAACAAAATTCCACGCCTCAGCGATCGTTACTTTCACAGCCGCCTGACCTCGGATATGGCTCAGCGCGCCCACAACCTGCGCTCCTTGCGAAGATTGCCAGTGCTGGGCAGCGGCCTGCTGACTACTTTTTTTCAATTGCTTCTGACCACGTTTGGAATTATCTGGCTGCAGCCACACAGCGCACTGTTTTCCCTGGCCGCCACCCTGGTCTTTATTGCAGTGGGCTGGGCAACCAGCCGATTACTGGAAGAAAACGATTTGCGCATGCGCTCGCACAGCGGCGGCTTAAGCCGCTTCTATCTGGATGCCATGCTGGGCATCGCGCCACTGCGCACCCACAGCGCCGAACGCGCCTTCCGTCGCGAACATGAAAACTTGCTGGTCGAATGGGTGCGCGCCGGGCTGGATATGATCAGGCTGAACGTCTTGCTGCAAGGCCTGCAAGCCATCCTGTATTCCGGTTTTGCAACCTGGGCTGTCTTTGATTATGTTTCGCAGGGCGGGCCAATCAGCGGCGCCTTGCTGCTTTTTTACTGGACGCTCAACCTGCCCACCCTGGGGCAAACCATGGTCCAGCAAATCCAACAGATTCCTATGCTGCGCAACAGTATGCTGCGCGTGCTGGAACCGTTGGGCGCTCCGGACGAAAACGATAGCGCCAGCCAGCCAGAAAACACCGAAACAGCAGCAGACCAGCAGGCTTCCAACCCGGAAGAACCGGCTTTGACTGAGCCAACCGGCCGCTCTGCCCAGCATGGAGCCGCCATTGAAATGCGCGAGCTGGCCATCCAGGCCGGCGGCCACACGATCCTATCTGGCATCAATCTAAAAATTGCGCCCGGCGATCACCTGGCGATTGTGGGCCCATCCGGGGCGGGCAAATCCACCCTGGTGGGAGTCTTATTGGGCTGGCATAAGGCCGCTGAAGGCCAACTGCTGGTGGACGGGCTGCCGCTGACCGGGGAACGCCTGCCGGC
>CAINXK010000306.1 GCA_903854805.1 uncultured Anaerolineae bacterium
ACGCAAAAAAAATGAGATGTACATCCGCGAAAGCGAATCCAAATATCGAGCCTTGTTCGAAGCTTCACTAGACGCCATCTTCCTGGAAAGCTTGCAAGGCCGCATCCTGGATTGCAACCCAGCAGCTTGCAGTCTGCTGGGCTACGAGAAAGGCGAATTGCTTAACATGGATGTCGCCGACCTGCTGCCGCCAGAAATCGCCAACAATCTTCCCGCTGTGATCTCCAAGGAACTGGTTGATGGCGGGATTATCATGGAAACCTTCAACAGACGCAAAGACGGACAGCTGATTGCCTGTGAAATAAGCACGCGCCTGATCGCCATGAGCGGAGAACAACGTGTAATCGCCTTTGTCCACGATCTAACTGAACGCAACCTGGCAGAAAAAGCCCGATTGGGCCACATGGAAGCCGAAACCCGCGCGGCAGCGGCAGAAACAGCCTGGCAGATCATGGAAAAAGAGGTGACTGAACGCCGGCAGATGGAAGTGGCTCTGCGCGAAAGCGAGAAACGTTATCGCACCCTGGTAGACACATCGCCGGATGCCATTTTCTACATCAACCCTGAAATGCGCGTGATCTTTTGCAATCAGCGCGCTGCAGAACTTTATGGCGCTGAGAATCCCGAACAAATGTTGGGCATGAACGTGCTCTATTTATTTGGGTTGGAAAACTATCCATGGATTCCTTCGGAAAAAGAAATTGCCCATTTCGCAAAAGACTGGGGCGTGCGAGGGCAGGAATTGACTCTCAACAAAAAAGATGGTTCCCATTTTCCAGCAGAGGTTGGCGCTTCGCTGGTGGTCAATCAGCAGGACGAACCGATAGGAATTATCTGCATTGTGCGCGATATTACCACAAGAAAATCCATGGAACAGTTCATGGTACGCACCGAGCGGCTGACCGCCCTGGGCAAGATTTCGGCTGAACTGGCGCATGAAATCAAAAACCCGCTACAATCGGTTCAGAGTAACCTGGAGCTGGTGCTGGATTACGCCCTTGACCCACAGGAAAGCCAGGCACATTTGCGGCTTTGTTACCAGGAGCTCGAACGCCTGGTCGACCTGACCAATCGCTTGCTCAAACAAGCCAACCAGAACGATGTGGCTGCAAAACCTGCCGCGATCCCGGAACTTTTTGAGCGCACACTGATGCTGTTGGAGAATTCATCCCGAGATGCAGGCGTACATACCAACCTGCGGGTGCCTGAAAAATTACCCCTCATCACGGTCGACCCCGACCAGTTAATCCAGGTGCTTCTGAATCTGAGCATCAATGCGATCGAAGCCATGCCATTAGGCGGGGAACTGACCCTTGAAGCCGAGTCCACGGATAAGGGCATTCTCCTGAACATTATTAACGACGGTAATATCAGCCGGGCGGGGCTCGAGAATATCTTTGAGCCTTTCTATACCACCAAGAGCGGTGGCACCGGGTTGGGTTTACCCATCAGTTACAACATCATTCAGAAAATGGGAGGCAGCCTCAACGCAGTCAACCTGCAAAACCCAGACCGGGTAAAGTTTACCGTTACATTACCCGACAGCCTGGTCATACCGGCAGATCAGTCCAGTTCTCTACCAGAAGAGAGCCGCAACGATGACAGCTCGGAGAAAACACAATGATCAACCAGAAAATCTTGATCGTTGATGACGAACTGGGGGTGGCGCAACCATTAAAAAGGGCACTGGACCTGCTCCCCAATACAATGCAGCAGGTGGAGATCTGTTCCACAGGCGAGGATGCGCTTGAACGATTGCGCGCCAAACGCTTCGATCTGCTAATCACAGATTTTCGGCTGCCAGGCATGGATGGGCTTACACTGCTGGAACAAGCCCGACAGATTGCCCCCGACTTGCTAAGTGTGCTGATCAGCGCCTATGGAAGCCCGGATCTTGAGGCGCGGGTCCAAGAACTAGCCAATGCCTTCATCCCCAAGCCCTATCACTTGCGCGATATTATCAAGGTTGTCCAAAAATTACTACTAAGCGCAGCTCCGCCACCTGCCAGCTTGCCGGACGCACTGGCAGATAACCTATCAGGCACACAAATCGTCACCCCCATGGTGGAACGACGCAGGCATACGCACCTCAAGATTCTGGCATCCGACCTGGATGGCACGCTGGCTCGCGATGGAGTTGTTCCCCTGGGTACCTGGGACCTGCTACGCCAGGCCAAACTGGCCGGAATTACACTCATCCTGGTTACGGGCCGGATCCTGGAAAACTTCATCGATAGCGGGCCTTTTGAAGAAATATTCGAAGTGCTGGTGGCCGAAAATGGAGCAGTGATTTTTTTCCCGAGGAAAAACCAGATCAAACAGCCTTTTGGGCGGCTGCCACACCTGTTGATCAATCGTCTCGAAGAACTGCTCATCCCACTTGAGCGCGGCATGAGCATCGTCGCCACGCGCACCCCTCACGACGAGGCTATTTTGAAGGTTTTGCAGGAGCTCAACGTGGGTGCCACAATCGAATACAATAATGGGGCGGTCATGCTGCTGCCCCCAGGCGCCACCAAGGGCACCGGGCTGGCCTTCGCGCTGCACGAGTTGGGCTATTCAACACACAACCTGATAACCTGTGGGGATGCTGAAAATGACGAGAGCATGCTGGAGCTGGCCGAGTTATCGGTGGCTGTGCCAAATGCCTTACCCAAGATCAAGGCCCTGGTCGATGTGGTACTGCCCCATGATCCTGAAGACACTGGAACCGGGATCAACCAGCTTTTGAAGCAGCTGTTAAGCCGGCGTGGGCCGCAACATCCCCAACGTCCGGAGCGGCGCATCGTGTTGGGCTACACCAGAGACGGTGCCCCGATTTACATCGATCCCATGAACCTGGTCGACAGCCAGATCGGCATTTTTGGTGACAGCAAGAGCGGAAAATCCTGGTTGTCAGGGCTGCTGGTCGAAGAATTGTTAAGATTGGGATACCAGGTTTGCGTGATTGATCCGGAAGGTGATTACAGCACCCTGGCATCTTCCACCCACTGCTTGCACGTTGGCAGCGCCGATGCCCCGCTGCCATCTATCGCGGACCTGATCACCCTGATCGAATGGCATGATGTCAGCGTGATCATGGATCTTTCGACACGCTCGCCGGAAGAACGCCAGACGTATATGCTGGGATTCCTGCGGGCCTTGCGCGGCACCAGAACCCGGCGTGGGCGCCCGCATTGGACACTCATCGACGAAGCCCACTACTTCTGTCCACGCGAAGGCGGCGAGTTGACCAACCTGCTGCAGGATTGCCAGCAGGATGGGATCAGCATTGGGCTGGTAAGTTACCAGCCCAGTCAGCTGGCATCCGGGCTGATCGAAAAGCTGGACGACTGCCTGCTGACCCGGCTGAATAACCAGGCCGAGATCAATGCACTGAGTCCCTATCTATCAAAATCAAAAAACAATCAAGATTTACCAGGACAGCTGGCCAACCTGACAGTCGGCCAGGCCTGTCTATGTTCAAATACCTTCAAACCACTCACTGCTGAAATACTCGCCACGGGCTGGCATCCGGTCATCTTTCAGGTCGGACCACGCAGCATTCCGCATATTCGCCATTTGCAGAAATACCTGCGCGCACCGCTGCCAGAGCATAAACGGTTTTATTTTTGTGAGGCCAACGGCCTCAACCTGGGTCCCACGGCCGCCAGCCTGTGGGAATTTCGCGAAATTCTTGCCACCGTCCAACTGAACTCGCTGCAGTATCACTATTTGCGGCGCGATTTTGAGTTCTGGATCCGCAATGTGCTGGGAGATGGCGAGCTGGCCAATCAGATCAATAAGCTGGAAGAAAATCTAAACGGTGAAGACCTGCGTAATACCCTGCACGAGCTGGTCGTCCGTCGTTATGACGAGCTGGAGAATTTGATGTAGCGAAGAGCAGCCAATAGCTAACAGGCAGGCCAAGAGCTATGACCTGCCTGGATTATCAGTTATCGCTATTCTTATCAGCTTACCGAACGACGACCCAATCGCTGGCACTGCGTCCAAAGACCTCTGGGGAGTACATCTCTTCGGCTTTGCTGGGCGGAACAATGAAGGTGCCTGGAGTAGTGGCGCGGGTGATATAGGAATAATCATAGACGCCGTCCCAGAGCAGCGAGGCAAAAGCCTCGGCGCGGTCATCACGCAAATTCTGATGTTCATACCAGGTGCCGCGCCACCACCACCCATAACGGGTATTCTGGCCGGTTGGATCTTGCGGAACGCTACCAGAAACCGCCAGGGCAGGATTGATGATCTCCAGCCCGGCCGGCAGCGGGTCAACGAGCGCGACATGGTAACGACGATTATCTGCAACCATCGAAATATGCACGCGCACCCTGGCACCGGCCTTGATCTGCCAGACACCATTCGCATCACGCGAGACATCCGCGGGGTTATCAACAGCTTCGTAAATGCGAGTGACCACAAAGCCCATGTCCAGCGGCTCCAGGCTCAAATCAGTGGGGGCATAGCGCAGCCCCAAGCGGTAATACAACCGCCCAGGACCATCCTTGCTCAGGATTAAATCCTGGCTGCCCGCAGCAGTTTCAGCCAACACATAGTTCATCGGAATGGTGGTCTCATGTAGTTCAGTGGTACGCCCGCGGAATTCGCTGCTACCGGCATAGGTGTCGCCCAGCCAGAGCCGCGCGACGAAATCCGGGGTCTGGGATTCGTAGGTATTGAAATAACGATCGAGCGCAAGGAGTACAAAGACATTCTCCTGAGTATTGCCCCAGCGTCCTTTGGTACGGTGTGCCAGCAGCCCAGTCACCAGTTTGGGGATCAAATCACTATCCGGGCTATCCCCGATCAACGCATCCAGCAAAATAGCATCGGTGCGACGGTCAGAGCTGAGCAGCAGGTAAGTCTGGTCATCATAGGCAGTTGTAAAATTGGCTGCACCGGCAGTCTCGACCACATGGTTGGTCACAAAGCGGCGGATCTGCTCCAGCTGACTGGCATCATCGATGACCGGCCAAAGCCAGCCAATTGCCTGCATGGAAAGATTTTCCAGCCCGGCTTCCTGAAGCAAAATCTGGGCTTTGGATGCATCGCGATCGCCCAGCAGGTTACGGACATAAAGCGCATAGGCGCTCAAAGTACGGCGGGTTTCAAGCCCGTACCAGGCCGGGTAGTAATTCTCAACCTGGCGCAAATAGTTGAGCACGTTCTGTTGCATTTCTGGCGGAACACCAAAGCCCTTTTGAGCCGCTCGGGCCAGGGCATGCGCGACGTGGATGGTATTGAAAGGACTTGATTCGAAACCGCGCGCCCAGTATGGAAAGCCGCCATCGTAGTTTTGCATGCCCGCCAGGCGCTGAATATCGCGATCAACAGCCGCCTGCATTTCAGCAGGCGCGGGTAGACCTTCGGCTTTGAAGGCTGTCAGAACATCACGCAGCGCGGCCACCGCCAGAATACGCGAGGCCAGTTGTTCGGAACATTCGTACGGGTAGGAGACCAAATACAAAACTGCATCGGTCAAAGACTGCAGGGCTGTTGAGGATGTGGTCACCTCCAACCCGCCGTACTGGGCAAAAACACCCTTGGGGTACTGAACTGCGGTCTGCACAGCTTGGACCGCCACACTCGGTTTGCCAGGCAAATCACCGATCACACCATAGGTGGCAAAGGCCTCGCTGGTGGAAGGCGTATAGACCGGCAGTTCAACCACGGCAGCATCGGAATAACCACCGGAAACAGCCGCGATCTGGATTCGGGCGGTACCCGCCATCACCGTGGAAGCCGGGAAGCGCACCTCGATCCGGTCGTTGGGCGGAATGGTAACATGCAGCCCGGCGCCGAGCAATTCCAGATTGGTAGCACGCGCCGCCACGTTGACTTCCAGGACTTCATCCGTTTGATTCTGAAGCACGACCGGTAATTCAAACCGATCGCCAAAATTGAGGAAACGCGGCGCGGATGGACGTACCATCAACGGCAGGCGAGCTGTAATGCTTGATTCGCCCGTACCGAATTGGCGTCCCAGCGAATCAACCGCCACAACCATCACCCGGTAACGGGTCAGATTATCGGGCAATTTAACCGGCACCCGGGCACTGCCATCGAAACCTGTGCGTACTGTTGGGGCAAAAGCCGCCAGCGGGTTAAAATCTGAGCGCACCTGAATGGGAGCCGCCTGCTCACCGGCTGATTTCATGGCAGGCGCAGGTGCTGCCTCCAATAGCATGGTCTGGGTCGCCATGGGCATGGCGCCACTCATCCCATCTCGGGCCAGACCCTGGTTGGCGGTCTGTTGGGCCAGTACCAACGGATCAGCAAGGATCAGACTGGAGCGGCTGTAAACAGCGGCCAAATAAGCCGGGCGCGCAGAATAGAAAATGCTGAGCGGATCGGCCAGCTGATAATTAGTAAGCGCCAGGATGGCATCATCAACAACCACAACAGCCAGTTCGGCATCCGAAACCGGTTGACCGAAAGCATCTTTGACCTGCACGGTCAGGGTCGTTTCGGCACCGGGTTCCAGCTGGGCCTGGTCAGGCTTGACCTGCAGGGAGAGCGTACGCGGGCGCGGCGGAATACTCAAGCTGAGAGTACCAGATGCAAAAGCCGGGCGTGCGGGCAGGTTGGCAAGCGCAGTGAAACCATCAGCACCGACACGCGCCGCCGATCCGAGCAAATCAACCTGGATCTCCAGATTAGGAATATGAGCCTGCTCAATCGGAATTTCCAAGGTAACGGAACCGCTTTCAATACGGAAACGTTTGGTGTAAAGCGTGCCGCTGCGGCTGACCGTCAGCAGGCCTTCGGCCGGGCTAAAGGGCGATTGAACCAGAATACGGGCTGTATCACCGGGCTGATAGGTTTCCTGATCCGGGATAAGCGTGACTTTTTCCTGCTCCACCTTGCGGGAAGCAGGCAGTTTGCCGCCGGAGACCCAGCGCGTAAAGCGTGTCTGGTTAACACGGCCGAGCTGGTCGGTAACAGTAGCGGTAATTTGGTAAGTGCCGCCAACCGGAGTTTCAAAACTGCAGGTACCGGGTTCGTTTGTAGAAATCAGGCTGCCCGCACTGGAACCAGACTTAACACAGATCTGTTTCTCGACTTCTTGCTCAGACCAGGTACCGTTTCGGAACTTCCACTCCAGGCGGGCAGCTGTAATCTGCAGCGGGCGGTCGGGGATAGGGTTACCATCGAGATCGGTGACAATATACTCAAGCATGAACGGTGTGCCGCGTTCAACAAAGTAGCGCTCACTGCGCAACCCGATATAAAGGTTGGCAGGATGAACCAGCAGGGCAGTCGAACTACTCCAGGCCTGACGGTTAACATCCATAACGGTCGATTGCGCCACCACGCTCTGCGGACGCGGGTCCACTGTTGGGTCACCCTGCTGTTCAAAGTTCAAGCGCAGATAATGACTGCCGGAAGAGTCAGTCTTGCCTTTGAATATTTCTATCTTACCCGGATCACCACCAGGATAACCATAATCGTAGAACATCCACCAGGGCTGCCAGGAGCCAAAGGTGAATTCCGACCAGTTAGGGGGTGAGTAATTAGTGGGCGTTGTCGTCACCTGCCAGGTGACTTCAGCATTGGGCAACGGACCACCAGCATAATACTTGGCATCCACCGCCACAACAGCCTGGTCCCCTGCGAAATAGGGGCCGCTGGTTTCGTTGCGAGCAATCACTTCAAACTCGGGACGCCGGAATTCTTGAACCTGGAAGGAGTGATAATACTGCCAACCTTCCAACCCGCGCAGCCTGTCATCGACGTTCAAACTCAATTGGACAGTCCCCAGGTTTGAATTTTTTGGTAAAGTAAATACGAAATCAAAACCACCCAGGGCATTAACATCCAGCTGCCCGCTTCCGAGCGCATTACCCTGCGGATCTGTAAGTTGATAGGTAACCAGGCTGACGTCATTACCCACCAGGCTCACATCCCCCGTCTGACGCCCGCCAATCAGGCGCAGCCAGCCTTTGATATGAACATCTTCACCGGGCTTATACATTTTGCGATCGTCAAAAACATACCAGCGCAGCTGATCGCCAGGGGGGCTGGCAGCCCAGGCATCTTCTCCCCAAACAAACAAGGAGCGCGGCAGCAGCGCCTGGTCAGCACCCAGGCGGGCCAGCAGATAAGTTGCCCCGCTGGGGATCTCGAAGCGCACGGTTCCATCCGCGCCGGTGATAAATTCCTTACCCAGACCAGAAGCTAAATCAGCCATCGGCTGGATACTCACACCCGAAAGCGGCGCGCCGTCCTTGAGATTGGTTGCCCAGGCCAGCATGCTGCTATGATCTGTAAAAGCGTCCAGTCCGATCTGAGTAATTTGCACCCAGGTCACTATGGTTTGCGAGAGCCGCCGGTAGCGATCATTATCATTTTCAAGAAGGCCCTTAGGCGGTTCAACGATGACGGCAAATTGCCCTGAAGCACCGCTCATGAATTCGCTCAGATTGATATCCACCTGTGTGAGTTCATCCGCCGGAATATCAAGGCTGAGTGGCTTGTCTGAGACGAGCCGGCCAGGCATTTTGATTTGAACATCCGTCTGGCGCCAATCCCGCAGGTATTGTTTGAAAGCAGGCCAATCGGCAGGCTGAACAGCATAGATCTTCAGGTTGAGTTTTTTATAATTGATGGCATAGACCGAAAGGACGGGCCGGGAGGCCGCCGGATCAAGCGTGATGAATGGCAGGTCCGGACCCACCAGCACCGGGTCAGCAGCACCGACCTTAAAGGTCAGGCGGGCATCCGCGCCCAACTGCTGGCCAAAAACATCCTGTATCTTTGAAGAAACCGTGATGGTATAGGTTGTGCGGCCTTTGGTCTGCCCGCGAACCTCAATCGTGTTGCCATAGACGCTGGCGGTCACGCCCGGAATGGCAGGCTCGACCCGCAGCATGTCATCACTAAAGGCCTCTGCATTAAGCGGGTTATTAAAACGGATAAAGAAAGAGCTCAGTGGCGGGCAATTATCGCCATAAGAACAACCATGCTCTTCAATCCGCAGTGGTGCATATGTAGAAAACTGGAATGATTGGGGCTCCCTGGTTAGCAGCGGCCCTTCAGCAGATGGGGTACCTGGCCCAATTGTGACCGAAATGACAGTTTCAGCGGGAAAAGCAGCCGTTGCGCGAAACGCCAGCCAACGCCCGGCAGGCGTATCTTTGGCCTGCTGACTGATAGCGGTGTCCTGTTGTAGTTCGGCATCGGTAGCCAAAACAAGGCTGACCGGCCGGGTACCGGCAGTGACCCGCACGGTTGCCAGAACGGAAGCAGGATCGATGCGCTGGTCAAATGTAACGAAAAAGAGCGGCGTAAGCGGCTGAGGGGAGTCAGGTGGGTACATACTTGCTACCCGCACGGGAGGCGTGGTAAAAGTCCAATTAACGGACTCGGCCAGTACACCTCCAGCTGTTGATCTGGTGCCGGCTGGCACAGTCACGCGGTATTCGGTCGCCTTGGGCAGGCGATCAATCAACGCAGAATCATATTGAAAAGTGAGGGTTTTGGTACCCAACCAGCGCCAGGTACCGGCTAAAGATGGTTCGATCTTGACTGGAACATCCAGGGCAGCCAGATCCTGAAGAGTTCCAAGCGGCACCATCGGCTGGTTGAATGTGATGCTGATGAAAGGCGCAATCGGAATTTCGCCTTCCGGGGCAAAGCGCAGTACCTGCAGCGGGCCAGGGTCAGCAGGGCCAGGTGCGGGGTTGGCTTCAAGAGGCGGGAAGCTCTCTACAATGGTGACGCCGGGCCGCGGTGGCGGCAGACTTTCCGCCGGACGGTTAAATACGGCCTGCTCAGCAGTAATCGCGGGCAGTTCGGGCAGGCGTGCCAGAAGCTGGGCGATCTCTTCAGGGGAGAGCGGATCACCGGTCGTGACAGGTAACGGTTGGAACACTTGGGTTTGGGGCTGACCTTCGCTCAATCCAATATTCATACGATAAGCTTCTCCTTGCGCCAAGCTGCCAGCCTGCCCCGTGGATTGCTGTGCCTGGCCATTATCAACTGTAATGGGCACCGATGTAGGCGCATTCAGTGTGATCAAACCAGGTGGGTAGAGCTTGAATAAAATAGCGAAAGCGCTAATGCAGACAACAATAAGAATGCCGGTAAGGGCAAGGATACGTTTGGAACTGAATAGATTGTTCTGACCGTTTGACATGGCGAAATCCTCCTCACACTTGCATGACGCTCCAGGGCCAGGACTGGTTCCCGTTTTGACAGGTTGGTTTTGGCACATGCAAAATAGCATAGCACGCACAAACACCACCCCTATCCTGTTACCACAAGCAGTCATGCCAGATATATTGTACAACGCATTAGTACGTCAAGAGTGGGGGGATTTGCAAACAGCAACGATACATACGTTGATAATAGCAAATATTCGTATAGCAGCAATCCCTGGCTCGGGTATCTTCTGACCTGGCAAGAGATCGCTGGGCTAAGGATTGCTACGCGGACCACTACGTACATTTTCTAACAGTACTTGTGATGGTTGAGTGCCAAAACGAAGAGCTCGTGGGTAACGAGCACCAGTTCATAGAACAGATGGTTATTCTGAGATTGTCAAAATAGATGCAAGCAACGAATAGAACGCTGCAAAGCTTATGCACAGATCTGTGGATTCTATTTGGGAAATAAAAAATGCCCGGCTTTTGACCGGGCAAATGTGGGGAGGGTGCTGCTACGGATAAAATACCGTTAATTTGTCAAAGGTCAGCAAGTAGCCTGATGGATTATCGAATACCACCACCAAGGTATGCTTGCCGGAAGAGAGCTTATTGGCAGCGCTGAGCGTCCAGGTCTTCTGGTAGTTAATCGTTGATGAATTCTGGCTGATGGAAGCATAATACTTGCCATCCACGTATAGCTTGAAGGTGCCGCCCCTGGATTGGGTCCGGTAGGTAAGGCTGAAAGATGAGCCAGTGAAGGTATAGCTGACTGAACTTTTGAGGGTGCTGGTTTGAGCATAGCTACCACCTGAGGCTTTGCTGTCTGAAACAGTTTTCCAACCAGATGAATACGCAAAACCCGAGTTGTTATTTTCATAATTGGTTATGGTTTTTACCAGGGTAGGCACCGCGGTGGCAGTCGGCCTCACAGCTGTCGCAGTCGGCTTCACAACAGTCGCAGTGGGTGGAACAGCTGTCGCAGTGGGTGGTACAGCAGTCGCGGTGGGCGGAACTGAAGTAGCAGTGGCAGGCAGCGCAGTTGCAGTGGGTGGTACAGCAGTCGCGGTGGGTGGAACTGAAGTAGCAGTGGCAGGCAGCGCAGTTGCAGTGGGTGGAACGACCGTCGCGGTGGGTGGAACTGAAGTGGGAGCAACCCCACTGGCCACCACGATGGATACTGCATGAGTGCCAGGATCAACACTGACTGAACCATTTGAGAAATCCCTTTTCCAAGCGGTTCCAACCTTATAACGAGCACCAAGGGGAGTACCCAGCTGCAGCTGATAATTATCATACAGCCAGGCCTGGTTGTAAGCGGCGCTATCGGCATAGCGGAAGGATACATTATTATTTGCAACCAATAAATAGGATGCATAAGCAAAGTTTTGCAGTTCCAGATCGGCCTGGGTGCCGTGCGAAACCAGGAATAGAGATTTGCCCATGGCCTGAGCCTGTTCAACCAGGGCCAGGTGGGTTTCCCATTCGGAAACCGACCGCCAACGATTTGGGTCATCAATCGCCCAGCCCTCGTGCATGGCTCCATCCAGGAAGGTCATATAGCTGGTAAATAGGGTGTCATTTGTACGCGAGATAAGATTGGCGTACAGCAGTTTTCCCTGCGGCTGAAAAAAATTGATGCGCAAATACTGCAAAAATCCCTGAATCGCAGCCTGAAAACTGGCATTATCCGGATAGGCGGCCATGGTTTCGCCGGCGCGCACATGGAAGATATTAGTAACTTCGACGTTGTCCAGGAAAACGCCATCCCAAACTGGATCAGCAGCAAATGCCATGCTGATCCGCTCGAGGAAAAATGCGCGCCAACCAGGGTTGCCCGGATCCATCATATAGAAAGATGTTGTACCGGTGATATGGACGATACGCTGCCCGGCGGGGGTCAATAAAAACCAGTCAGGGTGTTGGGTACTGATATTGCAGAAATCACCGGGCAGGTAAGCAACATTGTTCTGCCAGGGTTTGGCTGTGCACGAACCCGGGTCCATGATGGCTTCAAAACGTAGATATTCAAGCATGGGCGCCTGGGCACCCAGGGCAATCAACTGGTCGCGGGTAGATTCGTTACCTTTGGTCATGATGTACGTGCTGTAGTTTTGAGCGATCAGCGCCAGGTTACCATCAGCTGGGGGTTTGTAGAACCAGGCTAAGCGGGTGGAATTACCGGTTGCCTGGGCCGGTGCAGGGGAAGTAGAAGCATGCGCAACAAGGTTACTACTGATCGCAAAAAGAATTACGGCCATCAAACTGATCAAACGATAAAGGTTATTCTTCAACATTGTTGTAATCTCCTGATTTTGGAGGCCGGTTAAAAACAAAACGGCCTGTATGTACCCAGGCCGACAGAAAAGTCATGGTTGGTGACCTGGCAGTCATAGCCCGGAATTTGCGGCTGAAGACCCATAGTTTTGCGTCCCCGGTTTTCACCGGGTTTACCTTTTTCAATTCAAGTGTTTTTTTACTACTGCTACCAACAATTCCCATTATAGGGAACTAGAGCTGGTAGTGGGAGAGTACTAGAGTCCTAATCCGGCTTACAGAAATGTAAAGTGAAACCAGCGGTCCATTGGTACTAGAAAAACAGTTGATAACTCCCAGACCTTGACCTTGCCTCTGGCCTCCAGCTAGCAGCTGCTCTTCCTGACGATATTCATCTGGATAGTTATGCATAAACGTTGTAAAATGCTTATAAATTTGCATAGACAATTCAGCCTGTTTAACATATCCATCAGACTGGTCACATTATTAATAGATTAGGGAGAATAAATGCAAGCGCTTAAAGACAAGATATTAAAAGAAGGCAAGGTGCTAGGTAACGGCATACTAAAGGTCGATAGTTTCATCAATCATCAAGTCGACCCGATGTTGATGGATGCCTGCGGGAAAGAATTCGCCCGCCGCTTCGCTGACCTGCACGCGACCAAGGTGCTGACCGCCGAAATCTCGGGGATTGCCCCCGCACTCATGACCGCCATTCACCTCGGGGTACCGGTTGTGTATGCGCGTAAGACCAAACCCATCACGATGCCAGACCAGGTGTACCTGACCTTGGCGCCTTCACACACCAAAGGGCGCATGGTGGAGTTAATCATCTCACCTGAGCATTTACAAAAAGGCGAACGAGTGTTGATCATTGACGATTTTCTGGCATCGGGAGCCACCATCCTGGGGCTGGTTCGGCTGGCAGAAACCGCCGGAGCCGAGATCGTCGGGATTGGCGCGCTGATCGAAAAGAACTTTGAGGGTGGACGCGATGCGCTCAAGAAACTGGGCGTGCAGGTGGAATCTCTGGCAGTCATCTCCTCGCTTGATAATGACACAATCACTTTTGCGGACTAATCTAATGCGCGCTGCGAAATACGCAGCGCGCATTAGATTTATACTGGCCAGGCTGCTAAAATATAGATCATTCGCCCTGCCACTCGAATTCTTATGCGAGACACCCACTCTGCTGGCCTTTCACTACCTCACGCCGGCCTGCCCGCTGCACGTACTGTTGGTTCCCAAAAAATCGGTCGCCAACCTGAGCGCGTAAAGGCAGACGGCTGTCCGCCTTTACGGCATTCACCCAAGACAACAGACAAACAGGAATTTTCAAGATGCCCCAAGCCATTGCCATCCTCGATTTTGGTTCCCAATATGCCCAACTAATCGCCCGACGCGTCCGCGAGGCCCACGTGTACTGCGAGTTGTTCCCGTGGGATACCCCACAGGAAAAAATACTGGCGCTGGAGCCGCGAGGCTTCATCCTTTCGGGCGGGCCAAAATCGGTCTACGAACCAGGTGCGCCAACCATTCAGCAGTTTATCCTGGATTCAAAATTACCGATCCTGGGCATCTGCTACGGTATGCAGGCGCTGACCCACGCATTAGGCGGGCAGGTAGACCCATCCGGCCTACGCGAATATGGGCAGGCCAGGCTCGAACCACTGGTTGGTTGCGGGTTGTTTCCGGATGAAGACTTCCAAGTCTGGATGTCGCATGGCGACCGCATCACCAGGCTGCCGGAAGGCTTTGTATCGTGGGCCAAAAGCGGCAGCAGCCCCTACGCAGCCATGGCTGACCCGGCAAGACATTACTACGGGCTGCAATTCCACCCGGAGGTCAACCATACCACCGGCGGAGCAGAGATCATTCGCCGTTTTGTGACAATTTGTCTGGAACATCGTCCCGAATCTTTCAGTGAGGACCAGAAAGCCAGTGCTCAACCAGATTGGACCCCCCAACACATCATCGAACTATCGATTGAACGCATTCGTCAACAAGTAGGCACAAACCGCGTACTGGCGGCTGTCTCTGGCGGAGTGGATTCATCTGTAGCAGCTGCATTGGTCCACCGCGCAATCGGCGACCAGCTTGTGGCGGTTTTTGTGGATACAGGTCTGCTTCGCAAGAATGAGCCGGAGCAGGTCGTAAAAGCCTTCCGCGAGATGTTGGGCGTCGAGCTGGTGGCTGTGGACGCTGCAGACGAGTATTTCGAAGCGCTGAAGGGAAAAACCGACCCTGAAGAAAAACGTAAAATTGTGGGCGAAAAATTCATCCGTATCTTTGAAAAGCAAGCCAAAGAACTGGGCCAGCCAAAATTTCTAGTACAAGGCACCATCTATCCGGACGTAGTTGAGTCATCCGCGCCAGACCGAAACAAGGCTGAAAAGATCAAGACCCACCACAATGTGGGCGGGCTGCCCAAGGATATGAGCTTCCAACTGGTGGAACCACTCAGGTACCTGTTCAAAGACGAGGTACGGGCGGTAGGCGAGGCACTCGGACTACCTTCTGAGATGGTCTGGAGACAACCCTTCCCTGGGCCGGGTCTGACGGTGCGCTGTTTGGGAGATGTGACCCCGGAAAGAGCCGGGCGTCTTAAAGAAGCCGATGCCATCCTGATTGAAGAATTATCGGCTGCCGGGCTGCTCGGCAAGGGTGCCGGAACGAGCCAGGCCTTTGTGGTGCTGCTGCCAGTGCGCTCGGTGGGCGTGATGGGAGACCAGCGAACCTACCAGGAAGCCTGTGCCATTCGCGCTGTGCTGACCGATGATTTTATGACTGCCGATTGGGCGCGCATCCCTTACGATGTACTCGCCAGGATCTCAACACGCATAGTAAATGAAGTAAGCGGAATTAACCGGGTAGTTTACGATATCACCAGCAAACCGCCCGCCACAATCGAATGGGAATAAGGCTGGCGAACCATCCAATTGGATGCAAATGCAACTTATTTGCAACTTTCGCGTAGATTCATACAGTGACCAATATGAGCAATGAGCCCAAAAACACCATCCCCGCTCCACCCATTCACCCGTTGGCTGCCCTGGCAACCATAGCCCTGGACGGCTTTTTTACTATCTTTGAAGTGCTGGACCCGCTGATGCTCTTATTCATCAGCAGCGGAATTGGCCTGCTGGGGTTTTTGACCACCAGCCTTGTCCAGCATTACCTTGCCAAAGATGAATGGGGGCCGGCAATTGCCAAAGGCATGGTGATGGGTATTTTTGCAGGTATTCCGTACCCGGTGGCGGGCACAGCCATCGGAGCGCCGCTGTTGATCTGGGCAGGTGTGCACCGCTGGATTACTCGCAGCCTGCCTGAAAGCGGAAATAATCAAATTGTGGACAGCATCTTCAAGAATGAGCCCAAATTAGAAGGGAAGGAAGCAGATGAGTATTAAAATTAACATCGGTGAAGTTTTATCCAAAGCCTGGCAAATCGTCTGGAAATTTAAAGTATTGTGGATATTTGGTATCCTGGCAGGCTGCAGCGCAAACAACGGCAGCCGTTTCAATTTCAATGGAAACGGCGCAGGAAGTGGATCAGGTGGCTCTGGCGGGCCCAGTGGCTCCGGACAGATCCCGGATTTCTTCAGGCAGTACCAGAATATGCAACCTGAACAGATCATGAGTAACATTTTAGGGCAGTACACAGCCATCATTGTGGGCGTCCTCCTGCTGCTGTGCGTGCTCTGGATCGTATTCTATTTCCTGGGTGTGATGGGCGTTACCGGGCTGATCAAAGGCGCCAACAAGGCGGATGCCGGTGCTACCAGCATGAGCTTTGGCGAACTGTGGACGGAAAGCACACCCTATTTTTGGCGCATGTTCGGCCTGAATTTTTTGGTAGGGCTGCCGTTTTTCATCCTGGTTGTCATCCTGGTGACTGGATTAGGCCTGGTCGGATATTCGACTTTCAAGGCTGGCACTCCAGACGTTGGAATGAGCGCCATATTTATTGGGCTACTCGGCCTGTTTTTTGGAGCGCTTTGCGTCATCTCGATCCTCTCGATTATCGTCAATATGATCGTGGTACAGGCTCAGAATGCGATTGTGCTCGAAGACCTGGGCGTTCTGGCGGGTCTTATCCGCGGCTGGAGCGTGCTCAAATCCGCCGTTCTAACCGTGATCGTGATAGCAATAATCCTGGGTGTGCTCGGTGGGATTGTGGGCTTTGTCATAGCAATCCCGATCATTATCATCGCCGTACCCGCTGCGCTCAGCATGGCATTTACAGCCGGAAGCGGCGGCTTCCTGGTCCCGCTACTGATCGGGGCAGGCTGCTTCATCATCTACCTGCCAGTTCTACTCGTACTAAGTGGAATTCTCCAGGCTTACAACCAATCGGTCTGGACACTGGTCTATCGCCGGCTAACGGCGCTGCCGGCGCCCGCACTTGTGGAAGCCAGCTCAGCGCAATAAAAATATCAGCAGTGACTCTTTCTGGCCGCGCCAGACAATGACAATTGAATATAAAGACGCGAACCTGTTGGTAAAAGGCTTCGCGTCTTTGTGTTTTTCGGGTATGATTCTTTTAGAAAGAGGAATACCAATCTTTGACTCAAATACGCACACTCTGGCGTTTCTGTATACTTCTGGTAGTCATCAGCCTGATGCTTCCGGCAATTTCGGCGCGCGCCAGTGGAAATGCTTTCGCCGAAATCAGCACCCCTGACACCAGTAAATTCCCAATCATCACAACTTACCTGGATGCCTTCGATGATCAAGGCAACTTCATCACCAACCTGAGCCCAGCCGAAGTGTCGATCTTGGAAAACGGCCAACAGATCGTGCCGGACAAACTGGAAAACCTGGGAACACCGTTAAGCCTTGTACTGGCAATCAACTCAGATCAGGCTCTGGCAGTCCGGGATGGTTCAGGCATTTCACGCTATGCCAAAGAGCTATCCGCATTGAGCGCATGGTCAGCCGCACGCCCATCCAACAGCCTGGATAAGCTGGCGCTGGTCTGGAATGGAGGCATGATCGCCTCACGCCTGACACCCAGCCAGTGGAAAACCCGGCTGGAAAGTTTCGACCCAGCCCTGCGAACATCCACCAATGGCCTGGCAGCACTGGCCTTCGCGCTGGATGCATCCCAGGAAGCTGAAACCAGCCCAGGCGTAAAAAAAACCATTTTTTTGATCTCAGGACACCTGGCACAAAAAGATATTGACGGCATGAACGCCCTGATCGACCGCGCCAAACAGATGAAGGTGCGCGTCTTTGTATGGATCACTGATTCAAAGACCTTCCTGAATAACCCCGGCACGCTGGCCTTACAAGATCTGGCTCTCGCAACTGGCGGGCGCTATACCATCTTTACTGCCAATGAAACCCTGCCAGACCCGGAAGAGTGGGTCGGCTCACTGCGCAATTTTTACCAGTTATCCTACACGTCCAAAATCCGCGTAGGTGGGCAGCAGACACTTTCGGCCCAGGTAAATGCGCTCAGCCTGGCGTTGAGCAGCCCGGCAGTCAATTTTCAAATCGACATCCAACCGCCAAGCGCCACTCTGCTTTCGGCGCCCATCCAAATCGTGCGCCAAAATCCAGATTCGCCTTTTGATCTGGAGAGTTTTGAACCCAAGCAGCAGGAAATTTCTGCGCTGGTAGAATTCCCAGACGGCTTGCATAGAGCGCTAAAGCGCAGCACGCTTTATGTAGACGGACAAAAAATCGCCGAAAATACAGCCGAACCATTTACACACTTCAACTGGGATGTAAGCAGCTACGTGGTCAGCGCTCAACACTCCTTGCAGGTGGAAGTGGAAGATGTGCTCGGATTGAGCCAGATGAGCGCCGAGGTACCTGTCCAGGTAACTGTCATTCAACCACCGGGAGGCATGGCCGGTTTGATCCTGCGCAACCGCATGGCAGTCACCATCACTTTCCTGGTATTAGCAGGCGCAGTCGTTCTGGGAATCATTATCCTGGGCGGACGCAGAGGCCTGACCAGCCTGGCAGAGCGCCGAAAGGCCCGGGCGGCCAGATTAGACCCGGTGACACAGCCCGTCCTGGCACCTGTTGAAACACCCAATTCCGCACGCGCCAACCCATTCCCATGGCTAAGACGCAAAGAAACACCACCTCCGGCCTATCTCGCCAGGCTAAGACCAGATGGCACACCGGGCCAGGGTGATCCAATCCCACTAAATAACCATGAGATCACGTTTGGGACAGACCCGACCCAGGCAACCATTGTGCTGAATAATGCTTCCATTTCCCTTTTACATGCCCGGCTGCGACATGGCGATGACCTTGTTTTTACACTCCTGGACCAAAACTCTACGGCAGGAACCTGGGTAAATTACGAAAAAATCTCCGAAGAAGGTTATACGCTTAAACATGGCGATATAATCCACTTTGGACACATGCTATTCCGCTTCGTGATTACAAAACCACCGGCGGCCTCAAAACCAACCATCACCCCAATAATGACCGATGATCCGCACAGCTAACGCTCACCTTTACGTTACCGCCCTGTCCCATCCCGGCATGACCGGTAAAAATAACGAAGACAACTTCGCGGTCTCATCGTATGTCATCAGCACGATGAATCCGATGCCAAGTGTCTTTGCAGTTGTCTCAGATGGGATTGGAGGACATAAAGCCGGGGAAGTGGCCTCTGAGCTGGCCGTAAACGTGATCAGCGCCACAGTGGAAAAGCGTGAAGGTGGCGCTCCCCTGGCGGTGTTTGAAAACAGTTTTTACAGGGCCAGCGAAGCCATTTATGAGCAGGCAGAACAGGATAGCAGCCGTAAAGGCATGGGAGCCACGGCCGCCTGTGCCTGGGTGATTGGGCAGCAGCTTTATATTGCGTATGTAGGCGATTCGCGCATTTATCTCATCCGGAATCAGCGCATCAAACAGCTATCGCATGACCATACCTGGGTGCAGGAAGCCCTGGATAAGGGCATCCTTGACCCGACCTCCGGAATTAAAAACCACCCAAATTTGCATGTCATTCGCCGTTACCTCGGCTCTGAAGAACCTCCAGAACCGGATTTACGTCTTTTCCAGCAACCTGGAGAAACTGATAAACACGCCAAGAATAACCAGGGCATGAACCTGGCTCCAGGCGATATCATCCTGCTCTGCACCGATGGGCTGACCGACCTGGTCAGCGATAACGAGATCATGGATAGCCTGCAAGGCCGCCACCTGCAGCAGGCGGCACAGGCATTAATAAACCTGGCCTGCGAGCGCGGCGGGCACGATAACATCACTACAGTAATACTGGGAGTACCCTGGGATGAGCGCAAGATCAACCCAGGCTGGCTGGCGGGATAATCTAAGGCACTAACAAACCTTGCGCAAAATGGAGTAAAGCCTGTACATCGTTAAAATTGGTAAGCATACCAACTGAGATGCGCACCGCACCGCTGGATTTCCCATCGATACACAGTCGGAAATCATCGATCGTCAGGCGGTCTTCATGACCAGGTCCGTTAAAACATACATCCAATTCAACCCGTGAGATACCAAGCGCCAATTCACCCGCACCCGGGTTACAGAAACAACCGGTTCTCAAAGAAATATTGACCTTGTTGGCCGCTTCCTCGATCGAACGGTGGTCAATGGTCTGTCCGTGTGCATTGTAGAAGTTGACTGTAACCGCCCCACCGCGCGCCTCGGTGTTCAGAGGTCCGTATAACCTGACAAGCGGCACGCCGCTGCCATGCCGCATGGAGGTTAACTTCTCCAACAGCCAACCAGTCAGGCAGCTAACCCGCTGCTGAATATGCTCAATGCCGATGGATTGGATGTGCTTAAGCCCAATTTCAACCGCCGGGATGTTCAAAAAATCGATGGTGCCATCCTCGAAAGCAGTATGACCTTCAGCAAGATAGTATTTATCGCCCTGAACAGAAGCGACGGTAATGGTGCCACCCGCAAACCAGGGGCGATGCAATTTACGCAGCGCCTGCCGGCGAGCCAGCAAGGCTCCCAGCCCGGTGGGATAGCCAAAGATCTTATAAAAAGAGAGCGGCACAAAATCCGGTTTCCAGATGGAGAGGTCAAGCGGATTGGTGGGGGCAAAAGCAGCCGCATCGAGCAGCACATCCCAGCCTTTGGCATGCGCTTTTTCAATCCATTCAAGCGGGTGCTTCACCGATGAAAAATTGGACTGCGCCGGATAAGCAAACAGATTGTTGCCGCTTGGACTGGCCTTATCCCAGGCTGCCATAAGGATGCTTTCATCTACGCGCATATCAGGCAGTGACATGGGTATATAAGTTACCTGCGCCCCTCTGCCATGCGCAAATTCGCGGATGCCGTTGACCGAATTGTGATTATCGAAAGTTAACAGATAATGGTCATTCTGGGAGAATGGATAAGACTCGCCAACTATTTTAAGCGCACCGCTGGCATTGGCCGAAAAAATCACATCATATTCGGCCGGATCGGCTTTGAAATATTCGAGCACGTAGGCACGCGCAGATTCCACGTATTGGGTCGCTGCTCTTGAGGTTGGGTTCGACGAGTGTGGATTGCCAAAGGTGTTTTCCAGCAGAATCTGTTGGTGTTTTTTGACTTGTGACTCAGCATAAATACCAGCGCCGGTGTAATCAAGATAGATGTGTTCGGCCTGGTCAAGACGACGATAATCCTCAGCGCGCAGCTTGTCGATATGCAAGGTCGTTTCGTAGGCAGGATATTTTTTCAAAAAATCAGCATAATTGGTTTCCATACAGTCGCTCCTTAATCTAATTTAACCACAGAATGGCATATTAACCCGAAAGAAGAGGATGGATGTCATGACGAATCTCACTCTTACGCGCCCAACCAACCCAGAAACCCTGGTTGGTCCTATAATAAGAAAGATTTATGCTTGGGCTGCAGTCTGCTGCTGTGTGTAATTCAATCATTCCAGCCCAGGATTTATCCGGCAGAAAAAGCTCACCCAAAACGCAATCATTTGAAGATTGCAAAGCAGTGACGCGGAATAAATTATTCTTGAATATTAATCGGTTTTGAGAGGAATTTAAACGATGACCAGTCAGGTATTTTTCGGTTCGGCCAGGCAGGCGCGCCTGGAAGCAAAAGAAACGCTGCCCGCAAAGCTCGACCTGATCATTGATCGGCTGCAGCTGCGCGACAGGGTCAAAGATGAGACCGTCGCGATCAAGATGCACACTGGCAATAACATGGTTTACTCAACCATTCACCCGGTGTTTGTACGCCGAGTGGTGCAGGCCATCAAGGACGGTGGCGGAAAACCCTTCGTGGTGGATGTAAACTGGGATGCAGCCGGGGCCGAACTACGCGGTTACGCCTCCGAAACGATCGGCTGCCCGGTCTACCCGGCAGCCGGACCGGATGAAAAATATTTCTATGACCACGAACAAGCCTACAAGAGTATCAAAAACTGGAAAGTGGCCGGGCTCATCCAGGATTCAAGCTTCATGGTGAACTTCGCACACATTAAGGGACATCCCAGTTGTGGGTTTGGTGGTGCGTTCAAGAATATCGCCCTGGGCTGCATGGCGGGTGAAACCCGCAGTGCGATGCATGATGTTATGCACTTTGATCCATATTGGTTTCCTGAAAAATGCCCCGATGCAGCTGATCGCCAGCGCATGATTGCCGCCTGCCCTTTTGAGGCGTTGGTGGAAGACAAGAAACACGCCGAGCAGCTGCATCTACACATGGAGCAGTGCAACCAGTGCGGGCGCTGTCTACAGGTAGCCCCTCCCGGCAGCCTGAAGATTGATCCGGTCAACTTCCACAGCTTCCAGGAAGCAGTTGCAGTCGCAGCAAGCGTTGTGCTCTCAACCTTTGCCACCGGAAAGGTCACCAACATGGCGTTGGCAACCCACATGACCCCGGTTTGCGATTGTTTCGGATTCACATCCATGCCAATCCTACCGGATGCGGGCGTCTTTGGTTCCGATGATATCGTGGCTCTCGATCAGGCCGTTCTGGATATCACCGGCAAAACGCGTTTGATCGAAGAGAACCTGCCAACTGCCATGGAAGTGCATACCCGCGAAGGACACCCCTTCCGATGGCTGCACGGCCCGCACAAAGACCCCTATGTGGCGCTGGAATATGCTGAAAAAATGGGACTCGGCAGCCGGGTTTACGACCTGGTGGATGTATTTCCGGTTACAACTGTAGAACATTCGTCAATGCAGTATATCGCCGCGCATTGATACGTTACCTGTGACATTAACAACAAGCCAACCAAGAGCAGGCGCGAGGTTTCTCGCGCCTGCTCTTGGTTGGTCAAGGACCTTGTACATTCAGGGAAAAAACCCTGCGATATCCCGAGAATGTCGGATCAGCCAGGCAATGTAAAATAAAAGACCGCACCTTTCTCAGGCGCTCCGTCTGCCCAAACTGTGCCGCCGTGCCTCTGGATGATCCTCTGAACAGTCGCCAAACCGATGCCCGTGCCTTCAAATTCTGCGGCATCATGCAAACGCTGAAAAGCCCCAAATAATTTATCCGCATAAGCCATATCAAAACCAGCGCCATCATCGCGAATAAAATAGATCGGCTGGTTATCTTTTTCAATGACGCCCAACTCTATTCGGGCGAGGCTGCGTTTCTGTGTAAATTTCCAGGCGTTTCCAAGTAGATTTTCCAGGACGATACGCATTAAATTAAAATCGGCTGAAACTTTCAAATTGGAGGCAATCACCACTTCAACCTGACGGTCCTTGAATGTGTTCTCGAATTCGCTGATCACCAATTTGGCCATTTGGCTCAGATCCACCCATTCACGCCGTATCTCGCTGCGAGTCACCCGCGAAAGCCTTAAAATATCATCAATCAAGCCACCCATGCGCAGCCCGGCATCGCTGACCCGCTGAAGGTGCTTTTTCCCATCATCATCCAGTTGATGGCTGTATTCTTCGAGCAAGATGCGGCTGAAACCATTAATCGCCCGGATAGGAGCACGTAAATCATGCGAAACTGAGTAGCTGAAAGATTCCAATTCCCGGTTGGCGCGGCTCTTTTCTTCATACAAACGGGTATTGCGAATGGCAACAGCCACCTGTGAGCCGATGGTTGAGAAAAGGTTGAGAGCCTGGCTATCGAAAAGATCTTCATAGTCGTAGCTCTGAATAGCCATTACCCCGACAACCTTATCCGCGGCGGTAAGCGGCACACCCATCCAGGATTTGGCAAGCGGCCCAACCGGAGGAATGTCATGCAATTGTTTGAATATCCGGCTTTCTTCACTTGAATGCAGCAAAATCGCTTCGCGGTTACGCAGAATATGGCCAGTCAGACCGCGGCCCAATTCGTGGCGCACAACAGGTTGGCGCTGCGCATGATCCATTTGGAAAGCCGCCACCCATTCGGCATCGCCTTCCTGATAGGTGGCAATATAGAAACTGGTGACATCAAAAATACGTCCCACTTGCTGGCAAACACTCTCGAGCAGTTCATCCAGGTTGAGGGTAATGGAGAGCGACCGGCTGATCTCATCAAGAATGGAAAGCTCGGTAATGCGACGTTCGCGCTCGCGGAAAAAGCGGGCATTTTCAATGGCAGTGGCCGCCTGGTTCGCAAAAATAGATAAAATATCAACATCCGCCTGTGAAAACCTGCCGGCAACGGAACGATTATCGGCATAAATCATACCGGTTAATTCGGAACGTCTCAACAAAGGCAGGCAAATGGCAGAGCGCTGACTCAGTATGGCATTTTCGAGATCGGTTTGCGCATCGCCCGCAGCACCAAACTCAAGCCAAACAGGTGCCCGGGTTTGAATGACTGTTTCAAGACCAGAAAAATTTTGATATAAAACAGCCGGTTTTATCGTTTGCGCATCCATACTGCGCTCGACTTTAATATCCGGTTCAGCAAGATCATTCAGCAGAACCAAAAACCCTCGTTCTGCCCCACTCAATTCTATGACGTTATCCATCACAAAATCCAGCAGCTCAGCAGGATTAAGGATCGCATTCATTTGCAAACTGATATCGAGCAGTCGTTTTAGCCTGTCTGGTGTGCGGGTGGATTCTTTCGTAAAGCCAGGCTCGGTCCCGGAAACGGATTCCAGCGGTTGTTTGATATCCAGATTCCGTCGTTTTGCAGAAACGAGTGTCCATTCAAAAAGAATTTCCCGATTGAACTTAACTTTATTCAGGTAATTGCGCCGCAGACCATCATCACTCAGGGTTGCAATACCAGCCAGCATGGCAGTGTGGGCATTCTGCAAACAATCCCAGGCCTGATCATAAGCCTCAACTTCGTAATCGAAAGCCGGATCAATAGCTATGGGCTTGGAAGTATGAAGTGCCTTAACCACCCGGTAATGCAGCCACCAAACATCCTGGGTGGGATACTCATTGGCCTTTCCAACGATTTCGAGCAGGTTGACCGCTTCTAAAGAATAGCGATAAGCAGATTCAAGATCACCTGTGTCAAGAAAAGCGGCACCCAACCAGGCCAGCGATGTTACCAGGTAGCCTTGGGTTCCCATGCTGTGCTGCATATCACAAGCCAACTGAAACAGAACACGGGCTTTTTCTGACTGCCCACTGGCCAGCGCAACCCGTCCCAATATCAGCAAATAAGTGGTCTCGGCCAACTTTTCGCCAATTTGCTTGGATAAATCACGGCCCTCTTCCAGTACCTGCTGAGCCAGGTCATATTTTCCGAGCTCGAGGTAGATGCGACCCAGGCTTTCCAACAGACTGGCCAGGCTGGAGCGCCCCTGCAAAACACGCACAGTCTGGACAGCTTGCTCCAAATAGACACGCGCCTTGTTATATAGTCCCAGGCTCCAATAGACAAGCCCCAGGTTGTTATACAGGTTAGCCTGCCAGGTTCGGTCGCCCGTGCTCTGGAAGATCGATAATGATTGTTCATAATAGTTTCGGGCCCGGGCCTGGTCCCGGGTAACAATCCCAAGAATATTAAGACAACTGGCCTGGCCATGCTTATCACCCAGGCTGCGGTAGAGCGAGTAAGCCTGTTCGGTATATTCCTGCGCAAGGGCAAATTTGCCCATATCCCGTAGACATTCGCCCATCTGCATCAAATTTAGGGCCTCGCCATGTTCATTGCCCTGCTCACGAAAGGTACTCAGCGCCTCCTTGTGACAAGCCAGCGCAATCCCGAAATCGCCCAGCGCATTGTAAGCTGCGCCCAGGCAGGTTAAACAATCAGCCTCCAGCACTCGGTGACTGATCTGCCTGGCAAGTTTTAGACCATTTTGTGCTGTTTGCTGCGCATCTGCATAATTGCCAAGCGTTATATGCAGATTTACCTGGCTGGTCATTGCCCGGATCTGCATGGGAATATCATTCAAAGCATCTGCCAGGCGTTTCATCATATCGAGATCAGCCTGCTGCTCGGCAAATTGGCCAAGCAGACCATAACAACTCTCACGGCCTGTCAGAAGTTCAAATTCCAAACGGGCGTCCGGTGGGCCAGAATGCGAATACAGACTGGTCAGGGCCAACCCGAAATAACGGATCGCCGCTTCGTTGGAATAGGAGAGACGAGCTTTGTCTGCTGATGCTTTTAATTTTTCAAAGGATTGGAGTGGACCATCTTCATGTTCTGGATCGGCCGGCGAAACAAAATAAACCGGCTCTGGTTGCGCAGGTTTATCCTGCCGTTGTTCGGGTGCAGGCTGGCTTGAATCGGTTGAGTTTTGCCCCAATTGACCCCCAATACCATCATCACTTTCGACGCCTGAATTTGATGGGTACATAATTTCCTCTACCAATAAACTTTCGGATTATCTTACGATAATAGCATAAAACCAGCGTCCGCAAGAGCCAAAATGAACCAGAAAACCAGACATTGACCAGGGACCCCGGGAAACTCAATTCGCCAAATTCATAAACTGGTATCCAGGTTCAGGTCATCACCATCGCACCCATTGCCAGCCAATCGACCGAAATCGGTGGTTTTCTACGCAAGATAACCACGAAAAATAATTCTGTCCTTCTGGGAGTGTGCTACCCATCCGCTGTCTTACCTCATGGGACGCGCCTCGCTAAACAGAATTGGTTCATCGTTGTCTTTTATGAATTTTCGGAGCGTAATTTCCGCTTCTGAATCCACATGATAGGAAAACCCAACGATTATCTTACATTGAAGCGCCAAAATCAGAACGATAAAAACCAATAAAGATAGCGTGGGTCGGTATCATCGCAAGTAGAACAGAAATGAGTGACGGCAAGATCCCGTCACTCATTTCATCAGACACAGGGTTGGTAACGAGGATTGCCTTCGCTACCAGCTTATCCGAACAGGATCAGCTATTTAACGACCATGCTGTTTACGAAAATCCATGGTAAACAGTAACGCAAGGTTTTTTGTGGGGCAAACCAACTGCCAAAACATCAAAACCCATAACGAAGACCATCATCCATGTCTCAGCTTATTTATCCAGCAGAGCTTCGATTTCTTCCTGCTTCTTAAACTGGCTCATATAGAGATCGAAGTAAAAACCTTTTTGTGCGAGCAGTTCAGCATGCTTGCCACGTTCGATAATCTCGCCATCCTTCAAGACCAGAATAACATCCGCGTTGCGAATGGTGCTCAGGCGGTGGGCAATCACAAAACTGGTGCGCCCTTTGAGCAGTTTTTCCAAGGCTTTTTGGATCAGGCGTTCTGTACGGGTGTCGACACTGGAAGTGGCTTCGTCCAAGATCAGGATTTTTGGGCTGGCCAATGCAGCGCGGGCGATGGAAAGCAGCTGGCGCTGCCCCTGGCTGAGACCAGAACCACGCTCGCCAAGTACGGTCTGAAGTTTTTCTGGCAGCCGGTCGATAAAGCTA
This sequence comes from uncultured Anaerolineae bacterium, assembly GCA_903854805.1. The sequence continues at coordinate 27,184 of CAINXK010000306.1, forward strand.
TCGGCATGAGCCAGCTCAATGGCCGCGCGAATTTCAGCTTCACTGGCATCCGGCTTGCCAAAGCGCACATTATCCATGACAGAGGCGCTAAACAGGAAGGTATCCTGCAAAACAATGCCGATCTGCCGTCGCAAAGATTCAGCAGTTACATCGCGCACATCAATACCGTCGATACTGACGGCGCCACCCGTCACATCATAAAAGCGCGGAATCAGATTGATGATGGTGGTTTTACCGGCTCCGGTCGGTCCAACAATTGCAATTGTCTGACCGGGCTCAGCAATAAAATTCACACCCTTTAGCACGGGTTCACCCGGCTTGTATTCAGCAGTCACATCCCTGAACTCAACCCGGCCAGAAATTGATTTCATCGTCTGGGCTTCCGGGGCGTCAACAATGGCCGGTATGACATCCATCAGGTTGAAAATTCGTTCTGCTCCGGCAATGGCGCTCTGAATATTGCCCCACAAGACTGAAATCTGTTGGATGGGTTGGTTGAAGCGCTGCACATAGGCCAGAAAAGTGATGACCAGGCCCAGGGAAACAGCAGTGCCAAACAAATTCGCGCCATTTAACAGAGCCAAACCGCCCGCCCCAACAACGATCGCCAGAGCCAGGTAACCAAAAGCTTCAAGCACGGGCGCCAGGGCAGCCGTGAAGGTCACAGCGCGCACATTGGCGTCACGATTAGCAGCATTGGTGATCCGAAAATTCTCGATATTCTCTTCTGCACGGTTGAAAGCCTGAGCTTCACGCACAGCTGAGATGCTTTCTTGCAGGCTGGCATTGACCGAGCCCATTTCCTGGCGACTTTTGCGGAAGGCCTTGCGGGCCTGGTCAGAGAAATAAAGCGTGGCAACCACCATCAGCGGGGTAACCGCCATGCTGAGCAGCGCAAATGGAATGTTCTTGCTCAACATATTATAGGAAATCCAGACCAGGAGCAGCACCCCACTGGCCACGTTGACCAGCGCAAAACTGATGGCCTGGTTAATGGTTTCGGTATCATTGGTAATACGGCTCATCAAGTCACCGGCTTCGTGTTCGGCGTAATAACCGATTGGCAAACGATGCAGGTGTTCAAAGACTTCGGTACGCAGCGAACGCAGCACGTGCTGACCGGCCCATGTCATGGAGAAAAAAGTCATACCGGTCAGAATTGAGCCCAGCACATACAGGACAATGATCAGCAGAATCATGCGCAGCAGGCCAGCCAGGCGCTCATCGTTAGTCTCTGTGCCATCCGTTTTTGGAGCAGCCAGGCCGCCCAGGGCAAAAACATTTTTGATGATCGTCTGGGTGATGCCATCGGGCTGTTTATCAGCAGACAGCCAACAGTTGGAGCCCGGGCTGCTTTGTTCGGCAGCTGCGCCGGGGAAGCTGAAACCAGCCGAGGCCGCCGCCGGGGAAAGATAGCAATCCACCAGCTGGCCGGTCAGTTCAGGGTTGGTAACCTGAGCCCAGGTTGAAATGATGACAAAGATTACAGCCATCAAGAGGGCTAACCAGAAAGGCGCAAAATGTTTTGCCAGGCGCCCAAGCGTCTGGCTGGCGCTTTTGGGTTTGGATGTTTCTTGGTCAAGCAGGCCGCCGTGGCGACCGGGTCCACCCATCATAGGAATTACTCCAATCTCACTTACTTATGCGTGTTGTGTTTCGCCGAGCAGCTGGGACGTATAAATCTCGGCGTAAATTTCGTTATCTTCGAGTAGATCGGCATGTTTTCCGATTGCCACCACGCGACCTTTATCGAGCACGATAATCTGGTCAGCATTCATGACCGTACTGATGCGCTGAGCAATCACAAAGGAAGTACGGTCCTTCATCAACCGGTCAAGCGCGGTCTGGATGATAGCTTCTGTGCCAAGATCAACACTGGAAGTTGAATCATCCAGGATAAGAATTCGCGGATTCAAGAGCAGCGCGCGAGCAATGGCAACACGCTGTTTCTGCCCACCCGAAAGTGTAGTGCCTCGTTCCCCCACAGGGGTGGCGTAGCCTTCGGGAAAGGCCATAATAAAATCATGCGCTGCTGCCGCCTGGGCCGCAGCCATGATCTCTTCATCACTGGCATCTGGCTTTCCAAAAGCAATGTTGTCGCGGATACTGCCAGAGAACAGGGTCGTTTCCTGCAGTACAACCCCGATCTGGGCGCGCAGAGATTCAAGTTTCACATCGCGCAGATCATGCCCATCAATGGTAATTCGCCCTTCGGTGGGATCATAAAAGCGCGGCAGCAGATTAATAATGGAAGTTTTACCAGAACCTGTGGCGCCTAAAAGGGCTATGGTCTGCCCTGGTTTGGCCTCAAAACTGACCTTATCCAGAACCGGATCACCTCCACCAATATATCGGAAAGTGACATTTTCAAAATTGATATTTCCAGTCACAGCCGGCAGCCCAATCGCTTCAGACTTATCGATCACGTCAGATTTGGCGTCCAAGATTTCAAAAATACGGGTGGCTGAGGCGGCGGCCTGTCCGAACTGGGTGATAATGAAACCCAGCTGGGCAACCGGGAAAAAGATGTACATCAGATACATGCTGAACTCTTGCCACTCACCAAGTGTGAGCGTACCCAGGATGATTTGCCGGCCTCCGACATAGAGCATGGACGCCTGACCCAGGTTGGCGATTAGAAAGACCAGCGGCATGAGGAAGGTGAAGAGGCGCGCAATCACGATCTGTTGCGCCATCAAGTCATCAGCTGCGATGCGAAATTTAGCTTCTTCACTTTTTTCGCGGGTGAAAGCCTTGATGACCTTGATACCTGCCAGATTTTCCTGCAGGATGGTGTTCAACGCCGAAAGTTTTTGCTGAACCTTTGAGAAAAGCGGCTGGCTGATGGTACCGAAAAAGATAAAAAGTACCAGCGCCACCGGTAGGATCCAGATCGTGGCCAGTGCCAACTGTGAATTGGTGGAAAACAGGATGATCAGGGTGGCGGTCAACAGCACAATGGCACCGACGAGCTGCAGCAAACCCTGCCCAAGAAATAGACGCAGTTTTTCAACGTCATCGGTGGCGCGGATCATCAACTGCCCGGTCTGATTCTGATCGTGATATGAAAAAGACAGGCGCTGGATCTTGGCATACAGATCATTGCGCAGGTCAAAAGCAACCGCCTGGGAATTTTTCTCAGCCCAGTAGGCCTGCAGAAAAGCAAAAAGACCACGCAAAATTGCAAAACCAACAATCAGCAACCCGGCCTGAATTAACTGGGCCGGCGCGTTGGTCTTATCCGCTGTCAGTTGGGCAACGAGCTGATCTTTGGTCCAGGAAACGTCGAGTTTTAGAAATTCCAGGATCTTCGGCAAGGCCATGGACATCACCGCGGCAGGGATCTTATCGAGTGATTCGAGCACCTTGGTGGCAATCACACCGCTCGTGACCGCATCAATGATGCTGCGGATCAGGTGCGGGACAGCTAGCTGAGAGAGCGTTGCGACAATCAGGAAAATATAGGGCAGGGAAGCCTGACCGCGATAATTCCACAGGTAGTGCGATGCTCGTCCGATTACATTGCCCTGAGAGGCCATAGATTGGCGCGGGGCGCGCCGTGACATACTTTTAGAGGCTTGCACAGTCGATTCCTTTCTTACTCAACTTCTAATGGTTTTCTTCAACCAATACGGGCGCCAATTCCATGGCTGGCTCAACAGAAGAGATCGTCAAATCCATCATGTCAAGCGGAGCGCGCACCAGCAAACGCAAACCAGTGGTAAAAATCCGGCTCAACATGAAACCGGCCGTTAATACCGTCACCATCAGCCCAGATTTGCCATTGGTGGCAGCGGATGCTAACCAGAGCGCTTTTTGAGCGGGGACGTCGGCATCATTACCCCATAGGGCAGCCACGAAACGAATAACGTTTACCTTGCCTTCATAACCGGCAACCGCATGAACCTGGCTAAGCATGTCGGTGCGAACAAGACCGGGGTTGAACCCGAACACGTCCACGCCGCTGCTTTTATATTCAGATGCCAGCGCCTTTGTAAAATTCCGCACCCAGACCTTGCTGGAACTGTATGCATTCTGGTACTTGATGGCACCACTATCACCTCGCCCAAGCAGGTTAATGAGTTTGCCACTTTTCTGGGGCACAAAATGGCGCATGGCAATCACTGAACCGTTATAGGTACCCACAATGTTGGTATTAATGACATTGGAAAAGTCACGGGTAGGGATGTGAGCGGTTGGTCCATAGGGCGCGGAAAGCCCGGCGTTGTTAACCCAGATATCGATACGCCCAAAGGTTTTGATGGCATGTGTGGCAAGCGCTTCCATCTGGACGATATCAGCAACATCACAAGCAAAACCCGTCGCCTGGGCGCCATGGGCCCGGAGTAAATCCACCGCCATATCGACCGTCCGCTGGGTGCGCGAGGCAATCACCAGCTTTGCGCCAGCAAGGGCATAGGTTTGAGCAATCGCCAACCCCAATCCACGCGAACCACCAGTAACAACGGCAACTTTATCTTTTAAAATTAAAGCCACTTTTTTTCTCCCAAGTGAGATTTCTAAATGTGTTTTTCGGGTTTCTGCATTTCCAGGCGACTGGCAGCTCGAGTAAGGGCCCCGAGCGCAGCCGCCACGGATTCATATTCATCAGGCGTCAACGCAGCAGTCAGATCATCCACCCAGCTTGAACGCGCCTCAAGACCACTCTCGATCAGTGCCTGGCCCTGTGCAGACAGGGTCAGCAATTTGGCGCGACGATCACTGGGATCTTCGGCACGTTCCAATAAACCACTTTGGACTAATTTTTCGACGAGCTGGCTGGCAGCTGCGGCGCTGATATCCATACGATCACTAATATCCGAGACGCCACAGCTGTGCCGGTAATGCAGGTTCATCAGGATGCCAAACTGCGGCATGGAAAGACCGGTTGATTTGACATAGCGCGTCCAAGCACGTATGGAGCGAGTGGCAAATACATCCATACCCTGGCGAACGATTTCGGTTAATTGGACTGAATTTATCATAGTTAAGCCTGCCTATTAGTTAAGCGCACTGAAATATATACCCCGGAAAAGCATTTGTCAAGCTAGAAAACACTGTCGGCAGAAACTCTAACGGGAATCAAATAATATAGCGCCGAGACCAAAAAATATCCAGCCCTTACGATCCAAAACTGATCACTGCGCGGTGTTGCCACCGTCCACCAGCAGCAGATGCCCGGTAACAAAAGAAGAATCGGCTGAAGCCAGAAATAGCACCGCCCGCGCGATTTCTTCCGGATAACCAAAACGCTTCATCGGCAGGTAGGCGGCTGATTCTGCTTTGGCTTCTTCCAAAGTTACCGCGTCTGAATGCTCGAAGTAACCCTTCTCCAACCAGCGCTCCACCAGGGTATCGCCAGGACAAACAGCATTGACACGAATATTCTCGGCGGCGTGATCAAGTGCCATGCTTTTGGTCATTTGGGCAACAGCACCTTTGCTGACCGCATAGGGAAGCGCACCTTTGCCACCCACGACTGCCCAATCAGAGGCGTTGTTTACAATCGTGCCACCGCCTACCTTGCGCAATTCCGGGATAACCAGACGGCACATTTGCCAGACAGCCGTTACATTTAAGGCCAGGGTTTGGGTCCAATCCTCATCGGTAGTGGTCTCGGCTGTGCCCTTGGTAACGATGCCGGCATTGTTAAACAGGACGTCAATTCGTCCAAAAGTTTGCAGGCAAGACGCGACCAGGTGCGCAGATTGCTCAACCTTGGTGTGGTCTGTCTCAACGAATAGAGCCTGACCTCCACGCTCCCGTATCTGGGTCTCAAGATCCAGGCCCAGCTGGGCACGCCTGCCACTAAAGACAACCTGCGCGCCTTCGTCAGCAAAGAGCATTACGCTTGCCTTGCCGATACCGCTGGTCCCACCAGTCACAATTGCCACTTTGCCAGAAAGTTTGCCCATAACACCTCCCAAAAGAATACAAGTGCGTAATTTGCAGAAATTGCTGATTTACCCAAAGACTCACACAAAACAATACGTCTGTATTTTGACAATCTTAAATTACTGGCAGTATTTGCTCACGCATACCCAGGTCTCGCTCTGAACCATCACAACCAGTGCCTGCCGATGAACGAAAAACCAGGGTTTGCTGAATGTGAATAAATACGCGCGTAATGTTCAAAACGAATGCGATATCAGCTCGCATTTTTCGCATTTCTGTAAATCTGTTACAGACCAGTACACCAGAGCGGATAGTTCTTTCAGAAACAGCGCATGGCAATAAAAATGCCGCTGACTAGAGTGAGGGGGGCACTCTAATCAACGGCTTCTCTATTTTCAACGATAGTCCGGAAATTGTCAAGGGCATTGACAGGGCATTGACAGGGCATTGACAGATCGACAGGTTCAAAAACACATCGGGGAAGTATTAAAACATCAAAACGTAAAATAAAATGCCTCCACAAGGAGGCATCTCAATTTTTCCGAACAAAGTTTGTTTCAATCACTTAATACCGAAATTCTAACTCGATACATAAAAAGCGAGGAGGGTTTTCCCCGGCGGCATTTCCCCTGTAATACCGCCCCGGCACTTACAAACACTTTAAGGAAAACCCTCCCCAAACAACATCCCCGAACATTGTTTAGATTTCGCTACCCCCCGAACGGTGTGTCAGCTTATGCATCTGACCGGGCAAACCGCTCGTAAGATTGATAAGCTTATTATGCCAGTATCGCCCATGTTCAACAATAGACACGCAATTAATTTATCTAGACAATTGTACTAATTACAGCCAGATGCATAAATTTCACCTACCTGGCTCCAGCATAGCAAAAAGTAAAACGGCAGTTATCGCTTTTGTAAGTACGCCAGGGTTGAAAGCGCTTGAATATATTTTGGTAACCATTGAAAAAAACGCAAGATAAGGTAGAATCAAAATAGATCAACACATTCTTAAAGGAGCCAACCTACCATGGGCGACAATATCGTTGATACCACAAAACCATCTGCTGGCCGGATTTATGATTATTTTTTAGGCGGCAGTCATAATTTCGAAATTGACCGCATGGCAGGCGACCAGGTGCTTGCGCTGATTCCGTTCGTTACCAAGTTCTCGCGCCTGC
>CAINXK010000307.1 GCA_903854805.1 uncultured Anaerolineae bacterium
CAATACACCTGGTTTGACAATCGGTCAGGCGGAAAAGAAAATGGGGCTAAAAGGCTCCCCCACCCACGCTGTCACTTACGAAGATGTTCATGTGCCGCTCGAAAACCTGGTGGGCGAATACGATCATGGTTTGCATCAGACTCTTGCCACCCTTGATGGAGGCCGCATTAGTATCGGCGCTATTTCACTTGGACTTGCCCGTGCTGCTTACGAAGCATCGATTGCCTATGCGCATGCTAGAAACACTTTTGGAAAACCAATCGCTGAACATCAAGCCATCCAATTCATGCTTGCAGATGCAGCCACCGAACTGGATGCTGCCAGGCTTTTGATTTATCGAGCTGCCTGGCTAAAACAAGAAGGCAAACCATATAGCAAAGAAGCTGCCATGGCCAAACTCTATGCAACCGAAATGGCTGAACGGGTTTGCCGCAATGCCATCCAAATCCACGGAGGCTATGGTTACAGCCGGGAGTATCCCGTGGAACGTATCTACCGTGATGCACGCTTAATGACGATAGGCGAAGGCACCAGTGAGATGCAGCGCATTGTAATCGCGCGCCAGCTTTTATTGAACCTGTAAAAATATTTGTATTTTCACAGACAAAAAAGCCGGTCTGATAATCCAGACCGGCTTTTTTAGACTTTCCACACAATCATCCAGGCATTGTAACCTTCGGTCTCGATTTCCACCTTTGCCATAGGTGGAAACAAATCTTTAATCTCGACTGGCGACAGAAAGTAACTCCGCATCAATGCAATTTTTTCCACCAGCGCCAAAACCTTAACCTGCCAGGTTCGTGAATCAGGTTCCTCAATTACAAGACAACCACCAGGCTTCAATATGCGCCATAATTCAGAAACTGTAGCAGCCTGATCATAGACGTGATGCAGGGCATCCACCATAATGATACGTTCAAATATTCCGTCAGCAAAAGGCAAACTCTCTGTTATTGTTTCAACGCCTGATAAACCTTTCTTACGAGCTTGCCCGAGCATGCCACGCGAAAAATCAGCCACAAAGGCGCTACGGACGTAGGGAGCCAGCGCATTTGTCACCCTGCCGGTACCACCACCTGCATCCAAAAGGATGCCGTCAACCGGCAAAGCGACTTTTCTAACCATTTGCTCCAGACGCGAAAAAGGAATCGCACGATCGTAAATGGGAGCCAGGAGTCCAAAGTGATCAAACATACATATCTGCCTTATCCTCAAAACAAACCAACCGACATAAATCAGCCCGCAATTTTATTATTTACAGATCAAGGACCAACAGTCACCAAACCACGAATCTCATCGAGAGTGGAAGGGCCTATGCCGGCAACTTTCAGCAAATCATCCACCCGGGTAAATGCACCGTTGGCATCACGATACTCAACGATTTTTTGAGCCGCTGATGGGCCAATCCCTGGAAGTTGATCCAGTTCTTCTGCGCTGGCTGTATTCAAGTTGACTGGTTCGCCAGCGGGTGGCGTTGGGGTAAACAACAAACCGCCGCCACCGATAGTTAACTCAGGTGTGGCAATTTCGCCAGTCCCGCCCGGGATTTCAATCTGATCTCCATCCTGCACCTTATCTGCCAGATTTACCTGAGAAAAATCCACCCCATCCATGAATCCGCCCGCTTGCTGAACAGCATCAACCAGACGGCTTTCGCGGGGCAATCTGTAAACCCCAGGACGTTTCACGCCTCCGCTCACATAGACCACAATCGGCTCGGGGGTGGGTGAAGGGATGAGTACAACTGGCTCGCCCACCGGGGTGCGCACCGTTAAATATAGAAAACCGGCAACGATCAAACCAATTAACACACCAATAACCATCGTAAAAAAGGTCTTCATCTTAGCATCCTCCTATTCTCAGAAATAAGTTATTCATTTGAAAATAACTAAACTGAGCCTGTTTTCTGTCAAAATCAAATTTCTATAATCAGTCTACGACCATAACCAACAGTTTGTCTTCAATAATGTGCAATGCGTTCAGCAAGCCACCAATACGACTGATTCGTTTAAAATATGCGGGCAGTTCATCCCCACTAGCTACACGAAAACCAAATTTCTGGTAAAACGATCCTAATTGCGCCCGACAGGTAAGGTACAGCGGTCGAGGCGCCTCACCCATTAATCGATGGATAATAATTCTGGCAAGACCCTGCCCACGCTTTGAAGAAATGACAGCGAGCGATGCCAATTCAAGTGACCCATCAGCATGAGGCTTTAGCTGTCCACAACCGGCAAATTGGCCATCAGCTGTTTCTGCTACAACAAAACGCCGCCAATCAAGGCCGGTGGGATTGATCCCAGCTTCCCGAATAAGCCCACTGATTTTTCTGAAATCTTTTTTCAACGCAGGACGAAGCACAAACTCAACCAGGATTGCCTCCAATGACAAACCCCACAGGGGTTAATAATAGATTTAGTACACCAGACGATCACGCCGAGAAAAAACCACTAACACTTTTGGTTTGGATCCCCAATTCTGGCTTGGATATATTTCAAGCATAGTAGAATGACTTGCAGCCATCTTCCACCGGCGCTTATGAATTTCATTGGAAAGATCAATGATCAACCGCAGAAATTATTCACTACCATGCCAACCAATTCGCGGTTAAGAATATACCGTCCTGCCAATTAGAGCACTTAATAATTTGCCAAAACCTCAAAAAAGGCAGGCGCGTTTTGGGCGGCTGAATAGAAAGTAAATTAAATCAAACTCATTTCAATAATTCTTCAAACAATGTCCGAGCTATTTGCGCATCAGCCTTTCCGTGCATTATCTTCATCACTTGTCCTACAAAAAAGCCCATTAAGCCGATCTTACCAGCCTTATAAGCGCCAACCTCTTTTTGAGATTCCGCAATTACCTGCTCAACAACTTTACGGATGGCGCCATCATCACTGACCTTGGCCAACCCTTCGGCCTGGACAATTTCAACCGGTGACTTTCCGGAAGCATTAACTTTATCTAAAAGGGATTTGCCAGTATTTGTATTGATCGTGTTTGAATCCACCAGCCGGATGATTTCTGCCAGGTATACAGGCTTCAACACAAGCTCTCCAGCTGTTTTTCCACTTTCATTGAGCATTCTGAGCACGTCATTGATCAACCAATTGGAGACGCGCTTTACGTCGCCCCCATAAACTTGGACTGTTTCCATAAAATAATCAGATAAGGAACGCTCACCAGTCAATATGTCAGCGTCGTACTCGGGCAAACCATAGTCCTGGACAAAACGGGCCCGCCGCCTAAGCGGCAGTTCGGGAAAATCCGCCAGGATCTCAGCTTTCCAGGCATCATCCATAAAAACAGGCAGTAAATCAGGCTCGCGGAAATACCGGTAGTCAGCTTCGGTCTCTTTTGAGCGCATCTTTTTTAATGTTTGGGTATCTTCGTCCCACTCCAATGTCCAGGCTTCAATTTTGTTCCCGTTATCGTATTCACGCGTCTGCCGAATTATTTCGGTCTCAATTGCCGTGCGAACTGCTTCGATCGAATTCACATTCTTAATTTCAGTTTTAGTATTAAGAATTGTTTCACCCTTTACGCGCAAAGAAACATTTGCATCGCAACGCAAATGTCCTTTTTCCATATCGGCTTCCGAAACACCAATCCAACGTAAGAGCTGGCGAAGCCTGGTCAGATAATTCGCAGCCTCATCCGCTGAATGCAAATCCGGACCCGTTACCATTTCAATAAGTGGCACTCCGCAACGATTGAAATCAATCAGCCGCCGTCCCAATTCATTCCGCGTTTTTCCTGCATCTTCTTCCAGATGAAGCTTCCAAATTGTAACCCGGCGGACGGTACCATCCATCTGGGGCACATCCATATAGCCGCCCTTGGCCAAAGACCTGTCATACTGCGTGATCTGGTAACCCTTTGGTAGATCTGGATAAAAATAATTTTTTCGGTCAAAAAAAGAGACTGGCTGGATATCAGAATTCATTGCCCAAGCAAGCAAAACGCCCTTCTCAACCGCGCGTTTGTTTAGAACTGGCAATACCCCAGGCATGCCACAGCACACTGGGCATATATTAGAATTCGGCCCGTCATCCCAAGAGTCGGCTTTGCAGGAGCAGAATATCTTCGACTGCGTATTAAGTTGAATATGAGTCTCAAGACCAATTACTGTTTCGTATTCCATGTCTCATCCTTAAAATAGGCTAAAACAATTATAAATGGTAAAACGAAAAACGGTGCTGAAATGCCTCCGCCGTGACGGCGAGCGCATTTTGCCAGGATTTATTTTTAGACTTTCCCTTCAACATCACCTGCCTGCGTGGTTAAGCGCTGTGCAAATAGGATTGGGATCGTTGTAATTAAGACGACCAGCATGGCAGCCACATTGGTCAACGGCCGGTCTCGTGGCTTAAGCATCTGCCCCAGGATCCAAATCGGAAGTGTTTGCTGCTGTCCTGCGGTGAAGGTGGTCACAATGACTTCGTCGAATGAAAGTGCGAATGCCAGAATCCCACCGGCCAGCAACGCTGTGGCAATATTCGGCAAAATGATATGCCAGAAAGTTAGAAATGAGTTGGCCCCTAAATCCATGGATGCTTCAATCATCGAACCACCCGTCCGACGAAAACGCGCTAGCACGTTGTTGTATACCGTCACAACACAAAAAGTGGCATGACCTATAACAATTGTCCAAAATGAGAATGGAATGGACATTCCACCAATCGCGGACCGTAAAGCGATCCCAGTCACAATACCCGGCAAAGCAATCGGCAAGACTAGCAGAAAAGAGATTGCTTCCCGACCGAAAAACTCCGACCTGTAGACCGCAGCAGCAGCCAGAGTCCCCAGCACAAGCGCAATAGACGTAGCAATCAAGGCAACTTCAACAGATAAAATTAATGCCTGGAACAGATCCGGATTACCGAAGGCCATTTGCACCCACTTGAAGGTCAGACCAGGTGGGGGAAAAGTATATGCAGAATCTTCAGTGTTAAAAGCATAAAGAAAAATCAGTACGATTGGGAAATGCAAAAATATAAGAACAGCCATGGCTGAAGCTTTTAACCACCACGAAGCCTGTTCTACATCCTGTTTCTTCGAGAATATGTTTTTAAAGAGCATCAAAAGCTCCTAATTTTCTGGCGATCAAGAGGTATCCCAGCATGATTACGATTGGCCCCATAGTAAAAGCAGCTGCTAACGGAATGTTACCGGAAGTACCTTGGAAAGATAAAACAGCCTTACCAATGTAATAACTTGAATTTCCGAACATTGAAGGCACGATAAAATCACCTAAGGACAACGAAAAAGTAAATATTGATCCCGCTATGACGCCCGGAAAGGAGAGCGGGAGCAAGACCGTCCAGAAAGTTTGCGACGGTGTCGCACCAAGATCGCCAGAAGCTTCCAAAAGGGACTTCGGTACTCGCTCGAGAGCTGTTTGGATCGGCAGGATCATATATGGCAACCAGATGTAAACAAAAACGAGGAAAACCCCGGTCGTCGATACAGATAAGGATGGCCCACCCACAACCGGGAGACGTAAATACCAATCAAGCAGTCCGTCCAACCACAAAACATGCGCAAACCATGAAATAATACCTTCTTGCGCCAGTATCAGTTTCCAAGAGTACACCCTGACCAAATAGCTGGACCACAAGGGCAGCGTAACCAGAATATAAAGAATTGTTTTTAGGCGTGGAGATGCGAATCGGGCAATATAATAAGCCAATGGAAAGGCAATCACGGCTGATGCAATCGTAACCAAAGCTGCCATGACCGTTGTTCGGAAAAATATATCCAGGTTTGCAGGTTCAACCAGTTGAGCGTAAGTACGCAGAGTAAACTGTGTCACCACTTTTCCTGTGAAATCATCCAGATAATAGAAGCTATTAACCAGCAGGCTAGCCAGGGAGCCCAGGTATACCACCACAAACCAGGCCAAGGGTGGTAATAGCAAGAGCAATAACTCAAGAACTGGACGACGGTAAAGGTAGGTAGAGATGCGATTAAGCATCCTGCCCTCCCATGAAACGTACGTGCTCTCTTTTCCAAAGCAAGCGCACATTCTGGTCGCGAAGTCTGGTCACATCCATGGAAGTTGTTTTCAGGTTTTGTTCCATCACTACAAGATCACCACCATCTCCCAATTCAACCAGGTAGCGAGTGTAAAGACCAAGATATACAACATCCCTGACTTTGCCATCGACTGCATATTCGTCATCAGCCCGAGCAGCATCAAATCTCACAAGATGAATTTTCTCAGGACGAATCGAAAAAGTTTGCTCGGAACCTGTAATTCGCTTTGCCATCTCTCCCTTTACCAGATTCGATATGCCTACAAATCCGGCCACAAACGAGGTCGTTGGATGTTCATAAATTTCCGCCGGAGTCCCAACCTGTTCGATCCGGCCAAGATTAAAGACAGCAATCCGATCACTCATTGTCAAAGCTTCTTCCTGATCATGAGTAACAAAAATAAAAGTAATACCTACTCCTTTTTGGATGGCCTTTAATTCCACCTGCATCTGCTGTCGCAGTTTAAGATCAAGTGCGCCAAGTGGTTCATCCAGGAGTAAGACTTTGGGATGATTGACCAAGGCGCGTGCCAGTGCCACCCGCTGACGCTGACCACCGGAAAGCTGGGCAGGCTTTCGATCTCCGTAACCAGAAAGTCTCACAAGATCGAGCATTTCTTCTACTTGCTTTTTGCGTTCCGCGGCAGGGAGTTTTTTAATCATCAAGCCGTACCCGATATTTTCGCCAACGGTCATGTGTGGGAAAAGTGCATAATCTTGAAAAACAGTGTTGACGGGACGTTCATAAGGGGGCAGCTGAGAAACGTCCTGCCCATAGAGCAATATCTGCCCTTCTGATGGGCGATTGAACCCTGCGATCATACGCAGACAGGTGGTTTTACCCGAGCCAGACGGTCCAAGCATGGAGAAAAATTCTCCATCCCGGATTTCCAGGTTAATTGAATCTACAGCTTTTACTGCGCCGAAGAACCGGCTGACAGATTTAAAAAGGACCGCGGTCTGATCACTCATCGTATCGTTTTCTTTCTACCTGAATTTAAATGCATCCCTGCCAACCGGACCAGAAAACTGGCCGGCTGGCAGGGAGAATTTTGAAATTTTACTTTCCGCCAATAATTGAAACGTAGGCTTTTACCCACTCGCTGTACGGAACACAGTTCGTATTCCCATCACCACAATCGGCTGTCGGTGTTTTCCAGAAAGAAATCTTTTCAAAGTTTTCTGCACCATTAATCTTACAACCTTCGGCTCCAAGTAGTTCATTGCCAGAACAAGCAGCGGGCACAGCAGGCACAGAACCGAACCAGGCTGCTACGTCACCCTGCACTTTTGGCTGAATGGAGTGTTCTAGCCACAAATAAGCACAATTGGGATGCGGAGCTTTCGAGTTCATCATGGTGGTATCAGCCCAGCCCGTGGCGCCTTCCTGCGGGAAGGTGCTGGAAATCGGCTGGCCATTGGCAGCCAACAAATTCACCTGGTACGGCCAGGACGATGATGCAATAATGCCTTCTGTTGTGAAATCTTCCACCTGGGTTGTGGCGTCATGCCAGTATTTTGGAACCAGCTTTCGCTGCAGGCGCAAAACGCTGACGACAGCATCGAACTGAGCTTGTGAAAGTTCGTAAGGATCTTTAATGCCTAACTCAGGTTTGGTTGCCTTCAGATATAAAGCAGCGTCAGCTATATAAATCGGATTATCCGGCGCCTGGACCCGACCGGAATTCGATTTTCCATCCGGCAAGTTTTGTTCATCAAAAACCACTGTCCATGATTTGGGGGGGGCCGGGAATACAATTGTGCTATACATTAACACATTCGGTCCCCATTGATACGGGACTCCATAATGTGCGCCATTAACGGTGTGCCATGGGGCATTCTGCAACCTTGGGTCAACATTCTTCCAGGAAGGAATTAAACTGGTATTGATAGGCTGGACTGTGCCACCCGCGATCAAGCGAAGACTGGCGTCACCCGAAGCTGTCACCAAGTCAAAGCCACCTTGATTCATCAAGGTGACCATTTCATCTGACGTAGCAGCATCCTTAACGGTAACCTTGCAACCGGTCTCACTCTCAAAAGCGGTTACCCAATCATAACCCTTATCGTTTGAGCCACGTTCCACATACCCAGGCCAATCAACAATTGCGACCTCTCCTTCGCCTTTGCCTACTTCGGTCTTCATCGCGCTTGCGGCACCGCCG
>CAINXK010000308.1 GCA_903854805.1 uncultured Anaerolineae bacterium
CCGAGAATCGATTTGCCGGGCAAGGATTTCAATACAATCCTTGCCCGGCATTTTTTTAGGATTTACTTTGATAATGTCAAAGTAAAAATCTGGCAGTATGTACACAAATTATTAAGCTTTCTAAATTCGTGTAAAAAAATATCACAGTTTCCGAGCTTATACTTTTGACTGATCATGCCTGGATCCAAGCATAGCGGTGCGAGTGATCGTTAGAGCGTGTTTAAGAATTCAATTGCCTTTCGGAAAAACGGTAGAGCCGTATTAATACAATCTGAGCGCCTGATCCAGATCAGCGATAATGTCGTCAGGATGCTCAAGGCCAACAGATAAGCGTATCAAATTGGGCTGCAAACCAGCAACATCTTTATCGCTGCCACTGATCTGCTGATGGGTGGAAATCATCGGAATGGTTGCAACGGATTTTACACGACCAAGGTCGGTGGCGCGCCAAATCATTTTCAAACGATCGAAAACCTGCCGGGCGGCTGAAGCACCGCCTTTTACAGTAAAGCTGAGCAGATAACCGAAACGAGCGGCATCACTCTTATTTGCATCCACCAATTCCATGTAACGGGCAGCTATCTCATAGCCAGGAAAGCTGGGCAAGCCGGGGTACTGCACGCTCTCGACCGATGGTTTGCCGATAAGATACTTTGCCACTGTCATTGCAGTTTGACTCGATGTATCGGTGCGCGTCCGCAGAGTGCGCAAGTCGTTAATTGTCAGCAAAGCACTGAGCGGATTGAGTGTTGGGCCCATGTCGCGGTGCGGGTAGCCTTTGACATAATTGGCATAGTTTTGGCGCATTTCATCCGGGCCAACCTTGCTGAGGATGTTAGCGCGGGAAATCACTGCCCCGGCAATGACAAACCCGGATGTGGCCATACTTTTACTGACTGAATGAATGACAATGTCAGCGCCGTGCAGCAACGGACGCATTAACGCCGGAGTGGCAATCGTAGAATCGATGATAAATGGGGCGTTTACCGCATGTGCCAGGTCGGCAACAGCTTTTAGATCAATGACCGCCAACGAAGGATTGGCGGGCATCTCACCGAAGACGAAACGAGTCTCGTTATCAACCTTCGCTGCCCATTCATCCAAATTAAGCGGATCACGTACCCAGCGTAAGTCGACTCCCCGCTCTTTTGCATAACGTGTGAAGAGGGTGAAGGTGCCGCCGTAACAACGTGCAGATGCGACAATATTAGGTTTGGGATAAGCAGAGTCGTTCATCAGGAAGGAGTTGGTTCCAAGGAAAACTGCCGCCATTCCAGATCCAGTCATGTGTGCGGTTACCTCGCCATCGAATCCGTAACCTTCGAGCATGGCCAGTGTCTCTTCAAGATAATGCTGAGTTGGATTGGTGACGCGTGCATATATCCAGGCAGGCATCAAATACGCCAGGGCGGCTTCCATGTGATCACTATTGTTGAAGTGCTGGGCGGTAGAAAGAAAGGCTGGTTCGATGATGCTACCTTGATTGACCATTGCAGATTGCATATCGTACAATCCATGTACGGCAATAGTGTCAAATTTCTTGCCGCGCATCAGTAAGCGCTGGTTTTGATCCTGCTCCATCATTTGCCGACCTTGTTCAATGTAAGCTTGTACCCCGGGTGTATAAGAATCCATGGTTTTGTCTCCTGAGAAAAGGGTGAATCTCGGATAGGTGAATTTATTATATTAGCTGGGTTTTCTTTAGAGCGAGTTTAAGCAATGAATGGAGGTTTCTGGATATTATAAAATAGTAGTATGACCAGAAACAGTTACTCGACCGATTTGACCGATGCAGAACGGGAGCTACTTCAGCCCTTTATGCCTGCCGAAAAAGTTCTTGGGCGAAAACGGACCATTGATTTACGTGAAGTTTTAAACGCGATTTACTATCTTATTCAAACAGGCTGTCAGTGGCGAATGTTACCGCATGACTTTCCAACTTGGCAAACCGTCTGCTCCTATTTTAATAGTTGGCGTAAAAGCGGTTTGTGGATAAAAATAAACACGGATTTTCGCCAAGATTTACGCCGGGCAAGCTGCCGAGATCCAGAGCCTGGTGCGGGAGCCATCGATAGTCAATCCGTAAAAACCACCGAAGAGTGTATGATGCAGGTAAATGTATTAAAGGCCGAAAACGTCATATTTTAGTGGACACGATCGGCCTGCTCTTGCTTGTAATGGTGCTAACGACCGATGTTCAAGACCGAGAGGAAGCAAAATTACTGTTCAGCAAAGTTAAAGAATGTTTTCCACGCTTGAAACTGGTTTGGGCAGATGGCGGTTATGCCGGAAAACTGGTCGACTGGGTCAAGCAGTTTACCCATTGGGCTTTGGAAATTGTGAAGCGAACGGATGATATAAAAAGTTTTGTGCTATTGCCTCATCGATGGGTGGTAGAACGCACCTTTGGTTGGCTCAATCGATGGAGTAGATTGAGTAAAGATTATGAGCGCCTGACCGGCACAAGTGAAACCTTGATATAAGCTACGGTGAGCAGACTTATGATCAGACGGCTGGCAAGGATGAAAGTAGTTCAGGTGGCTGCATAGGCCGGATTCTGCCTGAATTCAAAAAGGAGGTTGTTTTTGGCGAAAAATATTTCTCTGATACGTGGCTGATTCCCATAGCAGGTCAGTTCGGCTAGTTTTTTTGCCTGAAATTATCCCAAAATGTTGACCAAATTCAATTCTTAAACATGCTCTTAGGATTATCGACATTAAATGACCACCTGGGGATTCCCACCCGCAAGGCCCGCCAGCGCATAAAACCCAATCTGGCGGGCCGTTATAAATAAAGTCAACAGAGCAGCTTAGATCCCGGTCATATAAGCCAGCCCCAGCGTGCCGGGACCGGTGTGTGACCCTACTACTGGGCTGAGACTGGTGAAAATCGATTCGATCGGATTGATTATTTTTGTGGCACGTTCCAGCAGCTCCCGACCTTCAACAGGTACATTGGCTTGGAGTAAAGCCAGCCGAACGAGGCTTTTTCCAGCAGTTTCCGCGGCAATAATTTCGATCAACCGATCAATGGCTTTATTTTTTGTGCGAATACGTTCCATTGCTTCCACTTTCCCATCCTGCAGTGCAAGAATGGGCTTGAGGTTGAGCGCTGTTCCAAGCAAGCGTTGGGCACCGCCAATCCGACCACCCCGGTGAAGAAATTCGAGTGTATCAACAACAAAATAAACTCCGCTGCATTCGCGGGCTTTATTTACGAGTTGTACGCAATCGTTCAGCGACGCGCCAGCCTCAGCCGCACGGGCAGCCGCCAGAACTTGAAAGCCCATTGCCATGGCAGTTGAGTTGCTGTCAATAATTACAACTTTTTCCTGTCCAGATGCAAGAAGCTCGCGTGCCTGAATGGCAGATTGCATTGTTCCGGATAATTTTGATGAAAGAAAAATGCCGAGAACTTCGAAGCCTTGTTCGATCAGTCCTGCAAAGGCTGATTGCATATTGATGATGGATGCTTGCGAGGTGGTTGGTAAGATTTTGGCGGTACTCAAACGTTGGTAAAACTCGTCCGGCTGGATGCTGACTCCATCCTCGTACGTTTGTTCACCCCAGATCAGCACCAGGGGTACAACCGTGATCTTGTATTGATCTATAATATCTTTTGGAATATAGGCCGTGCTGTCGGTGACAATCGCAACTTTTGACATTGAATTCTCCCAGGTGATTAATCAATTGAATTTTATAACCCATTTTGTGTGCGTTAGTTTCGTCGGGTTATTTCTGCCTTCAGCAGACAGCCTGCGCTTACCCGTAAGAAACCGGGGTGGCAGAATTGGCCATGGTATAATACTCTGATTAAATTATTAAGATATTATTGCTTTTTCCTTTGAGGAGATTACTTTGGCTTTTAATCCCATTAACTGGCTTCTCGGCCTGTTTTCATTAGACATCGGTATTGACCTGGGCACCGCAAATACGCTGGTCTACGTCAGGAACAGAGGCATCGTCATTAACGAGCCATCCTGGGTTACCATCGAAAAACGGTCTCGGGAACCGTTGGCTGTGGGGCAAAAAGCCAAGGAGATGATGGGGCGCACTGCTGGCAATATCATTACTCTCCGTCCAGTCCGTGATGGAGTAATTTCTGAATTTGATGTGACGCAGGTTATGTTAACATATTTTATCGGTCAGGTGCATGAGCAAAGCATTGTTCCACTACCCCGACCGAGAGTCGTGATCGGTATTCCCGCTGGTGTCACTGAAGTGGAGAAGCGGGCTGTCTATGACGCCGCCATGTCCGCTGGTGCTCGCGAAGCGTTTCTCATTGAAGAACCTATTGCGGCGGCATTGGGTGCTGGTCTTCCAATCGGCGACGTTAAAGGTTCCATGGTTGTTGATATCGGTGGCGGCACCACTGAAGTGGCTGTAGTGGCGATGGGGGGCGTGATTGTTTCGCGTTCTTTGCGTGTAGCAGGCGACGAGATGGACCAGGATGTTGTCCAGTATATCCGCAATAAGTATAATCTGTTGATCGGCGAAGGTGTGGCCGAGCAGATCAAGATCAAAATCGGTTCTGCCTATCCTTTGCCCCAAGAAAAGACCACCGAAGCTCGTGGGCGAAATCTGGTTAATGGATTGCCTGAAGCCATTGAAGTCTCATCGGTTGAAGTTCGAGACGCGCTTTCTGGTTCAATCCAGGTGATCATAGATACCATCCGAGATGCACTTGATGAAGTCCCTCCTGAAGTGATTGCTGATTTAATGGATACTGGGATTTGTCTGGCTGGCGGTGGTGCTCTGTTACAAGGGCTCGCCGACCGCCTGGCAGATGAACTCAACCTGCGTGTCTGGCAGGCAGAAGATCCGTTGACCTGCGTGGCGCGCGGGACCGGGGTGATCTTGAGCGATTTCGAAAACTTGCGTCACTATCTGGTTGGCCTGGAGCGCGGTTCAACCCGGCACGCTGCCTGATTTGTTGGCGGCTGCTGCCCAGCCGACCGTATAATTACGAACCTTAAATATGAGAAATTCCTTTTCCGGTACAGTCCAAACAACAATTCTCTTTTTGTTAGTGGCTGGTATCCTTGCTCTGGCGCTGAGTGGTTCACTTGGCGTTATTTCAGGAAACTTTAATAGCCTGCTTGTTACGGCACAATCCTGGATCTTCACACGTTTTGTTGTTATTCAGGAATTTTTAACCGTGCCACGCGATGTGGTGGCTCTGCGTCAGCGTAATGCCAATCTTGAGACCGAAGTGTCGCGTTTACAGGCCCAGGTAGTGCAGCTGCAAAATAGCGTTTCAGAAGCAGATGCCCTGGCTGCATTGGTCAATTTTTCCCGTTCCAACCCCGAAAATTCCTACACAGCAGCCTCCGTTATTGGACGCGACCCCAGCCCGTTCTTGCGCTATATTATTATTGACAAGGGCTCGAACCAGGGCTTACGCCGCGGCATGCCGGTTGTCACTGATCAGGGTCTGGTTGGGCGCGTGGATGCTGTCATCAATAGCGCCGCTCGCATCCAGTTAATCACAGATACATCCTCAGCGGTCAATATTCGCCTTGAAAAAGCCAAAAAAGAGGCCATTCTAGTCGGCACAGTTTCCGGTGACTTGATGTTGGATCTTGTTCCTCAAGATGTGCTGCTTCAACCCGGGGACTTGGTGTTGACTTCGGGGCTAAGCGGTGGTTTTCCTGCTGATTTGATAGTTGGACAGGTGCTCAATGCTCGCAAGCGCGATTCCGACTTATTCCAACAGGCTGTGATTCAACCCGTTGTCGATTTTTCCAAGCTGAAAATCGTGCTGATCATTACCGATTTCCGACCTGTTGATATAACCCCATTGATTCCAGTTCCATAATATGAAAAATCTGGTAGCACTCCCCGTATTGGCACTGGCATTCATGTTCCAGACAGCCGTTGCCAGTCGTATTACTCTACTCTCCGGTGCAGCCGATCTTGTTCTGCTCATTCTGATCTCCTGGGCCCTGCAGGAACAGGTTCAATCTGCCATTCAATGGGCTGCTTTGGCCGGTTTGATGGCTGCGTTTGTGTCTGGTTTACCACCGTTTGTGCTGGTAACAGCCTACATCCTGGCAGTGATCCTTGCTCGTTATATCCTGCGGCAGACCTGGCAAACTCCGATCCTGGCTCTGTTTACGGTCATCTTTTTCTCCACCTTGCTTTTGCATTTTCTGAGTTACATAACATTGGTGGCGTGGGGGACAGCCATTCCATTCGCTGATGCGCTGGCCTTGATTACCCTGCCGAGTGTGTTTTTGAATTTTCTCCTGGCGCTCCCAATCCATTCATTTATCCGTGATCTGGCCTTATGGGTCTATCCGATGGAGGATATGGTATGACTTCTCCTTCTGCTCCGCGTTTAAATATCGAGCCATGGCGGATCTTTACTTTTTACGCCGTGCTTTTGCTGGGTTTTTCTGTTTTGGTGGCGCAACTATTTAATTTACAGGTACTTCAATATCAAACCCGGCTGGGCCAGGCTGATGAAAACCGCACCCGCGAGATCAGCGTTCCGCCTACACGTGGGATCATTTATGACCGCAATGGTTATATTCTTGCACGTAATGTGGCCTCGTATAACGTGATTATCACTCCGGCCAATCTGCCCAACGACCCGGCTGATATTCAGCGCGTTTACCGCGAACTTTCCTTACTGACCGCTGTGCCCGTGAATAATGGTACCCTGGAAGATGCGAAGTTAGTATCGGCCTGCGTTCCCGGCCCGGGGATCGCGCAGCTGGTTGAACTGCAAGATACGCTGGCGCCTTACAGCCCAGCGAAGATTCAATGTAATATTAGTGAAGAAAATGCGCGCATTGTGCGCGAAAAAGCCATGGATTGGCCAGGTGTGAGCGTGGAGATCGAGCCTATCCGCGAATATCCCACTGGTTACCTGACATCTGATGTGGTTGGTTTTCTGGGCCCAATCCCGGCCCGCGATGAAGCACTTTATGTGAAGCAGGGTTTTTTACTCAACCGTGATAAGGTGGGTTATTCGGGCGTGGAAGCGTATTTTCAAGACATCCTGGCAGGTCTTCCCGGTCGCCGCGTGGTGGAACGTGATGTTGCCGGACAGGAACTCCGCAATCTTCAGCCGCCGGTTCCGCCTGTCTCTGGGAACAACCTGATCACTACCATCGACACGCGTCTGCAAAAGGCCGCCGATGCTGCACTGTCAGGAGAAATAAATTTTTGGAATTCATATTTTGGCCGTATCCGCATTACAACCGGAGCGGTGGTTGCGATGAATCCCAAGACCGGGGAAATTTTGGCGATGGTTTCTTTTCCCACGTATGAAAATAATCGCATGGCGCGTTTTATCCCGGCTTATTATTACAATCAGTTGGCCGAAGATCCGGCTAAACCATTATTAAACCATGCAGTCTCTGATCAATTCCCGCCAGGGTCGGTTTTTAAGTTATCCACAGCTACCGGTGCCTTGAATGAAGGCATCGTCACCTTGGATCAGATTATTGATGCCCCAGGGCAGTTGGTGTTGACTGAGTCTTATTCGCCCAACGATCCTGGGCGTGAACGCCCTTTTGTTGATTGGAACGAAGCTGGTTTCGGGACGATTGACTTTTTACACTGTATCGCTTATTCCAGTAATGTTTGTTTTTATAAGTTGGGCGGTGGCTACAAAACGGAAATCAAGCAAGGCCTGGGTATCGAGCGCTTGCGTGAATATGCCCGGGCGCTGGGTTATGATCAAAGATCCAATATCGAATTGATGGGCGAAGCCAAGGGGCTGATCCCATCGCCACAGTGGAAGCGCATCAATCGTGGCGAGAACTGGTCAACTGGCGATACTTACATTGCCAGTGTCGGTCAGGGCTATGTGTTGGCCACTCCTTTGCAAGTATTATTATCCGCTGCGACGATCGCAAATGACGGTAAGCATGTTCAGCCTACCCTCGTGCGTGAGATCACCGATAGCAATGGCAAGCCTCTGATCATCTGGCGTGACGTTGGTGGTAATCTATACCATCAATGCAGCGGAAAAAATTCGGGTGGGCAGTTGACCGCAGGTTGGTGTGATACGGGCTATAATATTTCAAATCAGGTCTTGTACAGTTTTTGCCAGGGGAAAAATGCGCTGGATGAGCAAGTTGAAGGTTGGTGTGGCACCGATGAAAAAGGTCAGCCAATCTTTCATGAAGGTGCCTGGCAGATTTCTCCATTTATTGGGCATAATCAGTGGGATATTACGACCGACCCGGTCATCAACGATTACCAATGCGACGGTGCCTACTGTTCACCTACCGGTCAAAAAAAGACTGTCAGACCGGATGTAGTTCAGAAAATTCAAGAAGGGATGCGCCTGGCTGTTACCTCGGATCCCACCGGAACCTTGAACGCAGTATTTAGTGGCCGGACCGTGGAATTTACCAAGCCATTTGAAATCCCGGTCGCTGGCAAGACTGGTACCGCGGAATATTGTGACAATGTTGCCCAGGCTCAAAACCGCTGTAATTTTGGTTCATGGCCGACCCATTCGTGGACTGTTTCGTATGGGCCATACGAAGATCCAGAAATTGTCGTGGTTGCTTTTTGTTACAACGGTGGTGAGGGTGCCAGTGTGGCCGCACCAATTGTTCGCAGGGTTCTGGAAGCTTATTTCGAATTAAAGGCTATCGATGCAGCCCAACAGGCTACTGCTCCGTAATAAGGGTGTGCTATAATTTTGGCTAATAAAATGATGACTGAATCGTCGCTCGTCCAGATAAAAGGTATGCGAGATGGCCTGTTGGTATCGCTTGGCGATGCCGGTTGGCCAGTTGTTCAGCGTGCGCTGATCGAACGGATTGAAGAGCAGCCCGCCTTTTTTCAGGGAGCGCGGCTTGCCCTGGATGTTGGCAACCAGACCCTTAAATCCGCTGAACTTTCCAGCTTGCGTGACAGGCTTTCTGAGCACGGCATTATGCTCTGGGCAATAATAAGCCTGTCACCAGTTACTGAAAATACCGCCCAGATACTGGGACTGGCAACCCGCATTTCCAAACCTCGTCCGCAAGAACAGACCGCCTCCAGAAAGGGTGATGACGATGGTGCCCTTTGGGTCAACAAAACAATTCGATCAGGTACTCGTGTCGAATCTGGCGGGCACATTGTTGTATTTGGTGATGTAAACCCTGGCGCGGAAGTTATTGCGGGTGGCAGTGTCATCGTGTGGGGACGTTTGCGCGGCGTGGTTCATGCTGGCTCAAAAGGTGATCAATCTGCAGTGGTCTGTGCACTCGATTTAATGCCCACACAACTGCGCATTGCCGGAGAAATCGCGGTTACCCCTGAACGCCGCGGAAAACCCCTGCCCGAAATTGTTCGAATCAAAGATGGCCAGCTGCAAGCTGAGACATGGACCCCAGGATAAGGTGGAGTAGAAGATGACCGCAAAAGTGATTACTGTGACATCTGGCAAAGGTGGGGTGGGTAAGACTACGACCGTTGCCAATATTGCCGTGGCCCTCGCTTCGGACGGAAAGAAAGTTGTCTGTATTGATGGTGATATCGGGTTGCGTAACCTGGATGTGGTTATGGGCCTTGAAAACCGGATTGTGTATGATATTGTCGATATCGTGGAGGGACGCTGTCGGACACGCCAGGCGATGATCCGCGATAAACGTTTGCCCGAGTTGTTCCTGATCCCGGCTGCCCAAACCCGGGATAAAAATGCTGTTTCCCCAAGTGATATGGTTCGCCTGTGTGATGAACTACGCCCTGAAGTCGATTGGATAATAATCGATTCGCCGGCTGGGATTGAACGCGGCTTCCGAAATTCCATCGCTGCTGCTGACCAGATCCTGATTGTCACAAATCCTGAAATGTCCGCAGTTCGCGACGCTGACAGGGTGATTGGACTGCTCGAAGCTGAAGAGAAGAATGCCCCATCTTTGATTATCAACCGGCTTAATCCCGGATTGGTAAAGCGCGGAGATATGCTTTCTGTGGATGATGTTTATGATCTCTTGCATATTGACGTAATTGGAATTGTCCCGGAAGATGAAAATGTTATCGTCGCATCGAACAAGGGTGCGCCCCTGGCCTTGGAGGGCAAGACTCGCGCCGGACAGGCTTTCAGGAATATTTCACGGCGGCTGAACGGCGAGGATGTCCCATTCCTTGATCTCGATTCACATAGCTTGTGGGATCGTCTCGGTAAACTTGGCTGGAGGAAGTGAGATGAACTTCCTGGAGCGTTTGACTGGCAAGAAAAGCGCTACAAGCGCAAAAGAAAGGCTTCAGCTGGTGCTCATCCATGATCGCACTGACTTAAGCCCGGCTTCGCTGGAAGCTTTAAAGGATGATTTGATTGCGGCGATCTCAAAGCATATCGATATCGATCCGGGTAGTGTCCGAATTGAAGTTGAGCATGAGGGTCGTGAGCAGCGTCTTGTTGCGGATATTCCTCTGCGTGTGGCCGCGCGCCGCCGAATTGGTTAGGATTACATTTTCACAGGCGATCTGACGCCTGATGATGGAAGATAAGTATGCGTGGAGGTTTTTGGCGGTATTTTGATTTCTGGTTGTTGGGGGCAGTAACCATCCTGGTAATCATTGGTATTACGATGATCCGCTCCGCACTGGCTGGAAATTTTGAGCTGACGGTAACGACCCCCCTTGTGAATCGCCAGATCATTTTTGCACTGATTGGGTTTGTGCTCTTAATTGGCACTGCCGGTATAGATTATCGCTTGTGGTCATCCGTCAGCAGCACGCTCTATTTCGGTATGATTATTGTTCTTTTGGCTTTGAATATCATCGGTGCTGCCTTATTTGGTTCTGCCCGCTGGTTCCGTACCACCCTGGTTTTTATTCAGCCGTCGGAATTTGCGAAGCTGGTCGTTATTCTCAGTATTTCGCATTTTTTTGTCCAGCACATCCATGAGATGAATGAACCAAAATGGACCATTCGCAGCCTGATCATGGCCATGGGCATCACCGTTTGGGTCATCTTGCAGCCAAATCTAAGTACTTCCATCGTACTGCTGGTTTTGTGGTTTGTGCTCTTATGGCTGGCTGGCGTGCCTCTCAAACACCTGATTTTATATGCCGTGGTTGGCCTGCTGGTCCTGGCAATTACCTTCCCCGTCCTGGTGCAGTTTCAGATTATTCAAGATTACCAGGTAAAGCGCATTCTAAACTTTGTGACACCCGACCCGAACGCGCGTTATGGTGATATCTATAATATCCAGCAGGCGCTCATCTCAATTGGATCGGGCGGATTGTTTGGCCAGGGTTATGGACACGGCAGCCAGGTCCAATTACGTTTCCTGAAGGTCCGTTGGTCTGATTTTATTTTTTCCACCACTGCCCATGAGCTTGGTTTTGTTGGGGCAGTCCTGATCATCGGTTTGATTGTCTTTATTGTTTGGCGTTGCTTATATGCTGCGCGGATTTCGCGTGATACCTATGGTGCCTTGATTTCTTACGGTGTGGCCACCCTGATAGCTTTTCAAGCGATTGTTAATATCGGGGTCAATCTTAATCTAATGCCGGCCACGGGGTTGACTCTGCCTTTTGTTAGCTATGGAGGCAGTTCTCTGGTGGCTAATATGATTGCCATTGGACTTGTTGAAAGTGTAATTATGCGCCATAAAGCGCTGGAATTATAAAACCTGGAGGTTTGAGTGACAGCTGTCCCTGCTCGTGTAAGATTTGCACCATCGCCCACCGGTCACATGCATTTAGGCAGCGCCCGGACCGCTCTCTATAACTACTTGCTCGCAAAAAAAACGGGTGGGCAATTTATTCTTCGGATTGAAGATACTGACCAGAAACGATTTGTCCCTGGCGCAGAGCAGGAGTTGATCGATGGCCTGCGCTGGCTCGGACTTGACTACGACGAAGGCCCTGATATTGGCGGACCTCTGGGGCCGTATCGCCAGACCGATCGCCGCGATATATACCAGGCTCATGCCAAAATGTTGGTCGATTCTGGCAAGGCTTTTCCATGTTTTTGTACGATGGAACGGCTGGATCTCGTTCGCCAGGAGCAGCAGAAGAATAAAGGTCCAATGCATTACGATGGCCTTTGTCGCGATATCGACCCTGGTGAAGCCGCCAGCCGGATTGCCAGCGGTGAGAAGCATGTGATTCGCTTCAGGATGCCCAGGGATGGCATTACAACAGCTGTTGACCAGCTTCGTGGGCCAATTAACATTGAGAATCGGGTTCTGGATGATTCTGTGCTGATGAAATCCGATGGCTGGCCCACCTATCACCTGGCCGCCATGGTGGACGATCATTTGATGAAGATAACTCACGTCTTCAGAGGTTCAGAATGGTTGGGTACCTTTCCGCTGCACGTCAACATTATCAGAGCTTTTGGTTGGGATGAACCGATCTGGATGCACCTTTCGATTTTTCTCAAACCTAGCGGTAAGGGGAAAATGAGCAAGCGCGAAAGCGTCGATGCCCTCAAAGACGGCTACTCCATTTTTGTGAAGGATATGCATGATCTTGGGTTTACCCCTGAGGGTTTGTTGAATTGGGCCGCTCTGATGGGCTGGGGTGCTGGTGAAACTGAGGATGTGCTCAGCCTGGCCCAAATGATCCAAATATTTGATATTAAGCGCCTGACCCCTTCTCCTGCGGCGATCAACTTCGCCAAACTGGATTACTTCAATGGCGAACATATTCGCCGCCTGGCAATTGATGACCTTGCTGGCAGAATTAAGCCCTATTTTATCAACGCCGGTTTGCAAGTGGATGATGCCATATTGTTGAAGATTATTCCCATTATCCGCGAACGGCTTGTTACCCTGGATGATTGCCTGCCATTTGCTGCCTGGTTTTTTAGAGATTCTATCGAGGTCAATCCCGTCGAATTGGTTGGGAAAAATCTGAGCGCTGCTCAATCTGCGGATGTGGCCAGGAAAATTTATGCAGTGCTTGAATCCCTGGCGGATGTCTCGCACGCCGCCTGCGAGCCGCCCATGCGCCAGCTGATCGAGGAGCTTGGGCTGAGCCCCAACCAGGTCTTTGGCATTTTGCGAGTGGCAGTCACCGGGCAGATGGTCAGTCCGCCGTTGTTTGAGAGTATGGAAATTGTTGGAAAAGAGAAAGTGCTCCAACGCCTGAAGGTTGCCATCGGGCTTTTGGAAAAAATGAATTAAATCAAAGGCGGAGGTCACCACGACCTCCGCCTTTATGTTTATCAGGCTTGCTTTTGTTCGATTTTTGCCCAGGCGTCTTTTAGCGACACGGTCCTGTTGAAGATTGGTTTACCCGGCTGGCTATCCGGGTCCATGCAAAAATAGCCGTTGCGTTCAAACTGGAATTTATCGCCGGGTTGCGCTTCCAGCAGAGACTGTTCAACATAACTCTTTTCCGGAATTTCGAGAGAATTCGGATTTACATACGCCAGAAAATCATCGCCTTCATCCGGGTTTTCCTTGGAGAACAGTCGCTCATAGAGCCGCATTTCGGCAGGTACTGCGTGCAAGGCAGAAACCCAATGGATTGTTGATTTGACCTTGCGTCCGTCCGAAGCGTCACCGCCCTTGGTGTTTGGGTCATACGTGCAGTGTACTTCGCAGATATTGCCCAATTCATCCTTTATCACGCTGACACATTTAATAAAATAGGCGTAGCGCAAGCGAATTTCATTCCCGGGGTAGAGCCGGAAGTATTTGGGTGGTGGTGTTTCGCGGAAATCATCCTGCTCGATATAGATGACCTTTGAAAAAGCCACCTTGCGAGTGCCCGCGGATGCATCTTCAGGATTGTTGATGGCATCGATTTCTTCGACCTGGTTTTCAGGGTAATTGTCGATGATCACTTTCAAGGGCCGTAGAACTGCCATACGTCGCAAAGAATTTTTATTCAGATCATCCCTTGCGCAGGATTCAAGTAAGGCAAAGTCGATCCAGCTTGTATTTTTGGCCACACCGATCTTGTTAATAAAATCAAGGATGGCCTTGGCTGTATAGCCGCGCCGGCGCATGCCGCGCAGGGTGGTTAAACGCGGATCGTCCCAGCCATTCACCAGGCCGGTTTCCACCAATTTGCGCAGCTTGCGCTTGCTCATCATGGCGTAAGTCAGATTCAGGCGGGAAAATTCAATCTGGCGGGGTTTGAATTCGCCCAGCTGGTCCAGAAACCATTCATACAGGGGGCGATGGATCTCATACTCTATGGAGCACAGGGAATGAGTGACCCCTTCCATCGAATCGTTTTGGCCATGTGACCAATCGTACATTGGGTAAATGCACCAGTTTCTGCCGGTGCGATGGTGGGCAGGTTCGTGGATGATGCGATACATGGCCGGATCGCGCATGACCATATTGGGATGGGCCATATCAATCTTTGCGCGCAGAATGCGGCTGCCATCCGGATACTCACCGTTTTTCATGCGTTCGAGCAAATCCAGGTTCTCTTCAACGCTGCGGTTGCGATTGGGGCTATTCAGACCGGGCTCTGTCAGCGTGCCCCGGTTTTTAATGACATCTTCGACGCTCTGATCGTCCACGTAAGCTTTGCCCATTTTAACCAGCCTGATTGCCCAGGCGTAGAGCGTATCGAAGTAGTCTGAAGCAAAGGTTTCCTGAACCCAATGCATGCCCAACCACTGCGCGTCTGCCTTGATGGCATCTACATATTCGGTTTCTTCTTTCGCCGGGTTGGTATCATCAAAGCGCAGGTAAAGTTCTCCACCGTTCTCATGTGCCACGTTATAGTCGATTAAAAAGGCCTTGACATGCCCAATATGCATATATCCGTTTGGTTCTGGTGGCAGGCGCGTGCGCACATAGCTAAAACGTCCGGTGCGCAAATCTTCTGCAACCGCTTCGCGGATGAAATCGGTGGGGTGGGGAGTTTCGTTCGAATCCATTTTGGTTTCCTTTTCGCGTATAATTTCACACAGAATAATAATCTATTATAACAAACACGTATGGCAGCTTCGGAGTGACATTCAATGAAATCAACAACCGGTTTTCTGGGAACCTACTTTGACAAAAACGCAGTTCTGCGATTGGAGCGTTGGGTACGGATAACAGCCTGGCTAACCATGGCTGCCTACATCCTTGATGCGGGCTACAACGCCTTCCAGAACGTCTACAGTGCGGTTATTGGCGGCTATCCGCTAGATTGGTACTTTTTGATCACAATGTTCTCGCGTGTCATTCAGGGCGGTATTCTTTTTATGCTCTTGAATGTCGCCGCAAAAATCATGCTGATCTTGCTCGATATTGAGGATAATACTCGCAGGGCTGCCCGGCGGGATTCCACTCAAGGCTAGTTTTAACTTGCCAGTTTTCGTTGGGCATGATAGAATACTGCCCGCTCGACTAATTGGGGGCTCGTCTAATGGCAGGACAGATGCCTCTGGAGCATCCAGTATTGGTTCGAATCCATTGCCCCCAGCCATTGAAATCGCCCTGTAAAGGGCGGTTTCGTTTTTAATCACCCTTTCCCGCCATTTTTTTCGATCAGTCGTATTTTCGCACGCGTATTCCGGGTTCAAGGCATACCATCATAGCGAGAGCATACCGATAATCGATAATCGCTGGTTTGCCCGCACATGCTGTCTTTTGCAGATGGTTATTCCGCGGATGAATTTTCGCAAAATAAATACAATAAATAATCCTGCCCTATCTAGGATTTATTTGCGAAGCGAGCCACACTTGCCAGAGTTGACTCCTTTGAAGGCATAATAGGGTACCCCAATTCCGGGCATCACAGCCAGGCGATAACCTGATATTGTCAGTGTAAATACTATTCCTAAATACCAATCTGAAATGTTAAAAGATAAAAAAAGCGCGCGCCATGATCGGCGCGCGCTTCATATCCTACTCCGTAACAATTAGACGGCCGCTTCGCTCTTGCTGCTCTTCTTGAACCAGTTGTTCCATTCACGATTTTCCCAGACCACCAGGATCGGGGATGCATTGAAGATCGATGAATAGGTACCGCTGAAGACACCCACCAGCAGGATGATCACAAAATGGCGAATGCTTTCGCCGCCAAAGAGTGCCAGTGCAAACAGGGTAAACATAACCGTTAGCTGAGTATTGATCGAACGGTCAAGCGTTTGCACTACCGAGTGGTTGACGACGGTTTCAAAATCTACGCGCCGGTAAATACTCAGATTTTCTCGGATGCGGTCGAATACCACAATGGTATCGTGAACCGAGAACCCGATGACCGTCAGCAGCGCCGTCAAGAAGAGCGAGTCAGCCTGCCATCCCAGCGCGAAAGATAAAATGGCTTCCACACCAAGCACGACGAGCACATCATGCAGCATGGCGATCACCGCGGCGGTGCCGTAGCGGAAGGCATGTTGAATGCTTCGGAAGGCGAACCAGATATAAGCCAGGATTGCCAGGGCAGCCAAACCAACTGCGCCGGCGGCGGCACGCGCCACTTCCTGTCCGATCGATGGATTCACCGATGTGAAGTTGAGCACAGTGACTTTACTGCCAAAACGGGTTTCCATCTCTGCCACGATCAGACCCTTGGTGGCATCATCCATGGCTTTGGAGCGGACGGAGACGGCATCTGTGCCAAGCGGCTGTACCACCGGGTCCTTGATTTGAAAGGCACTGGTAGCGAAATCGCCGTAGAGAGCTTTGACGTCTTCGCTGGCAGGCTGGACGCCTGAAGCAAACTGAACTTCCAGCAGCGAACCACCGGTAAAGTCAATACCCAGGGCTAAAGGACCCTCAGCAGGATTTTGTACCCAGTGGATCCCCAAAAAGATCAGGCCGGGGATGATGATCAAAAGGGAAATGGCAAAATATAAATAGCGATTCTTGATGATATTCATGGCATACCTCCTACAGCCCAAACCAACGCGGGTGATCGACAATTTTGATATTGTCCATCAAGGTGTGCAGGTAGGTGCGGGTAACGATGATGGCCGTAAACAGGCTGACAATCACGCCGAGAGCCAATGTCACCGAGAAACCTTTTACCATGCTGGCGCCGAAAGTGTTACCGAAGATATACAGAATGGCGCAGGTGATCAGGGTTGACGAGTTTGAGTCACGGATTGAAGGCCAGGCGCGTTGCCATCCAAGATCGATAGACTGGCGCAAAGTCTTCCCGGAGCGTAACTCTTCTTTTAGCCGCTCAAAGATCAGGATGTTCGCATCGACCGCCATACCTATACTCAAGATAAAGCCGGCGATACCTGGCAGTGTCAGAACAACCGGGATGAGCTTGAACAGCGCCAGGGAGAGCAGCGCGTATGTGATCAAAGCAAGGTCGGCGATAAAGCCTGGCACGCGGTAGTACAGCAGCATGAACAGGATCACAACGCCCAGGCCAATGGCACCGGCGAGCAGACTCTTTCTGACTGATTCTGCGCCAAGCGTGGCACCCACAGTGCGGCTTTCGGCAACCTGCACAGGAACAGGCAGGGAACCATAGCGCAGCTGAACTGCGAATGTATTGGCGGTTGCCTGAGTGTAGCTGCCGGTGATTACGCCTGAACCATCGCTGATTTGGGAGTTGATGCGTGGAGCTGAGATAACGGTTTTGTCCAGCACAATCGCGAGAAATTTATTGACATTATCGCGGGTGTAATCGCTGAATATTTTACTGCTGTCAGATTTCAACGAGAAGGCAATTTCATAGCCTCCTTGCGATGATGGCTGAACATTGACTGTTTGCAGCGAAGTGCCGGTCATGACTGTGTGGAAAACGCGGTCTTTCGCTGCAGTGGTTGTATCCGTAGCCGGTGTGGCGCTGCCCGGGTTGCCCTGGTCAGTCTTGATCACGGTTCCATCAGCAAGCGGATTGTCTCCAAAATCGACAAATTCCAACATGCCGGTCTGTTTTACAGACGCGACTACCTCTTCCGGGTTATTGATGCCAGGAAATTCAGCCACAATGCGGCGAGGTGGGGCGACTTGCATATTTACTTCACTGACGCCCAACGCATTTACGCGGCTCTCGAGGATGGCTTTTGTAGTTTCCAGATCCTGGGCTGTAACAGTGGTACCTTCGGGAACTTCAAGCAATGCTTGCAGACCACCGCGCAGATCAAGACCCAGGCGAGTTTCCACGTTACGCGTGAAAAGTGGCTGTGAGTTGAAAGGGTTGGTGATGCTGATTGTTTTGCTCAGGTTGATCCATAAAGAAAATGCGATCAGGATGACCACAACGATCAGCGTAGTATAGGGGCGACGATTCATGTATCGTTCTCCATAGCATAAAAATACCAGCCAGAAGCTGGTGTGATGGCAAGGAACGATTATACCGCTAATTGTGGCAGTACGGGAGGTTATTTTGATGAAATGGAAGTCAGCTGAATTTTAACCCTGCTGACCAAGCCGGCAGCCCGACCTTTTTTGATTAATAACTCGCGATAAAATCGAGCGCAAGCTCCAAAACTTGTTCAAGTGTAAGATCGTCGGTTTTGATATAAAGATCTGCATGCTCACGGGCATGCAGCAGACGGCTGTGTTGTTCGGCCCAATCAGTTTCGGTCCAATTAAATTGGCGTCGCATAAGGGTCACCGAATAGGAAGCATCCAGGTAGATCAATATATCCGGATTGGCAATCCGCTTCCACATATCCTTGACATAAGAATGTTCCTGAGCAATGTGCCTGGTTCTGACCCCGTGCTCAGCCAGGCCGGCGATCAACGTTGATTTTCCCGAGGCGCATACCCCAACGATCCCAACCAATGGACCTTTTTGATCGGCAGGCTGATCAGGATTGTTATTCATTGTCATGCAACAAGTGACTGAGCTGTTCGGGTCCGCCCAGCACCCCGATCATGTCGCCACTGGTCACCACGCGGCTGTCGGTTGGGTGCATCTGGGTCTCGTGGTCGGAGCGCAGGAAAACAATATTGAGGTGGTAATTATCTTCTATATATCCAATTGGTCGCCCGGCCAGGGCAGAGCCTTTTAAAATGGTCATACGGGCCAGGCTTAATTGCTGCCCTTCAATTGAAATTGGATTGGTGACATCCATGCCAGTCGCGGCGGATGCAAAAACGGGCGCTGCCATTTCGGTCGCGCTCAGGGCCGTGAAGCCGAACTGATCGTGCAGCGATTTGGCGAAATACGCATCGAAAATTCGGATGACCACCTGGATTTTTGGGTTTATACTGCGCGCCTTCAGGGCTACCTGCAAATTAATGGCGTCATTTTGGATGCACAGAATGATGGTTTTGGCAGCTTTTACCCCGGCTGCTTCCAGGGCTGCCAGGCGGGTTGCGTTGTCCTGTATGACCGGGATATCCATTTCTTGCACCGAACTAAAAAGATCAGCGCTCGGATTAGACTCGATCACGACCACATTCTCTCCCATTTCATGGAGTTTATTAACAACGTGAAAGCCCAGGTGGCCCAGGCCAACCAGCACGGTGTGTTTGTTATAAGTAGATGCAACTGCCATTTCCCACTCCTTGCTGCGTGCGCGTCGATTGAAAAGTAATATTCCAAAATCTGCCAGGCCCCTTGCAAGTGTGCCTACTCCGATCAGTGGCATAAGAAAGAAGAAGCCTTGTAAAAAAGGGTGTTTGGGGAAACTGCCGCTGGATTGTAAGAATGTCAGGGAAAGTATGAGATAGACAGCTTCAGCCAGGCTATTTACCGGTTCGTGTAGTTGAGCAGCCGCGAAAAAATAAATGCTTCCCAGCCCGAGAATGGTGACTGAAAAAAATAAAACCGGTCCTCGAAATTCTTTCAAGAGCACAGATGTATCGCGCACGCTGGCTTTCCACGAGCGCGGGATGTAATCTGAGATGTGTTTTCTGTGCCTAGCCGCCATTTTTAACATTGATGGGCAAGCGGACCGTCATGCGCCGCACATCATCGCCGGTGCGCTGCATTACACGCAGCACCACCACGCTGATATCGTCCACCGGACGGTTATCATCCAGCCGCATGGCCTGTGCCAACAGAGCGTCAGCCAGCACCTGCGGTGTCGGTTCACTCTCTTCCAACAAACCTCGCAAGGTGGTGCCCACGTCCATGGGGGTGCCGCGCCGGTCGCCGGCGTGTACCAGCCCATCTGTGTACAATACCAGGGTCAGACCCATTTCGATCGGGATTTCGGTAATGATTGGCTTTATATTGCGAGCTGTCCCAATCGAGCGGCTGGGCTCGTTGATACATTCGATAGTTTCGCCGTGAGCGATGTAGATGGGTGCCTCGTTGTTACGCGCCATCACTATTGTTTCGCTGGTCAAGTCAACCGAGATGATGTTCAGCGTACTGGAGACTTTGCCATCACGTTCTGAAAATAAATAATCTGAAGCTGCGCGTGCAGCCGCACCGTCGCGGACACCCTCGGCAAGTAAACCAATCACCCGGCGCACGACCATCATCGAGATCACCTTGGCGCCGCGCCCGGACGATTGCCCATCGGCCAACACCACGGAGAGCCCACCACCAGGTCGTTCAACGACCTCCAGCGTATCACCGCTTTCGGAAACTGCGTATTTATTGATCTTGGCTACCGCAATTTGAATTTCCATACCTTAATTCTAACATAACCCGTACTGCTCCCGACAAGGAAAAAGGGTGTCGCGAAAAATCCAGGCTTGGGTCTGTGTCACAGATTTTTGTGGTTTTTCAGGTCAGATGCAATCGATAGCTTTCCCGAGCTATTTTGCCCCCTCTCAAAATAACGTTAAACCGGTTTCAAGCGCGAGTTGAGCAAACCTGCTTGATCTAAATTCGAGCGTCTACCCCTGGTATGCGCCGGGAACTTCAAGGATAATTGGGATGTTTGTGCGAAGTGATTTATTCAAAGGCTCCAGATCAGGTTTCCACAGTGTCGGATGGTATTTCTGCGATGATTACCATAACAATGCTATTCTCGACCAGTTCATTGACAAGGGTTACCTGAAAACCGGCTTGCTGAAAAAACAACCTGAATTTATCCTCCAGGTTTTCGGCGATATTTTCAGTTTGGCCGGTAAACCGGAAAAGCCATTTTGCAGCCCGGTCTAACACCGTTTTGCCTGTGATCCAGGCCATCGGGACCACTACCAGCCGCCCGCTGGGTTTAATCACTCTCTGCAGTTCCGCCAGGCTGCGCACATCAAAAATGTACTCACTCGGAAAGGTGATGACAGCGCCATCGAAGCTGTGCGCGGCAAAAGGCAGGGCTTGGGCCAGTCCGCACGATAATGCCGGGGCAAGCCGGTTCCTTGCCATATTTGCCAGCGCAATCTGCGCCATCTGCCGGCTTTCATCCAGCCCAAAGCTAACGAAGCTGCTCCGCGATAACTCAACCTGCAAATGACCGGTTCCAAATCCAATTTCAAGCACACGCGGCCCACGGGTATGTGCCAGGATTGCTTTGCGCCAATGTTCCCAGCGCCCAACCGAAACAAGCGCGGCTACGAAGTCATAGGTCCAGGCCAGCTCGTGGTAGAAATAATGGAAAAAGATCTTCAATAGTTTGCGCAAATTTCGATTCTCAGGTAAAGCGTTTTGATTTAAAGTAAAACAAAAAAAGGGCCTGACTTATGCAGTCAAACCCTTTCGTCAAATCAGTATTTCTATTCAGCTGGGGCTTCGATTTCGGTTTTCTTGGTGCGTCCGGTGGCTTTTTTGACACTTTCCACCGTGGTTTCAACCAGTTCTTCACCACGTTTGCGGGCTTTGAGGGTAATTTCTTCACCCTGGGCCAGTGCCTGTCTGGATAATTCTTCGGCTTTGTGACGGGCATCAATTGCTGTTGCTTCGGCATACTTCCAGGCCTCTTCAGCCTCGGCAGTTGCTTTATCGCGCAGTTCAATTGAGCGTTCTTTAATCACGGCGCGTGTTTCTTCGCCTGATTGCGGTGCGAACAGCAGGGCAGCTACGGCTCCCGTTAGACCACCGACAATAAAACCTACTAAAAAAGCGCCAAATTCATCACGTTCAGACATTATATATCTCCTTTCGTTTGCATGCTAAGATTCAGAGTTTATTTTTTCTTCATTCCGATCATTTCGAACATTTTCTGTAGGCCTGCGAGGTAACTGTTCATTTTCACCACCGGCTCGACCAGGTTTTCACTTAAGAATTGGGTGGTACCGCGCAATGTGGCGATGGTCTCATTGGTTGCGTCAAGAATCGGTTTGATCTCGTTGTTCAAGAGGTTGATCAGGCTGGCGATCTGGACAATGAGTACCACCAGTGCAGCGCCAATCACCAGGGATTCGAGCGCCATAAAGATGATGAATATGTCGCGGACATTTTGGGTCGTACCAGCGTCACGGGTTAGCCCATAGACTGCCAGCACAATCAGCCCCAAAAATATGAATGCCGCAATGCTGATCGTGATGGTTAACTGGCGGTTGCGACGCTCAATTTCCTTGTCTACGTCTTGCGAGGAAGGTAGGGAAGGGGGAGTTGGTAGTTGTGTATCTGCCATGAATTCATTATAGCATAAGACCAATCCATGCATATAGCCTGTTCGTATCATGGCTTAATTCGGATTTATTGATAAAAAACAGTCCAGATTTACACCCGCCTGCCACCTGGCGGGCTGCCAATCTGGCTGACCAGAAAAGTCTTTTCCACCTCTCGAAAATATTAAGCCACTGCCATCCTCAAAGTTGTTTTCACGAAAATCTATTTTCCGATTAGATACGCCTCGCGAGTAGTTTCATCAGATTATTTATTCATGGGAGCGTGCGTGCCTGTTTGGGAGTACACTATCTATAAGGGAATTATTTTGTGGTTGTTGTTATCCATGAAACCCAAATGATTGCTAAAATATTAGGCAGAATATCGAGAAAATACTTTCTTTGATCCTTTAAAAACAAATCTCCGAAACCAAAATTACCGTTATTATATTTATGTGAAAGGCTAACTGATGAATATTCGAGTACGCCTCGGACCAGGGCTTTTAAGCGCGAATGGGTTGCCACGCTTAACTGTCACACTAGCAGAAGACGCAACCATTGACGATATGTTGGCGTATCTGGTCGCTCAGTACCCCGTTTCCCCATTCAAGGCTGCCGTCGCTGTCATCGGTGGTGAGACTGTATCCCGTGCCATGCATTTATCTGATGCTCAAGAAGTCGCGTTACTACTGCCCATCGCTGGTGGGTAGATCATCGTCTCAATCCGCATTTCAACTATATGGAGAAAAAGCTATGATCCCTGAAAAAACCGAATTTGCACAATCTTCAATCGGCCAACACGCTGGTGAGGCAAGCCATCGTACGGTTCTCGTGAATCAATTCACGAACGGGATCCTGGACCCAGCACAGCCAATGCTCGGCCCTGTAAAAGATGGCGGAACCATTATCGCCAATACTGCGCCCGGTTGCTGGGGACCGATGATTACTCCGGCGCTGCGCGGCGGGCATGAAGTTACCCGACCTGTAGCCGTTGAAGGCGCTGAGGTTGGCGATGCCATCGCCTTGCGGATCCAGGATATTACAGTCACATCTCTGGCGACTGCATCTGGCAACGAATCATTCATGGATGGTCGCTTTGTAGGTGATCCGTATGTCGCCGGAAAATGCCCGCAGTGCGGCACGCTCTACCCGGAATCACATATTGAAGGCATTGGTCAAACCGCGGTGCGCTGCAATAATTGTGGAGCTGACGTGGTCGCTTTCAATTTTACAAATGGTTACACCATTTTCTTTGATAGCAACCACTCTGTTGGCGTGACCCTCCCTAAAGAGGCTGCTGAAACAATTGCCCGAGATGCCAAAGCCTTCGCGAAAATGCCGGACAATTCTGTTCAGAACTCCATTCTGACTTTTGCGCCGCATGACCTGGTGGGGTTGGTCGCTCGTATGCGCCCATTCATGGGTCAGATTGGCACCACACCCTCGATGGCTATGCCCGATTCGCATAATGCTGGCGATTTTGGTGCTTTTCTTCTGGGTGCTCCACACGAATATGCACTAACTCCAGAACAGCTCTCCAAGCATAAAACTGATGGACACCTGGACATTGATGCCGTCCGCGCAGGCGCAATCCTGATCTGCCCTGTAAAAGTAGCAGGTGGCGGTGTTTATATTGGTGATATGCATGCGCTGCAAGGGGACGGTGAAATTGCAGGGCACACCTGTGATGTGGCCGGTACGGTTACCCTGCAAGTCCAGGTGCTTAAAGGCCTGGGTATTGATGGCCCAATTCTCTTCCCGGTCCTGGAAGATTTGCCCTTCCTGGCGCGGCCGCTCTCCGATTCTGAGAAAAAGAAAGCGCTGGAAGTTGCACGACAGTGGGGCATCGAAAAGTTGGAAGAATCCGCACCGATTTCTTTTGTCGGCACAGGTCCGGATCTCAATTCTGCAACGGAAAATGGCTTAAATCGCGCGGCGATTTTACTGAACATGTCTGTGCCTGAAGTGAAGAATCGCGCGACCATTACCGGGGCAATTGAGATTGGGCGGGCTCCGGGTGTTGTGCATGTAACCCTGCGTGCACCGTTGGATCGCCTGGAAAAACTGGGA
>CAINXK010000309.1 GCA_903854805.1 uncultured Anaerolineae bacterium
ACTGTCATCTCAGGTAGCCTTTCTCGAATAAGTTTTGTTTTGCAACTCTATCTTATCCCCTGAGGGGCTACCTGTCTTCTATCAATTTGTAAAGCTGTTTTTTACCATTTCTGAACCGTGCCATTATTTTCAATCAATCCGACCAATTTCTCCTGGTTTTGTTTGAGTTTACCCCGGACGACAAACCCGATCAAGGTCATAAATCGCACCACCAGGGTCAATAAGTTCGTCAAGCCAACAATTTGGTCGTCGCGTTTGACGAAAAGCGGATTGAGCGAGAGCGGCACACCTTTCAAACGATGAACACTACGTTCAGTCAACCATTCTTCGCGATAGGTCAGGACCGCCTGATCCAAAGACAATCGTTAGGACGGAGCATCGGTAATATCTTGTCTTCTTGGGATTATTTTGCATTGGGCTGTGCCGGTTGATTCTTTTCTTGCCAATCCACCCATTCTACACCACTCATCGCCAGGTAGGCGCTTACGGCCTCGCCGAGGGTAGCGAAGAACATACGCTCTCCGAACTTCGTATATAGATCAAAGCGCTTTAGCTTGTCTTTTACCGGGTCCTTCATTTCGGCAAAGGCCAACTCGATGCCGGCCTGCTGAAGCTCATCATCCAGGTCGGACAGCATATCCGCTGCGGTAACATCGATGCTGGTCACAGGCTCAGCTGCAACCACCAGCCAACGCACAGGCGTTGGAGATTCAGTCAGGATGCGATGGACGATTTCATGAAATTGCTCCGCGTTCGCGAAAAATAAGGGAGCATCCCAGCGTAACAACACCAGCCCGGGAATGCGCCGGGCATCCGGATAGCGAGTGATATCATGATAGCCTTTTACATTGTCGGCTCGCCCAAGTACAGCATAGTGCGGTCGCATTCCATTCCAGATGAATTCCAGGAGGGCGATGGTGATTGCAATGAGGATTCCCGGGATCGGCCCGAAGAGCGCAACGCCTGAGAAACAGGCGATGGAAAGCCAAAACTCCCAACGTTGGATGCGGTATAACCGGCGTAAATCATCTAATTCGAATAGCCCGATCGCAGATGCAATCACCACCGCTGCCAGGGCGGAACCCGGCAGGTTTTGTAATAGGCCAGGAGCAAACACCAGCAGCATGGCGATGGCAATGGCTCCTACCACCCCTGTGAGTTGGGTTTTAGCGCCAGCCGTTTCAGCCACTGGGGTTCGCGAAGCGCTGCTGCTGATGGAAAACCCCTGGAATAAACCTGCCGCCAGGTTTGCGACACCCAATCCGACGATCTCCTGGTTGGGGTTAACAACCATCCGGCTCCTGAGCGCATAAGCGCGCGAAAGCACGCTGGTATCGGCAAAAGCGACCACGGCGATGGCAACTGCCCCGGTCAGGAGTGGGCCAATATCCGCAATACCAACTGTGGGGAATGAAAAGGCAGGCAGCCCTTGGGGCAGCGCTCCCAATACCGGCACGCCTTGACTGCTGGCCAGGTGAAAGGC
Source organism: uncultured Anaerolineae bacterium (assembly GCA_903854805.1). Next base: position 1,484 of record CAINXK010000309.1, read on the forward strand.
GCTAACCGTAAGTGTTGCTCCAGCCACAGCCAACAAAAATCCGGGGATGCGTTTAAACCGTTTGAGCACCAGGATTAGGAGCAGAGCGCCCGCTCCTAATGCCAATGAAATCCAATTAGCTTTTCCTGCCAGCAAACCTTGAATAAAGGCAGCAATGGCTGTCAGCACGCCATTACCCTGCGCTGAGAAACCGAACAACCTGGGCAACTGGCTGACCAACACGGTGAGGGCAATCCCGTTCATATACCCATAGCGGATCGGTTTGGAGAGCAGCTCGGTAAGGAAACCCAGGTGCACCAGACCCGCCAGGATGCACATCCCTCCTGTCATGATCGCCAGCATACCTGCCAGAGCCACCGCCCGGGTTGGGTCGCCCGCCGCCAAAGGCAAGATGACCGCAGCGATCATCGCAGCCAAGGACGAGTCTGGCCCCAGAACCAGGATCCGGCTGGGGCCAAAGATAGCGTATGCGATGAGAGGGATGATGGTTGCATATAGGCCGTAGATGGCAGGCAGCCCTGAGGCCTGGGCGTAGCCCATGCCAACCGGCACAAGCACAGCCGTGAGAACAAGGCCGGCGAGCAGATCTCTGGGTAACCAGCTTAACTGGTAAGATCGCAAAGTTTGCAGGCCAGGCAGCCACATCAATAGCCGGCCTGGACCAGACCGCCGGGAAGCGGTTTTGACTTTGCGCGTTTGGGTGGAAGCAGATGGCTTTGAACTATTTTTCTTTCCCATTTTAGGGAATGCCTTTGGTGATTGCGGAAAATGACTTGCTTAAATTTTACAGCAAAACTGCCGAGCAAATGGCTACAAAATTGATCACTTCAAGCGATGAAAACCACGTTCGATGATCCATTCGTCTCGATAAGCCAACACCGCCTGCTCCAAAGTCAGTTCTTCGGCAATGTCTAGGACGGCATGAAAGACAAGGAACTGGTTTTCAAAGAATGCTTGCAGCACATCGAGCACCTGCCAGATGCCGTAGCGACGATGCAGGCGACGGCCACACTGGATGGCGCCAGCCAGGGCTGGATCACGGGCAAACTGGGATAAACCCACTACGAAGCCTATATTCACCAGGCTAATTCCACCCTGATCCCCGGCCTGGGGACCTGGACAGGCGGCTGCAATGGTGGCGGCACCATCCTTTGCTTATACACGTTGCTACCTTGGGATGAATGAATAAAAAAGTCCATGCGAACTGATATAGTTGAACGCGCCTATACGACAACTGAGCCAGAGGGACGCATGGACAGTCAAAAGCCAGCAGTATTTTGCCTGTGTGACGATATGTTGAGCAAAAAATAACCTATGTAATTACTCAGCCCTGACACCATTTCCCCGAAAACTGGAGGGTTGGAGGTGTGAAACGGCACCCTCTACAGGGTGGCGAGGCGCCACAAAGTGCCGTTTCACACCTCCAAAAACTCTGCTCCCCGCCCCTCGCGCTTCGCGCTTCGCGCCGCCGTAGGGCGGTTGAGGGGCGGGGCCGGGGGTGGGGTGAGTAGTTACTAACCTATGACATTTACTCCGCTTATGCGAGTTCGACAAACCGTTTTAAATTTTCAAATCCGCATTCAATCGCCCAGAGATTTTCTTCCATGCCCTCAAATTCAAGTGAGATTGTCCCAGTATAGCCTGCATTTTTCAGGATGGAAAGACATTGTAAAACCGGGACGGTCCCAAAGCCAATCACCGTACCACCCAGGTAATTGCCCGCGCGGGATTTAAACCATCCACGGCCTGGATTTGGCAATTGCCCTGATTTCACATGAAAATCTTTGGCATGAACATGGAATGCGTACTGGGCGAGCTTCCCAATCGCTTTTTCAGGTGCTTCATCAGCGCATAAAAAATTCCCCATATCCAGAAGCAGGCCGAAATTCTCATTTCCTACGCTGCGCACCAACTGCTCAACCCGGTCCGAATCCTGGCAGAAAAAGCCGTGGTTTTCTACCATTGTTTTGATATTGTGGCCAGCAGCATAGGTTGTTATCTCACGGCATCCTCTTGCGAGTACTGGCAAAGCATCTTCAAAACCCAGTGGACGAGGGCCCTTTTTCTTGTAACCATAAGAAGCATCATGCCGCATCCCCGGCGATCCTAACGCAGCGGCAATCTCGACTTCCCCTTGAATGCGTTGAATTTCTTTCGTAGTATCGCCATCAAATGCATTGAGAAGATCCGCGTCAATCGTAAATATCCCGATTTGAATTCCGATTGCCTCGCAATACTGTTTTAGTTTTTTCGCATATGCCAGCCTATCTTCCCCATCGGGAAGCTTCAGTCCCTGGACTTCAAAAACGTCGAACCCAATTTCCTTCGCCACTTTCGCCGCATCCATATAGGTCATGCCCTGCTTCATAAGGCGAGCAAAGCTGTAACTGCTGATACCAATATTCATGATTTTCCTGTCCTCTTTGTTCTATGGTTTCAATCCCAGGCGCTGAGTTTCACACTTTTCGAAAGAACGCCAGATAAGCAAAATTATAAATGGATTTCTTAAAAATATATTCCATCTTGGAAGACACAAATCAATCGTTATAATTTGATTAAGTCTTTCATTTATCCTTGGCCGGACAGAACCCTTCTGGAATTCTGCCCGGTTTTTGTTTGCATGTAACCTGAAGGAGTGCCATTTGATTGCCCCTCTTGCCATATCCGCCCTATTCCTGGTCTGCATGATCTTCGACCTGCGAGATTACAAGGTTCCCTTGCCATTAACGCTGGGAGCGTTGGTCGGATCGGGTGTGTATG
>CAINXK010000310.1 GCA_903854805.1 uncultured Anaerolineae bacterium
GTGATAAAAATATAAAAAAGCAACTTATGCGGTATTGCGAAAATAACTATTTACTGGTTCATCGGTTGTGTTTATCACCATCCTAATTTTTACAGCGCGGCGAACAGAAATCGGCACGCCAATTCTGTCGAGTCTGGCCAACCCAGTCAATAGATCTGCAGATGGATGCAGCAGCCCCCACATTTGAGCAACTTACATAACAATCATCAATCGTCCGCCTGCCAGGCTGTCACCCGGTTGCGGCCGGCATGTTTGGATGCATACATGGCCTCGTCAGCCCGGCGCAGCAGTTCATCCAGGCTCACGCCAGGATCACCACCCGAATCAGCCACACCCAAACTGGCGGTAATCGACATCCCGGAGAGATCATCCTTGAGCGCCTCGATCACCCTGCGCAGCCGCTCAGCAATCACTAATGCGTCACGCAGCGAAGTTTCTGGCATGGCCAGCACAAATTCTTCACCTCCAAAACGTGAAAAAATATCGGCAGGACGCACCAGGCTCTTACAGGCCGCCACCACCTTTTGAAGCACCAGATCACCTTTGACATGTCCATACGTATCATTGATCTGTTTGAAATGATCCAGATCCAGCATCAGGATTGAAAGCGAGCGGGCCGTTCGTTGGGCCTGTTCGATGTAGGTATGCGCCATCTCGTAAAAATAACGCCGGTTATAACTGCCCGTCAGAGGATCGCTGATCGCTAATTCATTCAGACGAATTTCATCAACTTTTTGGCGGGTTATGTTATACAGCGTTATAAGCGAGCCAATCGCCTCACCTGAATTACCCGCCAATAACGAAATCGTCAGCCGAAAATACATGGCCGGCTGCCCTCCCAATATCAGTTGAACATCTTGCTTGCCTCCAACCCAGGCCTGGTAAGCCTCCGGCTGCCATTCTTTCAGCACCATACCCGCCGTATGGCCCTGCAGCTGTGCTTCTGTACGCCCGAGGGCTTGCTGCGCTGCCGCATTACTGAAGATGACCAACCCATCCACGTCTGTTACAAGCACACCATCCAACATATTTTTGATGATCAGATCCGAGGCCACCGGCAGTAAATAAAATGTGTTGAAGCGCAGTGTAGCCCAGCCAAAGAAAATCACCGCAAATAAAATACTGAAGGCTGGCTCATCAACATAAGGCAATGGATTCCAGCCAAACACATCCGATAAAATACTCACCACCAGCGGGATCGAGATCCCTACCAGTAAAAGACCTGTTTGCCGACGCAGCGCGTCCTTTGAACGCAAAAAAGCCCGCACCAGTAAAGTCAGGCTGCCTGAAGCCAATAAATAAGTGAGGGCGAGCTGAATTGGAAAGAACTGGCCCATCACCTGAACCGGGTAACCATTGACCATCGCGACCGTCCACATCTGGTGATGAAGATGATTGCCAATCGAAAGCAATGTGACCGCGACCTGTACCGGCAGCACCGAAATCAAAACCGCCCGGGGAACACTCTTCAATCGCAGGCTAAATTCCAGCGAAAAAAAGAACAGGGCGGTCAGGGTATTTAAGATTGCAAAGGGGATCAAACGCCACAAGATCTCTTTCAAAAATAGACTGGCAGAAAAAGTATCCAGGGTCACAAGCAGCATCCACAACGAACCACAGGCTGCCATCATGGAAAAAGAGGCTGCGCGCGCCACCTTGCGACGCGACTGATAGGCACGCAGTGCAATCACCCCGCTGATCGTCGCAGATAGAATCATCAATAAAGTATAAGGAATCCGATCCAAAATCGTCATAGCTGCTTCCCAAAAAAGAATACCCGAAGAAAAAAAAGGATTGTTTAAAAACGTGAATGCCTGACACCGATAAAACGCAATACCGCATAAGTTGCTTTTTTATATCTTTATCACCAACGTGGTTTCCAAGCTTTTACCGCTAAACCCGCAGAGAACCCCAATTGGACGCGGATTTTCGCGGATGTACGCGGAAAAACCAAAAGAATTTTGCTTTTTCCGCGCTTGTCGGCGCTCGTCCGCGGCCCAAAAGAATTTGAAAAAGCAAATTATGCTCCACTGCGATAAAACCATTCACTGCGAAAAAAATCGCTTCTGTTGAGATTACAACAGCCTGACCATCTGGCATTGAAGCAAGGCGGAAGGTTTGGTCAGAAGACTTCCAACACCATCGAATAATTCGCCAATACATTATAGCAATATTCAACCATTTATTTTCCATCGTAAATCACCAATATCGTTTCGAGACGGGCATTGGCCCAACCCCACCCAGATTTAAGCTCCTGCAGCTCCACATTGGTAGACAATTTTGAGCATCTAAAAGAGTCCAACTGGTCGCATCCCGCAGCCTGCCCGAGTGCTATAATATAAATGAGGTACATTTATTGCTATCTCAGGAGGTTTTGCCATGACCGCAATCACTATTTCACGTGAAATTGGCAGCCAGGGGGATTGGATCGCAGAACAAGTTGCTAAAAAGTTGGGTTACCGGCTCGTCAACAAGCAGACACTTGAGCGCATTTTTGTGCAATATGGCTTCGTGGATTTCAATGAAACCTACGACCGGACCGGTTTTTGGGCGCGCCTGGACCGCCATCACAGCGATATGATCAGCATGCTAAACCGCACCAACCAGGCTCTGGCGGCCCACGGCCAGCTTGTGCTGGTCGGTCGCGGCGGATTTGCCACGCTGAAAGACTTTGCCGATGTACTTAACGTCCGCATCCAGGCTCCCATCTTGATGCGCATAGAACAGGTGATGCATGAATTTAACCTGACCGAGATATCCGCTGCAGAAGCGCTGGTCGATGAGCAAGACCAGCTGCGCAAGGATTTCCTGCACAGCGCCTACGGCAGCCGTTGGAACTCAGCTGATGAATTTGACCTGGTAATTGACACCGGCAAAATCGCGCCGCAAATTGCAAGTAACCTGCTGGTGGAAAGCGTCCACAACCTGGGAAGGAAAATATCCACAACACAGCGCTCATGTCACGAACTTGTGGTTGACCCCGTCCTGGAGCGGACCATCAACGAGATCATAGACCCGGAACTGGCTTTCTAAGAGCTTGCCATTTACCCTATTCGCAGAAAAGCAAACGCTTCCAGACCGCGTTCGATTTAGAAATGCTTCCAGCTGTGTTTGGGGATGATCCTACATTTAAATATGAATTCAGATTAGGGGTCTGTTTATCGTTGCGAACAGACAGAATAGCTACCTACTTTGCGTTCAGGCACCCGCGGAGGGAAAAGTCAGGCTATAATGGATGGATGTGAGGCAGCGCCTGGCGGCCTCCACCTATCTGGCCAGGCAGCGCACAAAAAAAAGGAGACGCGCGATGGGAGAAAAAGGCGGCAAGAAAGACAAAAACAAAGCTGACAAGCAGAAACAGCAGCAGAGCGAGAAGAAAAAGGACCAACAGAAATCCAAGGTTCCCGCCAAGAAACCCGCCTGACCGCGCTGAGCATCTGCCAGCCAAATGTGCCCCATCCAAAGCGGAAGGGGCACATTTTTTTAATATATGCACTCAGCCATTTGCTGGCAGGTCGAAACAACTACCCCTTTTCCGGGATGTTTTTTAAACTGCAATGACCCACGCTGACGGAATAGATGCAAGCGCTTGGCCGCGCGCATATCCCAAAACCAGAATGGGAATTGCTGGAGAATCAATCGATTACTGGTTATTTTAGCGCAATATGGTAAACTATATCACCTTTGATAGAGTCGAAATGAGTGCATGTGACCTATTCTGGCTTTGTTTTCTGGTAAATTTATCGGCAAACACATCCCGGTCATCGCGCAAAATATATCAAGCCTGATTCCCGGAATTCTGACCAGAGTACCTGTAACACATCTGAAGAGTCGCAAAATGACTAGTACATTGGTACTACTCTTGCCTTTCAGATATGCAAGTAGCGTGCACTGGGTCTTGATTCGTGATAATATGTGATCGTAAGTAGATACGAAAGGGCAAAGCTGACCAAAGTCAGCGACGCAAAGCCGCGGGTCTAAAACCGATAAAACGGTCAGGACAGCCAGGCCACCGAAATCTGACATAGCTCTTATGGATGTCTGACAGATCTGGTGGCAAATTAACCAGGTCTGTTTTTGCTTAAAGAGCGTTTGGAGACAAACATGAACACAAAAAAGAAATTCACACTTACACGCTTGTTGATGGTCATCACCGCCCTGATCATGTTCTTGGGTCCTGTCGGTGGTTTACCAACCTCAGCCTCTGCCAGCCAGGCATCATTCATCGTCCAGGCTGCAAACACCGAGTTAGCGGTGCAGATTGTCGAAGCTCACGGCGGAGAGATCACTTCCCGGCTGGATATCATCCACGCCGTGGCAGCCAACCTCTCTGAAAATGAAGCTGCCCAGCTGCGCCTGGATAAAAACATCGTCGCCATCACCCCCAACGGGGAAGTCAAGGCGAGCGATGACAATAAACCTGGCAAACAGAAAGAAGATGAAACCAAGGGCCAAACCTCAGAAACCCCATCCGCCGATTTTGGAAACGTGGTCGGGGCTGATGTAGTCTGGGAAGAGGGCGTCACCGGTTCAGGCGTAGCGGTAGCCATTTTGGATACCGGTCTGGGCGGCAATCTGCTTCAGCTCACCCAGGGCACCAAGGAAACCAAGGATGCCAAGGAAAACAAAAACAAATCCAGCCGGATCGTGGCCTGGAAAGATTTTATCGACAACAGCAAGAAACCGATCGACCCGAATGGTCATGGTTCCCATGTTGCCGGTATTATCGGCAACAGCCAAAAAGGCCAGGATGGCGAATGGAACGGTATCGCTCCAGATGTAAATCTGGTGGGTGTGCGCGTATTGAACGAACAAGGCGCCGGCACCTACGAATCCGTGATCTCTGGCTTGCAGTGGGTCATCAACAACAAGGAACGCTTCAACATCCGGGTTGTCAACCTCTCGCTGGTCTCGCCAGTACAATCGCCCTACTGGGCTGACCCGCTCAACCAGGCTGTAACAGCCACCTGGGCCAGCGGTGTGACAGTCGTCGTTGCCGCCGGCAACAGCGGACCTGGTGCAATGAGCATCAGCGTGCCAGGCAACAACCCCTACGTTATCACAGTCGGCGCTTTCACCGATAACTACACCCCCTCCGATTGGAGCGATGACTATCTCGCCCCGTTCTCTGCCGCTGGCCCCACTCTGGATGGTTTTACCAAACCTGACCTGGTCGCCCCCGGCGCGCACATGGTCTCGGTCGTCCCAACAGGTTCTTACCTGACGACTGAATACCCTGGCAATAATCTGAATGGCAACTACTTCAAACTGGCAGGCACCTCCCAGGCTACCGCAGCAGTCTCCGGCATCGCAGCCCTGGTAATTTCACAAAGCCCCAAACTCAGCCCTGACCAGGTCAAGATGCGCCTGACCAGCACAGCCCTGCCCTGGGTGGTTGATGATGAAAACGCAACCTTCTACAGCATGTGGCAGCAAGGCGCTGGTCGTGCCAATGCCCCCGACGCAGTCTTCTCCAAGAATAAAGATGCCGCCAATGAGGGCATGGACATCCAGGCCGACCTGGCTGGCACCATCCACTATGAAGGCTACGCTTATTACGATGAAGCCACCGGCACTTACACCCTGCGCGAGCCATTTGCAAATGCGGATGACGGATACAGCACCTGGGATGGCAAGTTTGGTACCTGGTCCGGCAAGTTTGGTACCTGGTCTGGCAAGTTTGGCACCTGGTCCGGCAAGTTCGGCACCTGGTCCGGCAAGTTCGGCACCTGGTCCGGCCAGATGGGTACCTGGTCTGGCAAGTTCGGCACCTGGTCTGGCAAGTTTGGCACCTGGTCTGGCAAGTTCGGCACCTGGTCTGGCAAGTTCGGCACCTGGTCCGGCAAGTTCGGCACCTGGTCTGGCGGTTACACCACTTGGGCCGGCAAGTTCGGCACCTGGTCCGGCAGCGAACCATGGGCTGGCTCATCCCTGGCAGATAGCGCCTTCGCGGAAAGCTTCGCAGCTGGCATTGGCCCGAACATGGATATCGCAAACGCTTCAATCTCGAATTACCTGCTCGAACCGTAATCCGAACCACCAAATTCAGTTCTCAGCAAAACACCCCCAATACGCTTGGGGGTGTTTTTTTATTCCTATTCCAAATCATTCCACGTGTTAGAGATTAACAGATTTTCCTTGACCGAACCAGCGGATACTTCACTGGCATAGCCAGAGAACCCTAACCACAGAATGCCCTGACCGGGCAGGAAATCACCGGGCTGATTTTTTGCGCGGCGAATGTAGACCAAATCCATCCAACGTTGTACACCCAATCGTGAGTACGGCGAAAAAATGGAGCGTTCCCGAATAAATAAGATTTTTTGTGATTATTTGTGGAAAAACTGCCACAATATCGCCACTCGCAAGGCACCCCTACTATCAGCAAATATACGCTGAAAGTAGGGGTGCTATTGACGATCTGAACCCGCAGACCCCTGCGTACAACCAAGAAATAAATAGTTTTACGCACTATTTACATTATTTTTCCCACAATTTTATTATCCAAAGCAAACTTGTCTCATAAAATAAATAAATCAGCTATTCCATTCTAGATTCACAAATGACAAAACATTAACATTGGCAAACCTTATCCAAACTTGGCTATCTCAGGCCCCAATTATTCACATGATTGACACAGGAGAATGTACCGAATGAACGCATTGAACAACATGAAAACCAGCGTTAAATTGATCGGCAGTTTTTTGATCATCGCACTGATCACGGCGGTCGTCGGAGTTCTGGGTATTTATTACATCAAACAAATCGACGCCGCCGACACCCGCTTGTACGAAAGCTATACCGTCCCGATCGGTCAGCTGGCAGATGTTGCCACAGCCTTCCAACGGACACGCGTCAACCTGCGCGACCTGCTGCTGGCAAAAACACCCGAAGAAGCCCAGACTTACGTTGCCACCATCAAACAGCTTTCCGCGGATATCGATACAGTCGCACTTAAGTACGAAAAAACCATCCTCTCCAAGGAAATGCAGGCTCTCTTTGACACGTATGATAAATCCTACAAAGAATTTATGCCCTTCCGCGACCAAATCATGGCCCTGGCGCTGGCAGATAAAAAAGCAGAGGCCCTGACCTATTTGCGCGGCGACGCCCTGGCGGCTGCCAAGGCGGTCGAGGCGAATATTGATGCCATGCAAGTCATGAAAACTGAGCAAGCCGGTACTACTTCCGATAGCAACACCGCCACCGCCAACCAGGCCACCACCATCATGATTTCAATCGTGGTAGCGGCTGTGCTGCTGGCGTTCGGATTTGGTGTCATTATTTCAAACAGCATTGCCAACCCCCTGGGTTTCCTGACCCGCCTGGCACGCGCAATTTCAGTTGGCGATCTGGTGCGCGATGTCAGCGAGGCCGAGAAGGACAAGGTCCGCTTGCGCAAAGATGAAATCGGAAATATCAGCCAGGCCTTTGATGCACTGATCAATTACATGCAGGGCATGGGTGCGGCAGCCACTGCCATCTCCAACAATGACCTATCGGTCAACGTGACATCGAAATCCGCCAAGGATGAACTCGGCAACGCTTTCTTCAAGATGATTGCCAATTTACAAAAGGTGATCGGCCAGGTAGCCGACAGCGCCAATTCGGTGGCATCCGCCTCCGCGCAGCTCGCCAAGGCTTCCGAACAATCCGGTGAAGCCACCAACCAGATCGCCATCACCATCCAACAGGTTGCCAAGGGCACCACCGAGCAGACTGAAGGCGTCACCAGGACGGCCGGATCGGTGGAGCAGATGAGCCGCGCCATCGACGGCGTGGCCAGGGGCGCGCAGGAACAAGCGAACGCCGTCACCAAGGCTTCGCAAGTGGCTTCGCGCATCAGCACCGCCATCGAACAGGTCACCACCAACGCCCAGGCCGTCACCCGTGATTCAGCCGAAGCTGCGCGCTACTCCCGCGATGGTGCCAAGACCGTCAAGGAAACCATCATCGGCATGGAAGCCATCCGTGCCAAGGTCGGCATCTCGGCCACCAAGGTTACAGAGATGGGCACCCGCTCCGAAGAGATCGGCGCGATCGTCGAGACCATCGAAGATATCGCCAGCCAGACCAACCTGCTGGCCCTCAACGCCGCGATTGAAGCCGCCCGCGCCGGCGAGCAGGGTAAGGGCTTCGCGGTCGTGGCCGATGAAGTCCGCAAGCTGGCCGAAAGATCCAGCCTGGCTACCAAGGAAATTGCCGGCTTGATCAAGGGCATTCAGAAGACCGTCAGCGAAGCCGTCAGCGCCATGAAAGAATCCGCCACAGAAGTCGAGTCGGGCGTCATCCGCGCCAATTCGGCCGGCGAAGTCCTCAACAACATCCTGGAAGCAGCTGAATCGGTCTACAAGCAGGCTGAAGAAGCCGGCAGTGCCGCAGCCAGGGTCAGCGTGGCCGCCGGTGAGCTAGTCGGTGCGGTTGACTCAGTCTCAGCCGTAATCGAAGAGAACACCGCTGCCACCGAGCAGATGGCCGCCAATTCAACTGAACTGACCCAGGCGATTGAGAACATCGCCAGCGTCAGCGAAGAGAACAGCGCCGCCGTCGAAGAAGTCTCGGCTTCCACCGAGCAGGTCTCGGCCCAGGTTGAAGAGGTCTCAGCTTCGGCCGCCTCGATGATGGACATGGCCAAGAACCTGCAGCAGATCGTGGCACAGTTCAAATTGAAATAAAGTCCGACTGGGGCACGGCATAAACCGTGCCCCAGTAATGATAGGAGAGTAAGCATGGAACAACAACTGGTTGTCTTTGATCTGGCTGGTGAATCCTATGGCATCAACATCGCCGCAGTCGAAAGCATTATCAAAATGCAGACGATTACCCAGCTTCCGCAAGCCCCCGTTTACGTCAAGGGCGTCACCAATCTGCGCGGCAGCGTTCTGCCGGTCATCGATCTACGCATCCGTTTCGGTCTGGAAATTCAGGAAATATCCCGTCAGACGCGCATTATCATCGTCACCATGGGCAACCTCAAGGTGGGCGTGGTGGTGGATGGCGTCTCGGAGGTGCTGCGGGTCCAGGACGACACCATCGAAGCCCTACCTCCCATGGTCAGCACTGTCAATTCGGCTTTTCTGAAAGGCATTGTGCGCCTGGAGAATCGCCTGATCATCCTGCTGGAACTTGGCAAGGTACTGGATTTTGAAGAACAGAAATCCCTGGCCGCAATGGCCTGAGGCAGATAGACCCCGCGCTAGTATGGCGCGGGGTCTTCTTTTTCCGTCCAGATTTCGGCAAGCCAGCGGGGAGCGGCCAACCACCTTTTTTATGCACAATTTATCCATATTTTCTCTCAATTTTATTTCGTTAATAATATTCTTAATATACAATGGTTAAACTTCATCACAGGTAAGATTTTGTTGTGGTGGAAACTGGGGGGTGATATTCATTATGGCCTGGTAAACCCGATCTATTTCGGGTTCCAGGTGTGCCACCGGCCATAAGGAACGATAATGTGTTTTCAGAATATCAATTAGTTGATCGAACCGTAGTTCTAATTACGAGCATCAGGATCGATTTTATGTTATTGGCATCCAATTATTTATTGGTAGAGCATGCCCAGGTCTGAAGTTTTATTTATAAACATCCAGTGAGCGTTTAAGGAGAAAAGCCATGAAATGGATCAATAATCTCAAGACGGGTGTCAAACTGTTTGGCAGTTTCGGTGCAGTCATCTTGCTTATGATCGCGATTTCTTTGATCAGTTACACCGGCATGAACAACATCAACAATGGGATGACGTCGATGTACTTCGACCGGACATTGCCAATTCAACAGTTGGGGTTAGCCAACATGGAAGAGTCGAATCTCAGGATCTATCTAAACGGGATGATCGTCTTCCCTGAAAATATCGATAAGTACGAACAGAACCTCAACGCCAGTATTAACAATATGAACACCCAGTTGGATGCTTATCGCGCCACCCAACTTGATCCAGAAGAGAAGACTGGGTTGGCAAGTTTCGATAAGAACTGGCCACTTCTTCAGCAGGAAATTAAAAATATTACCGCCAGTGTCAAAAATGGCGACCTTGCTGGCGCTAAAACATTGCTGGGAGCAGGTTCGCAATTCATAACAGCCTACACAGACGTGGAAACTGCGCTAACCGAACTGTCAGCAATCAACTCGCGGATAGCCGGCGAAGTCAACGCGCAAGGCGATGTGACCTTTGCTTCTTCCAGAAATTTACTGATTGGGGTTGCAATTTTTGCGATTTTACTGGCCCTGGGCTTGGGAACCGTGATTAGCCGCTCGATCACCTTACCTCTGGCTATCATGTCCGGGTCCCTGGCAAATATCAGCAAGGGCAATCTTAACCGGGATGTATCGCAGGAAATAAAAGATTCCCTAACGAACCGGGATGACGAATTTGGGACTGCCGGAAAGAGCCTGGCGGGGGCTGAAACCTATATGCAAGAAATGGCGCAGGCCGCCAATAGCATCGCACAGAACGACTTATCCCTATCGGTCAGACCTAAATCGGAAAAAGATGAACTAGGGAATGCCTTCTCAAAGATGATTGCCAGTCTCCAAAAGGTAATCGGCCAGGTAGCCGACAGCGCCAATTCGGTGGCATCCGCTGCCGCACAGCTGGCCAAGGCTTCCGAACAATCTGGTGAAGCCACTAACCAGATCGCCATCACCATCCAGCAAGTTGCCAAGGGCACCACCGAACAGACCGAAGGCGTCACCAGGACGGCCGGATCGGTGGAGCAGATGAGCCGCGCCATCGACGGCGTCGCCAGGGGCGCGCAGGAACAGGCCAACGCCGTCACCAAGGCTTCGCAGGTAGCTTCGCGCATCAGCACCGCCATTGAACAGGTCACCACCAACGCCCAGGCCGTCACCCGTGATTCAGCCGAAGCTGCGCGCTACTCACGCGATGGTGCCAAGACCGTCAAGGAA